>JANOPP010000104.1:0-40630 GCA_031421915.1 Myxococcales bacterium | reverse complement strand
CAGCTGGGGCAGTGCAGTGTCCAATGACTTGATCAGATCGATGTCACCTTTCAGAACCACCTCTCGTGTATCGACGAGATGCGGGAGCGAAGGCAGCGACGGGAACTCGAAGTTCCGTACCCGCACCGATTCGCCGTAGAGGTCACCATCGTGCCGGCGCCGCTTACGCTGCCAGAGCTGACGAGCTGCCCGCATTCGCAGACGACTGCGCAGCCTCTCGGTAGGCTTCTTCATCCCTTCGCCGACGAAGGGGTGCACCGTGGAGGTCGACCACGGGTGAAGTGATCGACTGCGTATCGATACAGTCCCGAAAGCAACGCTCCGGTTTATCACGTGACGCTGACATCCGTTGCGGTGATTCGATGGTGCAGTTCGCCCCAGCTGCACCCTAGGGTCTGGGCCTGTTGCTCGCTTCCCAGTGGGCGCCTGCCTCGACCTGTTGGGCGAACACCGGCCATGCGTCGGGGCGTTCACGATGGAGCACATCGCGATGATCCCGAGGTCGGTCAGGACCGGATCCAAGATCCAGAACGGGGACGTAGACCAGGCTTCCAGCAGGGCATCACTGGGCATGCTCTCGTATCGGAGCAAACCTCCGGCGGTTGCGTCGGCCATCGGGAGGAACCTGTTGCCCAGCTGTTGCCCAGAAAACCGAAAACCGGCCAGTAGGGCCGGTATCGGTCGGGACAGGACGGGATGAACTAGCGGGTAACCACCCGTGATCGTGCGAAGTCGCTGTTTCTATTCGCCGTGTGGTTACTCGGTTTTGAGGTTCAAGTCCCGATGGGGTCACTAAAGTTCGTCGTCGGAGATTGAGAGACTCCGACCCTCACTACCCGGTCTGTTGCCCAGCGTTCTAGCCAACGCCAGGCGACAGCTCGTCACGACGCGGCAATCTGGCGGCGAAACGCGCCGTCCCTGCCCAGCGGTGGCGCGCTCCAATTTTTCGACTGACTCTGCCTCGGGGGTGGTGTTAGTTCCGGTGGACGATGGAGTGCCCGGACGACCACGTACTTGCAGCGATGATCGAGCACGCGCTCGATCCCGCGGCCGTCAGTGAGCTCGAGGTCCATTTCGACTCCTGCGACAAGTGCCGCGAGGTCGTCGGCCTCGCACTCGGCTCGCGGCCCGGGTCGCAGCAGGGTGTGTCGGTCGCTGGCGTCACCTTGCCTGCGCCTGCGCCCGGTCAGGGCGGCGACCCGGAGGGTCTGCTCGGGCTGACGATCGCGGATCGCTATCGCGTGACGTCGCTGCTCGGGCGCGGCGGCATGGGTACCGTCTACCTCGCGCGCGACACCAAGCTCGATCGCAACGTCGCCATCAAGGTGCACCGCGCGGGCGCGAGCACGGACCGGCTGCAGCGCGAGGCGATCGCGATGGCGCAGCTCGCACATCCGAACGTCGTCAACGTGTTCGAGGTCGGCACCGTGGACACGTGGATGTACGTGGTCATGGAGTACGTGCGCGGCGCGACGCTGCGCGAGTGGATCAAGACCGGTGAGCGGCGCTGGCGAGACGTGATCGCGCTGCTCGTCGACACGGGCACCGGGCTCGCCGCCGCCCACGCCGCGGGGCTCGTGCATCGCGACTTCAAGCCCGACAACGTACTGGTCGGCAGCGATGGCCGGCCGCGCGTCAGCGACTTCGGACTCGCGCGCGCGGATCACGCCGCCGGGACACCGATGGAGTCCTCGACCACCCTCGAGGCGCCGATCACCATCGAGGGCACGGTCCTCGGCACGCCGGCGTACATGCCGCCCGAGCAGCTCGCCGGCGACGCCGTCGACGCGCGGGGCGATCAGTTCGCGTTCGCCGTCGTCGCGTGGGAGTGCCTGTTCGGACGCCGCCCGTTCGACGGCGCGACCCTCGGTGCGCTGAGCGTCGCGATCGACAAACACGAGGTCCAGCGTCCCGCGCGGGCCGCGGTTCCCGCTCGCGTCGTGGCGGTCCTCGAGCGCGCACTCGCGGCGGCGCCCGGTGACCGCTTCGCGGATGTCCCTGCCCTGCTCGCGGCGCTGCGGCGCGCGGCGGCGCCCCGCACGCTGCGCTGGATCGCGATCGCGGCGGTCTCGGTGCTCACGCTGATCCTCGTGGCGTTCCCGGTGCGCGCGAAGGTCGTCGAGAGCCGGCACGCGACGGCGTGCGCCGAGCAGGCCAGCGAGGTCGACCACGTGTTCGGCGCGGATGCGCGCGCGGCCGTCCAGGCGGGCTTCCTCGCGACGGGTGCGGCGAGCGCGCAGGCCAACTTCGATGTCATGCAGCGCATCCTCGATCGCCACGCGCACACGCTCGCCGAGCGCACCGAGAGCGCGTGCGTCGCCGAGGTCGAGCCCGCGCGCAAGAGCTGCCTCGCCGAGCGCACGAGTGAGCTGGTCGGGCTCGTCGAGACGCTGTCGAAGCCAGACGCGGCGACCGTGCGGCGCGCGCCCGACGCGGCGTGGGCGATCTTCGATCCGACACCGTGCGACGACGCGACGTTCGCCCCCGTGCCGGCGACGCGGACCAAGGAGCAGACCGCGCAGCTCGGCCGCGTCAAGGCGCTGTCGGTCACCGGCAAGTACAAGGACGCGATCGCGACCGCGAGCCCGCTCCTCGAGTCCGCGCGTGCGTCCAAGGACCGCGGACTGGAGCTCGCGGTCCTCCTCGAGCTCGGCCAGCTGCGCGCGAAGGTCGATCCGCCTGCGGAGGTCAAGGTCGTGCTGCAGCAGGCACAGACGCTGGCCGAGACGCTCGGTCGTGACTTCGAGGCCGCGCTCGCGCTCGAGGAGCTCGCGAACCTCCAGACCGAGGAGCGCGAGTACGCCGACGCGCACCGCAACATCGAGCTCGCGCGCGCCAAGATCGCCCGCATCGGCGGCGCGAATCCGGTGTTCGACGCCAAGCTATGGATGGACGAAGCGCAGGTGCTCGGCGCCGAGTACAAGTTCGCCGAGGCCGAGGCGGCGCAGCGCAAGGCGATCGCGATGCTGACGCCGCTGCTCGGCGCGGATCACAAGAACCTCGGCGCGGCCCACGGCCAGCTCGCGCAGCTCCTCGTCGCCCAGGACAAAGGGCCCGAGGCCGTCGCGGCCGCTCGAACGGCGCTTACGATCCTCGAGGCCGCGCTCGGCCCGGATCACCCGACGGTCGCCGGCGCACGGATGACGGTCGGCCAGTCGCTGATCGAGGTCCGCCAGCTCGACGAGGCGAAGACGCACCTGCTCGCCGCTGATGCCGTGTTCGAGCGCGTCTACGGCACGAAGCATCCGATCCGCACGGGCATCTGGGGACGGATCGGCCGGATCGAACAAGGCCAGGAGCACTGGGAGCCGGCGCTCGCGGCGTTCCGCAAGGCGCTCGGGTTCGTCGAAGGGCTCGCCGGTGAACGCTCCCTCGAAGCGGCCGGCGCGATCTCCGATATCGCAGTGACACTCGCCGGTCAGGGCAAGCTCCCCGAGGCCGCGATCGAAGCGCGCCGAGCGCTCGAGATCATCGAAGAAGTCGCACCGAAAGATGGCCCTCGCCTCAGCTCCGCCCTCGTCGATCTCGCGTCGATCCTCCGCGCGGGCGGCAAGCACGCCGAGTCGATCCCGATCTCGGAGCGTGCGCTCGGCATCATCTCGACGCTCGGCGAAGCGACCAACCCGAGCGAGCGCAGCGCGATCAAGTTCTCGCTCGCGCAGGCGCTGTGGGACGGCAACGGCGACAAGGCGCGCGCCCGCAAGCTCGCCGAGGAGGCGCTGCTCGAGGAGCCGGCGCCGACGACGCGCACAGAGATCGAGACCTGGCTCGTGCAGCACCGCCGCTGATCCAGCTTGATCGCGATCACCGGGGGTGGCATGACCGGGCGATGCACAAGCTCGCGCTCGTCGCCCTGCTCCTCGGCGCAGGCAGTGCGACTGCAGCGCCCGCGAAGGTGACGCTCGCGTTCGGCACACCGACGGTTACCGGCACGCTCGCCCCCGCCGCGGTGTCCAAGGTCGTCAAGCTCGCCAAGAAGAAGCTCGTCGCCTGCTACACCAAGCACCTCGACACGATGACCGACTCCGTCGGCACCGCGACCGCGACGTTCACGATCGGCGGCGACGGCAAGGTCACGACCTCGAAAGCGACCGGCCTGGTCGGGCCGGTCGAGACCTGCATCGCGCAGGCGATCGCGAAGCTGACGTTCGCCAGGCCGAAGGATGGCCAGCCGGTCGCGGTCACCTACGAGCTCGCGTTCGAGCGCGGCGCGTTCGCCCCGCCGACCGGCGGCCTGAATGACCCCGAGGTCTTCGGCGGGCTCGTCGGCAACCAGGTCGGCGAGATCAATGGCGGCTACAGCGTCGGCAGGTCGGGGCTCACTCCTGGCGGCGGCGGCGCGGGCTGGGGAACGATCGGCACCGGCCGCTACGGCACGATCGGTGGCGGAGTCACGGGGAGTGGCTACGGCGGAATGCGCCGCCGCTCGACGGCGGTGCCCAATGTCTCGATCGGTCAACCCACGGTGACCGGCGATCTCGACAAGGCGATCATCCGTCGATACGTCAAGCGCAACGCTCAGAAGCTCCAGTACTGCTACGAGAGGGAGCTGCTCGCGACACCCGACCTGAAGGGCGGCACGATCACCGTCGGGTTCACCATCGGTACCGATGGCCGCGTGACCACGTCGACGGCGAGTGGCCTCACGAACACGAACGTCGAGTCGTGCATGGCCGACGTGATCAAGGCGATCGACTTCCCGAAGCCGAAGGGTGACAGCGAGGTCGTCGTGAGCTATCCGCTCGTCGTCTCTCCCGCGGTCGCGCCCGCGCCGGCACCGACGAACGCGACGCCGCAGGCCGCCGAACCGGGGGCCGGCGGTGTGGGGACGATCAGCCACGGCTCGGGCGTCGGGGTCGGCGTCGGCTACGACGGCAGCACCGCCAGACGCCGCGGCATCGTCGTGCCGACCGCCAAGCTCGGCGCGCCCACGGTGAAAGGTACGCTCGACAAGGCGATCCTCCGCCGCTACCTCAAGCGCCAGATCCTGAGGCTCCAGTACTGCTACGAGAAGGAGCTGCTGCAGACCCGGGGGCTCGAGGGCACCGTGACGCTCGCGTTCACGATCGGCGTGGAGGGCGTCGTGACGACGTCGACGGCGAGCGGGCTCGGTAACACCAACGTCGAGACGTGCACGGCTGGCGTGCTCAAGGCGATCGAGTTCCCGAAGCCGAAGAGCGGTGAGGTCACCGTGACCTATCCGCTCACGTTCCATCCCGGCTCGTACGTCGCGCCGACAACGTCGACGGACGCCGAAGCGCCAGTGGCCCCGCCCGCGAAGGCGCCGCCCGCGAAGACCAAGTAGTCACGCGCGCAGCGGCGCCGCGTTCCACCAGCGCGCCGCCCACCGCATCAGCTCGCGCACGAGGAGCTCGCCGAGGCGGGCGTCGCTGGTGAGATCGGCGATCTTGCGCTGGGCGATCGCGGTCGCGCGATCCGTCGCTGGCCATGGCACCGCGCGCGAGCACCGCTCGACCAGGGACATCGCCCAGACCTCACCACGGCACGCCGCCACCCCGCGGAGCTGCGCGAAGGAGTCAGCGACGCAGCGGTCGCACAGTCGCTCACGAGGACAGCCGCACGCGATCACGGGATCGACCCTACGCCGACGGTCCGACGCCCGGATGTCGAGCGTCGTACGGCCGTGTTACCAGAGTTGGATGGACGTCCTGGCTGTGCTGCGCGACGTGTTCGGCCACGCGGCGTTCCGGGCCGGCCAGCGCGAGGCCGTCGATGCGGTGCTCGGCGGCCGCGACGCGGTCGTGCTGCTGCCGACGGGCGCCGGCAAGTCGTCGTGCTTCCAGGTGCCAGCGGTCGTGCTGGCCCGCGCGGGTCGTGGCACGACGATCGTGATCTCGCCCCTGATCGCGCTGATGAACGATCAGGTCGGCGGGCTCACGGCGCGTGGGATCGCCGCAGCCGCGATCCACAGCCACCAGGAGCCGGACGAGCAGCGCGACGTGATCGCCCAGCTCCTGCGGGGCGAGCTGACCGTGCTCTACGTCTCGCCCGAGCGCGCGGTGCTGCCGAGCTTCAAGAATCTCCTCGCGCGTGCACGGATCGCGATGATCGCGATCGACGAGGCGCACTGCGTGAGCCAGTGGGGCCACGACTTCCGTCCCGAGTACATGCGGCTCCGCGAGCTGCGCGAGGTGATCGACGTCCCGACGATCGCCCTGACCGCCACGGCCACGCCGCGCGTCCTCGCCGAGGTCGCGGCGTCGCTCGAGCTGCGTGCGCCGACGATCGTGCGCGGAGACTTTCGCCGGCCGAACCTCGCGTTCGAGGTCGCGCTCCTGCGCAGCGACGACGCGCGGATCGCGGCGACGATCGAGGCGCTCGATCGCGCAGGCCTGCGGGCGCGGTCCGGATCCGGCAAGGCGATCATCTACTGCAGCACGCGCAAGAAGACGGAGACCGTCGCGGATCGGCTCGCGTCCGCGGGGTTCGGCGCTGGCTACTACCACGCTGGTCGCACGGCCCTCGCGCGCGAGCGAGCCGTGAAGGCGTTCGCGCTCGGCAAGACGCGCGTGCTCGTCGCGACGAGTGCGTTCGGCATGGGCGTCGACTATCCCGACGTCCGCGTGATCGTCCACTTCCAGGCGCCGGGCAGCCTCGAAGCGTACTACCAGGAGGCTGGGCGCGCGGGCCGTGACGGCGAGGCTGGGCACTGCCTGCTGCTGTTCGGGCAAGGCGACCTGATGACGCAGCGCCGGCTCAACGACGGAGCCTCCGGCGCTAGCGTGCAGCACAACGAGGATGCCCTCGCCGCGATCGAGCGCTACGCGACCGGCTCGATGTGCCGACAGCGCGTGCTGTGTGGTCACTTCACGGGCACCTCGGATCACGCGGCGTGCGAACGCTGCGATGCGTGCGTCGATCCGGATCGGGTGCGGGCGCATCGTGTCGAGCGCGCCGACGAGGAGCGCGCGCCCGCACCGATCGCCAGCCTCGGTGCGAGCGAGCGTCAGCTCATCCTCGATGCGGTGGCCGCGCTGCGCCGCCCGATCGGCAAGGGCAACCTCGCCAAGGCGCTGCGGGGCTCGAAGTCAAAGGCGATGATCGCGCACGGCCTCATGCACCTGCCGCAGTACGGGCAGCTCGCCGCGATCAGCGAGGAGTCGATCGGCGCGACGATCGAGGCGCTGATCCACGAGCGTCGGCTCGTCCGTCGCGGTCGCAAGTATCCGACCGTCGCGATGCCGGGCGCCCAGTCGTCGCGCGAACGGACCTCGCGGACCTCGCGGCCAACGCGAACCTCGACCATCACGCGCGAGCTCGACGCCTACAGGCGAAAGATGGCGCGCCAGCTGAAGTGGAAGACCTACATGATCTTCCAGCGGGCCACGATCGCGGCGATCGACAAGCAGCGGCCGACCTCGCACGAGGCACTCGCGCGAATCCCCGGGCTTGGCGTGGCCAAGATCGCGAGGTTCGGTGACGACATCCTTGCGGTGGTCCGACGACACGACCGTTCCGAGTAGAGGTCGCGGTGACCTCCGGATCAGCGTCCGCGTAGGTACACGTCGCCCGTTTCCCGACGACAAACGTCGAGATCATCTCCAGAAAAGATCCGGAACCGATCGGGCGCGTTGGTGTCTGCGGTTCGAACGGGGGTGAGTCATGGGAACTGTGGCCTTGCGCACGTCACTGATCTGGCACGACGAGGTGATGGCGGACCTGGTTCACGATCGACCAGCACCGATCACGATCGGTCCGTCGGCGGAGGCCACGCTGCTGACTCCGGATCTGAAGCTGCCCGCGGAGCTCGCGATCCTGCGGCCCGGGCATCGCGGGTACCTGTTGACGCTCGGCGATCGGATGCGCGGGACGATCAGTGTCTCGGGAGTCGAGCACGATGTCGGCGCCTTTGTCCGCGCTGCGGACGAACCGAGCGAGTTCCGCGCGACGCCGATCGGCGGCTCCGACTGGGGCGTCATCGAGCTCGACGAGACCGGTGACTGCAAGCTGTTCTTCCAGTTCGTGCCGGTCGACGAGGCGCCCTGGAACGTGAACCCTCCCCTGCTCGATGGCGAGTCGCGCGCATCCCTCGCGTTCTCGGTGGTGCTCCACCTCGCGCTGCTGGTCGCGACCTTCAAGCTCGCGGACAGCTCGTCGCCGTTCGTGTGGCCGGGGCCGCGCTCGGTGACCGGGAACTACATCGTGACGCGGCTCGATGATCCGCCGCCGCCGATGCCGACGGTGACCGAGACCACGACGGGCAAGCCCGGCGCTGCGATGCCGACGGTTCCCGAGACAACGTCACCGGTGATCGCGAAGGAGATCCCACGGTCGCGCGGCTCGTGGCAGCGCCCCGAGAAGCCGACGCGGCCCGAGTCCGATGCGGACGACGAGGACGATGCCGATCCGGACGCCTCGCCCACCGAAGAGACGCCCGAGCCGACGACGGCCGTCGGCGTGATGAAGTACGAGGACCTTCTGCGCGGCGTGCGCGACAAGCAGCTCGCGAAGGCGATCAAGAAGCTCGACAAGCTGAAGAACGGCAAGTACGGCACGCCAGGTGATGGTGGCCCGTCCGGCGGCAACGGTCTCGGCGTCGGTCCCGCTGGCGGTCCGCGCGGCGGCACCGGCCAGAAGGACGGCACGCTCGGCGAGCACAAGGGCGGTGGCACGCTCGATACGGGAGGCAATCGCGACGTGGTCTGCATCGGCGCGGGCTGCGCGGGCGGCGGCGGCACTCCGATCTCGTTGACGCTGCCACCCGATCCTCCCGACACGGAACCGACGCTGACCAAGGAAGAGATCGATCGAGTGATCAAGAAGAGCGCCGGTCTGTTCCGGCAGTGCTACCAGCACGCGCTCGATCGCTCGGGACCGACCGCCGGCAACCTGATCGTGAAGTTCACGATCAATGGCGCCGGCCGGGTCACGAGCTCGCGCTCGGGTGGCGGCAGCCTCGCTGGCAGCGACGTCGCGGCCTGCGTGACATCGAAGATGACACTGCTCCGGTTCCCCGCGAAGGGGGGCGCCCTCGTGAACTATCCGTTCGTGTTCTCGTCGGGTGGCTGATAACCTGAGGGCGTGCGGAACGCCCTCTCGCTCTGTGTCCTGATCGCGGCGTGCGGTTCCGACAAGCCGCCGCCGCCGCGACCGGAGCTGATCGAGGTCATGCGCAACCTCGCCGAACAGGCGTGCGAGTGCGGCACCGACAAGGAGTGCCTGCGCGCGGTGCGCGTCGACTTCGATGCACAGAAGCGCGACTTCAAGGCCAACGGCCTCACCGGAGACGACAAGGCTGCCTTCGACGCGGAGCTGCTTCGACTGCGGAGCTGCGGCGACGGCGGCGGCGTCACGATGTGGTGGTGATCACGGCAGGTCGAACGTGAACAGCGCGCCCTCGCCGGGCTGGCTCTCGCCGCGAACGTGACCACCGTGACGCTCGATGATGCGCTGCACGATCGTCAGGCCGACGCCCGTGCCGGCGAAGTCGTCAGCGCGATGGAGGCGCTGGAACGGCAGGAACAGCCGGCTCGCGTCCTTCATGTCAAACCCAGCACCGTTGTCGCGCACGAAGTACTCGGTCCGGCCGCCGGACGTCGTGGAGCCAACGTCGATCTGCGCGTCCATCCTCCCACGGTCGGCGACGATGTCACGAGTCAGTTGTCCGCGAGCGCGCGAACGGCGTCGATCAACGCCTGCAGACCGCTGGCCTCGCTGCTGCGCTCGAGCACGAGGGCACCGTCGCGGCCGTACACCTTGACGTGCGGGAGGTTGAAGCCACCGGGCGTCAGGTAGGTTGCCGCGGCGGCACTGTCCCAGTCGACGACGTCGATCCGGCGAATCGCAACGGTGTCGGGATGCGCGCGCGCGATCTCGACCAGGGCGGGATCGAGAACCTTGCATGGCTCGCACCACGGCGCCCAGAAGTCGAAGATCGTCAGCTTGCCCGGCACTGGCACGAGCGGGACCGCCGCACCGGCAGGACCGAGATCGACGACGTCGAGTCCGGTCGCATCGGGATGCACGACCTCCCCGTGATCGTGACCCGCGTGCTCGTCGCCGTGCTCGTCGCCGTGCTCGTCTCCGTGCTCGTGGTCCTCTTCTTCCTGTTCCTTGGGCGGCGGAGGCCGGCCAAACGACCACGACACGCCGAGCTCGATGATCGCGGGCATGTCGAGCTGACCGCCGACCGCGTGCGTGATGAGCGGGAGCTTGAGTGCGAGATCGAACGACAGCGCCTCGGTGGCTGCGACCGACACGCCCGCCGCCAGGATCGCGTCGATGCGGCCGCGGTTGCCGTCGTCGGTGTGAACGATGCCCGACCAGCGCTCGGCGGTCTCGGCCTGGACCTCGAAGCCCCCGCGAACGCCCCACCTCTCACCGAGCGCGCGCCGCACCGTCAGGCCGCCCGCGTACCGATCGCCCCCCTGATAGCCCTTGCCGCCCTCGTAGACGACCTGCTGCGTGAGCGCGAACACGCCCGCGTGCCAGCGTCCCCAGCGTCGAGTCAGCTCCGCCGAGAGCACCGGGTTCACCGTGCCGTTGCCCAGCTGGATGTGCTGGTGCGGCGACGCCATCGCCTCGGGCGTGAAGGGATTGCGCTCGGTGCGACCGATCGGAATCGAGAACCCGGCGCGCATCACGCCGCGGAACTTCCCGAGCGCGCCGGAGGCGCTGCCCATCACGATCGGATCGGCCAGTCCGCTCACGGTCTCGCTGCGGTGATGGATCCCCTCGGCGACGAGGTTGATCTCGGAGCCGCCCATGTCGAGGTAGCGGATCGACGTCGAGACGACTCGGAACGGGAATACGAGCGAGACGCCGAACCGCTCCGACAGGCCGATGTCGAGTGACAGCCGCGTCTCGGTGATCACGAGCTCCTGATCGTGGACGAGATCGATCATGCCCCGCCCGACCACATCCTCGAAGTCGTCGTGCTGCGTCTGCACGTACGTCGCGAGGCTCCCGAGACGCACGAGGACCTGCCCCGGCGCGAGCGTCTTGTCATCGACCTTCCCGACCGGGAGGTTTGGGTTACTTCAACCCGCTCACGCACCGCCGGCGCGCACCATGCGGGGATCGACCCCGAGCATGGCGACGACCGCGATCAGTGCACCGATCCGGACCTGCATCCCGGCACCATAGCGCACGCACGTCAGAGGGGGAACACGAGGACGCGACCACCGCGCCGCGACGACACGAACACGCGCTGGCCGTCGGTGGCCACGCCCCGCGGTTCCCACGCTCCGCTCGCGATCCCACGCGTACGCCCATCGAGCCACAGGCGCCGCACCGAGCCGCGCTGCGTCTCCTCGTCGAACGACGTCACGAGCACGGAGTCATGACCGAGTGCACACAGCGAGTCAGGACGACCGATGTCGGCGACGAGCTGGAGGCGGCGCACCGCGCGACCGGCGACGAGATCGACGCGGAACACCGCGCGTTGCCGCGCGTCGGCGACCACCAGCGTCGAGCCCAGCTTGGCGATCCCGATCGGGCGGCCAAAGCCATCGAGGATCGTCGACGCCTCGCCGGTCACGAGATCGATCGTGACGACCTCCCCCGAGTGCGCGCCCTGCTTCGAGGTCAGGTACTGCGTCGCATACAGCGCGTGCTCGGCCAGGTCGTAGGTGACGCCGAGCCGCCAGTAGTGCTTCGGAAGCCTTTCGAGGGCCTCCATCTGCCCGTCGGGCTCGACGCGAACGATCGTTCCGGCTTCGCCATAGCCGAGCCGGGTGACGAACACGGTGCCGTACGGCGTGACCGCGAGGCCGCCGATCCGGTTGTTACCAACGACGCCGCCCGCATCGATCGTCGCGAGCCGTCGCTGGCGATGCCCGTCGATCCGCAGGACCGCGCCGCTGTAGCTGTCGGCGACATAGAGCGTCTGCCCGTGCCGGTCGTATGCGAGCCCGCTGGGATCGGCGCGAACGAGGATCGGCTGAAGATCCTCGTCGACGTCGAGGGCGAGCGCGTTGTGCATGAGCATGCGCGACTAGCACTGTGCGACCTTCGTGCCGTCGCTAACCCTCGTGGTTCCGAGGACAACGCGATGACGAGCTGGGAACTGTCCCCACCTCGACGAGGACTGCGGACTCAGTCTCCGATCGTGGTCGGGCAGCCATTGCCGCCGCCACCGCCGCCGCCCATCCCGATCTTGTCGACGACGACACCATCGATCTTGACCCCGGCGAGTGATGCCGTGCAGCCGCCGCTGACCGGCGCATGATTGGCGTCGACCTCCGCGAACGTCGCGCCCGTCACCGTTGCCGAGATCGGCTGACCATTGGTGCCGAGCGCAGTGATGTTCACCGTGCCGCCGGTGCCCTCGTACTCGGTCTCGGTCTCCATGCCCTTGTCGCCGATCGCGCGCAGGCACACACCGCACGAGCCAAAGCCCGTCTCGACCGGGAACGAGCCGGTGCGAACCGTGCCGCCGGCGAACGCGCCCGCCGAGTCGTAGAGCTCGATCTGGACGATCGTTCCGTCGGTCAACGTTGCCGCGAGGCGGTACCACTTGCGCGCGCCCATCGAGCCCGAGACGTTGCAGCGGTTGGCCTGGAGTGCAGGCAGGGTGCCGGCATCGGCCATCACCTCCTCGACCGGGCAGACCTTGGGAACGTTCTCCCCAGAGTCACCGCAGCCGAACATCGCAACCAGGCAGAGTCCCAGGGCACCACGCATGGGACGATCGAGGAGCAACCGGCGTGCCGCGAAGGGACCCATCGCAGACCAGTGTAACCCTGTTACGGGGGTGTTACCGCGTGCCTGACGCACGGGTGCCGTGACCCCGACCTGGGGAACGGAGCGGCTCAGTTCCACGTCCCCTGGAACACGACGGAGATCACACGACCGGCGGTGTGATAGCCGACGCGCGTCTCGGGCTGGCGATCGAGGATGTCATCGACGCGGAACACGCCCATGTAGTCCTTCGTGAACTGCGCGGTCAGGGTCGCGTCGAGGACGCCGTACGCACCGACCGACATGCCCTTGTCGATCGAGCGGCCGAAGTAGCGCGCGCGCACGAGCCCCGAATAGCTCTCGTTCGGGAGGAAGCGCGCCCATGCGTCGGCGCGGTGCGCCGGCAGGCGATCGAGCGGATCATCGCCGGTCTCGCGACTGCTCGCCTTGACGTAGTTGTACGACCCGCCGAGCTCGAACATCTTGTGGACGAGGCCGCGCGCCTGAAGGTCGACGCCATAGATGTCGAGCGTGCCGAGGTTGATCAGCTTGTTGTTGTCCATCGGATCGGCGGACACGCGGATCGTGCCGGTCGTGCGCTTGTAGAACGGCGCCGCCTCGAGGCGCAGGCGATCGCGCTGCTCGACGGCGCGCAGCTCTCCGTGCAGCGCCTTCTCCGGACCGAGGCTCTCGTTGCCGGTCTCGGCGTCGAACCGCTCGCGCAGGCTCGGCACTCGACCCTTGTAGCCGGTGGTCGCCGTCACCTCGAGGGTCGGGCGCGCTCTGTACTTCGCGACGACCTTGCCCTCCGGCCACGGATCCGCGCCGACGCCGAACGCCGTCGCGAACCCAGCGGCCGCGTCGATCCGGAGCTTCTTGCGCTCGTACTGACCGGACGCTGCGAGCTCGATCAGCGTGGTCTCGCCACGCACCCACCTGTTGTCCTGATCGAATATCAGGGCCTTCTCGTGATCGATCGTCGTCGAGGTCGCCCAGCGGAAGTCTTTCTTGTACGGACGCGTCGCGAGGAGCTGCCCGCCGCTGCGGATCGCGAACAGGTTCTCCTTCGAGAGCTGATCGAGGAGCTGCGGATCGACGAACTGTCGCGACCGCCGGTGCAGGTAGTGCACCCAGTACTGGCCTTGGAGCTGGAGGGTCCCGATCCGATCATCTGCCTGCGCCGACGCGCGCGCGCTGGTCTCGCGATCGATCAGCAGAATCGAGCTACGCGTGGTGTCGCTCGGGGGCGCGATGTAGTGCCGATCGTCGAGGAATCCGTCGAGCACGACGCGTCGGTCGCCCTTGCGATACTCGAGGCGTGCCGAGCCGGTCGCTGCGCGCTTGGCCTCGCCGATCTCGGCGTTCGCGGGCAGCTCGAGATCGCGCGCCCCCATCGTCCCCGACGACGAGACTCGCAGTGCCAGGTGCTTCGCGAGCGCGGCGCGCGCGGTGCCGGTGATCCCGAACGTCGGCAGCGAGTCGCCGATCAACCGCGCGATCACGACCTGATCGCCGATCGCGTCGCGCGTCAGCACCTCGATCACGCCGCCGGGACCGCCGGGACCGTCGATCGGCGATTGCGGCGTGGTCGACACCCGGATCTGGACGATGTCGGTGACCGGGATCGCAGAGACATCGAACGTCCCGTAGTAGGGATCGGTGACGAGGACGCCGTCAATCAGGATCGAGACGGCACCTTTCCGGGCGCCGCGGATGTCGATGTTGAAGCCGCCACGGCCCGCGTCGCGCACGGTGACGTCGGGCAGGAGCGCGAGCGCGGTGCCGAGATCGGTCGCGCCGCGCGCGGCAAGCTGCTCGCCGGTGAGCCGGACCTCGGTGTCGCGATCGAACGGCTTGTCGGGGCGCTCGTCGAAGATCTCGATCGCCTCGCCTTCGGCGATCTCGAGCATCTCCTGGTCGGTGAGCTCCGCCGCTGGTGCCGGCTGCGCATGAACCGGGGCGCGCACTCCCCACAGCGCCGTCACGACGGCTACCGGGATCACGTAGTTGCCTGGACAGCGCATCGTGCTCGCGAGAATCCCAGCAAGACCCTCGCCGCTGATGTTGCACCAAGATGACGGCGATTGGCGATCTGGTGACCGGTCCCCTTGCACGGCCCGGGGGGCTGGTTCAACGATATGCGCTCGGCGCGTAGGTGCGTCGAAAGGGTGGAATATCCATGCTCGAGACGATGACGAACGGTGACAGCAGCCACGAGGGCGGACACGACGCGAGCCGCGCGAACCAGGAGACGATCATCGCGAACCAGGAGAAGATCCTCGCGAACCAGAAGAAGATCGCTGGCAACCAGGCGCAGCTGGCAAAGATCCTCGAGAACCAGAAGACGATCATCGCCAACCAGGCCAAGATCGCCGGCAACCAGCACAAGCTCGACCAGGTTCTCGCGAACCAGGCCAAGATCGCCGGCAACCAGAAGAAGCTCGACCAGGTTCTCGCGAACCAGGCCAAGATCGCTGGCAACCAGAAGAAGCTCGACCAGGTTCTCGCGAACCAGGCCAAGATCGCTGGCAACCAGAAGAAGCTCGATCAAGTGATCGCCAACCAGAAGACGATCCAGGCGAACCAGAAGAAGATCCTGTCCAAGCGCTAGATGGATCTTCTCGAGCGAGCTCGCGCACTCGCGGCGTGCCCGCTGTTCGCTGACCTCGCTCCTGCGGTCGTGATCCGGCTTGCCGAGCGCGCTCGTTCAGAGGCGCTCGAGGCCGGGGAGCGTCGCAACACCGACGACAGCGTCTGGGTCGTCGTCGACGGATCGCTCGTGATCTCGTCGCGCGCGGCCGTCGCGGCTGACGCCTCGACCAGCACGCACCGCAAGCACGGTGGCACCGCCCGAGCAGGCCACGTGCTTGGCCTCGTGCGAGTCGTCGCGCCGCAGACGCCGGCGCTCGAGGCGATCGCGGTCGCGCCGACCGTCGTCGTGGGCGTCTCGCTCGATGACATGCGCGATGTCCTCGAAGAGGATCCGATCGCGCTCGCTGCACTCTCGGACGCGCTCGCGCGTCTGCTGCTCGAGGCGGCCACATGAATCGCCGCGCGTTCCTTCTCGGGGCCGCGATGGTGCTGCTCTGCAACCTCGTCGCGGTCACGCTGCGCTCGTATGCCGAGGTCGCCTTCCTCCAGGCCTACGGCGCCTCGAAGCTGCCATGGCTCTTGATCGCGAACGCGGGCGGGTTCGCGGTCGCGACGTTCTCCTACGATCTGATCACGCGGCGCGCGAGCTCCAGCGTCGTCGACTTCGGCCTGCTCGTCGGCCTCCTGCTCGCAGCGACCGCCGCACCGTCGCTGCTCGAGGCGGGCGCGCCGCCCGTGGTCCTCGTCGTCGCGCTCGCCGCGATCTCGCAGGTCGCCGGTCTCGCCCTGTGGAATCGCGTCGCCGCGGCGGTCGCCGGTCGCGATGCGCGCCGCATGTTGCCGCGGGCAGGTGCGGCGGTCACCCTCGGCGGCGCGATCGCTGGTCTCGGCGCAGGCGCGCTCGTCTATCGGCTTGGCCTCACCGTCCTGCCCTACGTCGGAGCCGCGGCCACCGCGGTCGTGCTCGGACTCTCCGTGCTCCAGGCCCGCGCACTCGCGGCGGGCGGCGCACCGGGCGCGATGGCGCCACCCGGAACGCCGGTGGGTCTCGGCCCGATCCACAAGAAGCTCCTGGCAGGCCTGATCGCGGTCGCGCTGCTCGAGGGCATTGTCGCGACGGTGATCGACCTCCAGTTCATCGCGATGCTGAAGGGCCGCTACACCGGCGACACGCTCGGCGTCGCCGTCGCACTGTTCTACGGCGGGACGAACGCGATCTTGTTCACCCTGCAGGTCGCTGCCGTCCCACGGATCCTCGTGACGCGCAGCTTGCCGACCACCGCCGCGATCCATCCGATCTTCGCGCTCCTCTGGTACGGCATCTTCATCATCGCGCCTGGCTTCGTGATGCTCGCCGCGACGCGCACCTCCGATCAGGTCCTGCGCCTCGCCACCTCGCGCACGTCGCAGGAGATCGAGCTGTCGGCGTTTCCGCCGGGACCGCGCGCTCGCTGGAAGGTCCTGCTCCGCGGCGGCGTCTGGCCCGCCGGGGCCGCGCTCGGCGCCTTCATCCTCCTGATGATCGGCCCGACGGCGGTCGCGCATCCGCGCCAGCTCGCGCTCGGCGCCATGGGCGTCGCGCTTGCGTGGTGGATCGCGGGCCAGATCGCCGCACGCCGGTTCCAGGCCGCCCTCGCCGCCCCGCTCGGCATCAAGGCGCGCAGGTCCGAGGACGTTCGCCAGATCGATCTCGGAACGCTCGAACGCTGGAGCCAGGTCGCCGGTGGCGACGACCCACGTGCGGCCGGCCTCGCGCGCGCCGCACTCGCACGCGCACGGGTCGCTCCCTCCGACCTCGCGGATCACCTCCGACACGACGAACCCGCGGTCCGCGCCGCCCTGTTCGAGCAGCTCGCGCGTACCCCTGCCCCCGCGCTGCGCGGTGAGCTGCGCGCCGCCGTCGGCATCGAGGACGATGATCGCGCGCTGTCACTCGGGCTCGAGGCACTCGCGCTCGCGGGCGACGACAGCCTGCTCGAGCGTGGCCGCTCGCGCGCGGCCCTGTCGCGGGAGGTCGCCGCCGCCGTGAAGAGCGCCGAAGTGACCCTCAAGGGCGGCGATGTCGCGGGCGAGATCACGACGCTGCTCTCGCGCGACCCCGAGTGGGCCGTTGCCCTCGTCCGCGCGCGCCGCAGCGAGCTGACCAACGAGGTCCTCGTCGCGACGGTGACCGCCGCTGCGAGCACGACCTCCGTTAGCACGTCGGCCGGCCGCGCGAGCCCGACCACCGGCGCGACCGCGACGACCGGTGGCGCGAGCCCGGCCGCTGGCGCGACCGCGACGACCGGTGGTGCGACCGAGACGACCGGCGGCGCGAGCCCGGCAATGGGAACGAGCGCGACGACCGGCGCGAGCCCGCTCACCGGCGCAAGTGCGACGAGCCCAGCAGCGATATCGACCGCGGCGACCGGCGGCGCGAGCCCGACCACCGGCGCAATCGCGACGACCGGCACGACTACCGCGGCTGCCGTCGCTGCTCGCGCGCGCGAGGGCGCCCTGCTCCTGATCTCGCGGCTCGGGCCCGATGCGTGTCTGCCGCTCCTCGATGCCGCGCTACAGGCGGGCGAGCCCGCCGCGCTCGACGCGATCGCGCGCCTCGATGCCGAGGGAGCCGCGTACCTCGCGGGCGTCCTCCCCGCGCTGTCGCCGATCGCCCGTACCGCGATCGCGCGCACGCTCGCCGGCGCCCCGACGGGTACCGAGCTGGTCGGGGCGCTGCTTGCCGACGAGGACTCCGAGGTCGCGCACGCGGCTCTCCGCACGGCGCTCGCGATCGCGCGTGGCGGCGCGACGATTCCCGCCGATCCGATCGCGAACGCGAATCGCGGCGCGCTGGTAGCGCTCGTCGCACACCTCGATGCGCGCGATGCAGCGGGGGCGTGGTCGGCGTGCGCACGGCACGAGCTCGAGCTCGCGACGCGGCGGTGCGTCGTTCGTCTGCTATGGGCCGCAGCGGTCGAGGCCGCGGCAACCGGACGCGATCCTGCGCCCCTCGCGGCGACCGCGCGCGTGCTGATCGGTGGTCGCGAGCCCGACCGGCGACGCGCGCTCGATGTCGTGCAGGAGCTGCAAGCCGGACGCACCGAGATCCTCGCCGTCCTCGAACGCTGGCTACGACCGGCGGTCGCGCGCCCGGGCGAGGCGAGCGGGCTGGCCGTCTTCGATCCGTGGCTCGCCGAGCTGTGCGGCGGCAGGCTCGCGGACCTCGAGCCGTTGCTCGCGGCGCTCCGCAAGCCCGCGCTGTTCGCGACCGTGTCGGGACCGGCGCTCGCCGCGCTCGCAACCCGCGCCGCGAAGCGCACCGTCACCGGCGAGGTGTTCGCGCTCGGCGACGCCGGCGAGACGATGTTCGTGGTGACGAGCGGCGTACTCGCCGCGCGCAGGCCCGGCGCGCCCGATCGCCGGATCGAGCCTGGCGGCGTGGTCGGAGAGCTCGCGGTGCTCACGCGCGCACCGCGCGCCGCGACCGTCGTCGCCGACGAACCCTCCGAGGTCCTCGAGATCGATCGCGAGACCTTCGCGATCGCGTCGCGACGTGCGCCCGAGCTCGTCCTCGGTCTGTCGGCAACGCTCGCGGGGTGGCTCGCGCCCGAGCGCCCCGACGTGCTCTAGAACTGGAAGTAGATGAACGGGACGATCTTGGTGTGCGCGAGCTCGCGCAGCACGAGTGCGCAGCCCGCGAGCACGATGCCCTGGCCATACGCGGGCATGTTCACGAACCTGTACCGCAACCAGCGGTAACTGCCGTCCGCGAAGAAGTGGGTCGCGAAGCCGGCCGCGAGCGCGACGGTCACCATCGGGACGAGGTTCGCGCGATCGAGCTCGAGCAGCGCGATCTGGCGGAGGATCGCGAGGGCGTTGTCGAACGAGCTGGCCCGGAAGAAGATCCACGCGACGCAGACGTACGCGAACACCAGGAGCGTCGACGTCTGCCTGCGCAGGCGGTACAGGAGCTGATCGAGTGCCGACACGGGCGCCGCGGTACCGACGGCCGCGGACTCGAACGCGTCCGCAACGATGCCGAAGACCCAGGTCAGCGCGATCAGCGGGATCCATGTCGACGCCGGATGCTCCGCGAGTGCGATGAAGAAGGCGACCGCACTCGCACACATCGCGAGGCGGAGGACCTCGCTTGTCCAGTGCGAGCCGTTGCCCCAGACGGCACCGAACGGCCGTGGGACGCCGGTGGGCTGGGGCACGGAGGGCTGCTCGCGGCCGAGCCACGCGGTGATCACGGCCCACAGGGGCGTGACGTAGAGCCACGCGATCACGAGGTGCGTCCACGTCGAGACGTCAGGGAGCGCGAAGCGCTGGACCGCGTAGCCGAACGCGGCGAACACGGCGCAGCCAGCGAGCAGCGACCAGGCCTCGCTCGGGCCCTTGTCGGTCGCGCGCTGGAAGAAGCGGGTCACCGCGAGACCAAGGCCGTGGAGTGCGCCCCACACGATGAACGCCCAGCTCGCGCCATGCCAGAGGCCACCGAGCAGCATCGTCAGGATCAAGTTGACGTAGGTCCGCCACGGCGCGCCCTTGCTGCCGCCGAGCGTGATGTAGAGGTAGTCGCGCAGCCAGGTCGAGAGGCTGATGTGCCAGCGACGCCAGAACTCCTGGAGGTTCGCGGAGCGATACGGCGTGCGGAAGTTCTCGGGCATCGTGAACCCGAGGACGGCAGCCGAGCCGATCGCGATATCGGAGTAGGCGGAGAAATCGAGGAAGATCTGCAATGCATAGCCGACGACGCCGGCGACGACCTCGAGCGAGCTGAACCGCTCGGGTGCCTCGAACACGCGGTCGACGATCGACAACGCGAGCGTGTCGGCGATCGCGATCTTCTTGAACAGGCCCAGCGCGATCCGGAACAGGCCGTGCGTCGCCTTGTCGAGATCGAGCGCGGGCGGCTTCTCGAGCTGCGGCAGGAGATCCTGCGCGCGTACGATCGGACCGGCGACGAGCTGCGGGAAGAACAGGACGAACGTCGCGAACGTGATCACGGACTTCGTCGCTGGGATCTCCTTGCGATACACGTCGATCGTGTAGGAGAGCGACTGGAACGTGTGGAACGAGATGCCTGCCGGCAGGATGAGGTTCAGCCGGTCGACGTCGAGCCCGAGGACGTCCTGCGTGAAGAAGTCGGTGTACTTGAAGAACACCAGGATGCCGAGGTTCGAGCACAGGCTGACGATCAGCAGTGCCTTGCGCCGCCACGGATCGGCGGTCCGCTCGATCCAGATACCCAGGTAGTAATCGAGGACGATCGTCGCGAGCAGAAGCGCGAGGAGGTAGCGATACGGTCCCGGCATCGCCGCGGCCCACGCGTGATAGAAGAGCGACGACGCGACGAACAGGATCACGACGCGCCCGAGGATCCGGGTCTCGTCGTGGTACGAGGCGCCGAACCCGACGCCGAGCACCGCGAGCACGAGCAGGTGGCCGTGGCTGACCAGCTCGCGTGTGACGTCGTCGAGCGAGCCCGACGACCACGCGATCGCGACGGTCGCGCCGATCGCCGCGATCGCCACCACGAAGCCGCGCGCGATCCACTGCTGCCCGCGCTCGGACGCGATCCAGGAGCCGTAGCGACGCCCGACGGCGATCGTACCGGCGAGCAGCGCGGTGCCGGCGGCCCAGCGGGCGATGAGCCAGGTGGGCCAATCCTGGACCGAGCGTGTCTCGGCGAGCAGACGCACGAGCGCGCCACCGAGGGGATCCCACATCGCGTCCGGATCCTTCGCGATCAGCAGGAACACGACGTCGCCGAGCAAGATCATGATCGCGAGCCGCGCCCACGCCATCCGCGGCCCACCCCAGCGCGCGAGCGCGTAGAGAAAGAACACCGCGATCAAGAACAGCGGGTAGTCCGGACTCGAGAACAGCATCTACGTGGGCGACTTCGCTTTGCGCCAGCGGTCGTATTCGGCGAGGAGCGCGCCCGAGAGCGCGTCGGCCCACATCTGATAGCCGGCGTCGGTGAAGTGAACGTGGTCCTTGAACGCGCCGCGCGGCTCGGCCGTGACCCATCCGTGCATGCGATCCGGACCGCCCATCGCGGAGAACGAGTCGAAGAACGCGACCTTGTTGCGCGAGGCTGCAGCGTGCTGCACGGCGATGATCTCGGTGAGCACCGCCGGCGTGCGCCACTCGCACTCGGGGAGGATGAAGCCGTCCTTCGGCTTCTTCCGATCACACGCCCTGCCCCCTTCACGCACGCCCATGTCGGGCGGTCCGAGGATCAGGATCGACGCTGTCGGTGCGGCCGCGCGGATCCGGAGGATCGTCTCGTCGTAGTACTTCGCGAGCGCCTCGAGATCGAGATCCGGATCGTCGGCCTCGTTCGTACCGTACTGCAGCACCACGAGGCGCGGATCGCGCGTCGCGAGCTGCTCGCCGATGATCGACCAGTCCCACGACCGCAAGCTGCCGAGTCGACGCCCGACGACGCCGAGCGAGTCGACGATCACGCCGGGATCGAGCGTCTCGAGGCCGACACCGAACAGATCGAGGCGCCCGCCCCCGCCGTGCTCGAGCGTCAACCTGTGCAGCCCCTTCGGCACGGCGATCACGTGGCGCGCGGGATGCGGTGGCTCGATCGCGGTGGTCTTCGTCGGCAGCTCGTGCCACGCGGCGTCGTCGATGCGATAGCGCAGCAGGCCGTGATCGGGCGCGGCCTGATACAGGATCTCGAACTGCGCGACGGCCGTGCCCGCCGGGCAGTCCGCACAGGTCTCGACCCACAGCTGGCTGCCCTTCTTGTCGCCGAACACGCGGATGCCGCCGATGCCGAACGGCTCGACATCCCCGTTCTTGCCACCGACAGCGGCCTTCCACGATCCGCTCGCGCCGTAACGAACGTCGCGCTGGTAGTAGTGCTTGGCGGTCGGGCGGCCAGCGGCGACGAGCCCGCGCCCCGCGTCGCCGAACCGGGCCTGCCACGCGACGCGCACCCGCGACGTCATCGAATCCCCGGCCGTGTGCGAGTCGCCGAAGAAGATCACGTCGGCGCGAGCATTCGGCTCCTTGCGCTCGGCGGCGTCGAGTCGCTCGAACAGGTGCGCGAGCGTTCCTGCCGGCGCGTCGAGGAACCCCTGCACGAGCGGACCGACGGGCGGCTCGACGGCAGCGTCACCGCTCGCGTCTCCGACGGCGAGCGGCAGCGGTCGCGGCTGCTGCGGCACGGGCCGCTCGCCATCGCACCCGACCTCGCACCCGAGCAACGCGAGTGCGGCCGCGATGATCGACAGAGCTCTAACGAGTCCCATACCGCCGGTAGCCCGCCATCAGCGCGTCGAACACGGCATCGGCCATCTTGTTGGCGCCTTTGCGCGACAGGTGCTGGAAGTCCGTTCCGACGTAGCCCTTCTTGAACCACTTCGCGGCGGAGCCCTTGCCGCCCATCCAGTCGTAGGTCGAGAAGAACGCGCAACCGCTCGCGTGCGCGGCCTTGCGCTGTGCATCGATCAGCGCCGGCATCACAGCGCGCGACGGATACCCTCCATCGCGCGCTTCGGCTTGATCCGTCGGCGACACGACGAGGCACGTCGCATCGGGGCGCGCCTTCCGGATCGGACCGAGGATCTTCTCGTAGTTGGTCTGGTACGCCTTGGTGTCGCGATCACCGGGTTGCAACCACGCCGCCTCGTTGGCGCCGATCATGAGCATGATCAGATCCGAGTTGCGATGCCCGAGCTCCGTCGCGAAGTGCGCCGCGTTGTAGTTCGCGAAGCTCTTCACGTTGACGCTGACGATGCCGAAGTTGTCGACGACCGCGCCCGACGCGTTCTCGAGATCGAGGCCGAACAGACGCACGCGCCCACGGGTCTGCACGGCGAACTGCTTCGCGCCCGTGGCGATCGTTCCCTTCGCGACCTCACCGGCCTTCGCGTCAGCCTTGGTGTCGACGACGAGCACCTCGGTACCGTCGGCCTTGATCTGCACGCTGCCGCCCTTGGGCTGCGCCAGGTAGTGGACCTCGACGTTGGTCGCGGTACCCGAGAGAAGCTTGATCGTCGTGCGCCCACCATCGGTCACGGCGGTCGCACCGCCCGCGCCGTACAGCCCATCCGCGGTCTGCTGGGTCGAGATCGCGTGCGTCTCCCACGCGCCTCCCTGTACACGCGAGATGCCCTCGTGCAGGCAAAACCGATGCGGTGGGATCACGTAGACAAAGCCAGGGCCGCCATCGCCGAGCTCGGTCTGGAGCCGCGATCGGAGCCGCGCGGGGATCGCATCGGTCGCGACGACCGAGTCGCCGTACCACGACACGCGCACCGCACGACCGAGCTTGTTCACGGCCTCGGCCGCGACCGCACGATAGAAGCTGTCCATCGCCCAGCGCTTGCACGCCTCGGGCGTGCCTTCGACGCAGACATCCTCGAGCGCACTGCCGCGCGCGCGATCTCCAGAACCGCCAACCGCCGGCACGCCCCCTCGCTCCTCCTCGTCCCGTCCCGCCTCCGCGACCACGACGGGAGCCGGCGCGAAGCCGGGCACCGCGGGCCCGGCGGTTTCGGTCTCGCGGGGCGTGGTCAGCCGATCCGCGAGGGCCTGGACGGTGCCGTCGACCACGTAGATGCCGGCCACGAGCAGCCCGCCGAACCACAGCAGCGTCGGCGCGATGGTCCAGCTGCGATCAGGCGCCGACATCGGGACCGAAGGTATGCGAACCGAGGTGGGAGTCAACAGTGCCCCTGGCGCGCACCTCGCATAAGGTCAAAAGCGGAGGACACGTCATGCGGTTTCCTATCTACCTTGGCCTCGTAACTGCGCTGATTCCCGGGTGTGGCGACGACACTGGAGGCACCAACGTCGACGCACCGCCGGATCATCCCCCGCCGCGCGTGATCTCGGGTGGCGGAATCGGCGACGGCCCGATCAACGGTGTCGCGAATGTCTACGTCATCGACGACGCGACCCGGGCCCCGATCAGCGGCGCGACCGTCCGCGTCGGGACGGTCGACGGCACGACCGACGCGACCGGCCTGTTTGTCGCCGAGGGTGTGACGGGGCCGCAGACCGTGATCGTCAAGGCCTCCGCACACCGGTCGGACATGTGGGTCGGCGCAAATGGCGCCAACATGACGTTCAACATGGAGGCAGCGACGGAGTCCGTCCCGGCCGCCGCGACGATCGCCGGCACGATCGACCTGTCCTCGATCACGCTCGCCACCAACCACTTCCGCGTGGCCACCGTCTTCTACTCCGGCGTCGACGACCTCGGCGATCCGGCCAACGAGATCGCGACGGCGGACAACGCCAACGTCTGCTTCGTTCCCAACGCGACGGCGTGCACCTACTCGATCAAGACGCGCACGGGCAAGGTCGCGCTGATGGCGGCGATCTTCGACCACGACACCAAGGGCACCGCGTCCGACACCGATGACACGCAGACGCTGATCGGCTGGGCGGTGAAGACCGGGCTGACGGTCACCGGCGGTGTGGATCAGAGCGGCATCACCATGACGCTCGTCGACGTCGGCATGCTCAACACGGTCACCGTCGACTTCGGCACGGTGCCGACCGGCTTCACGGCCGCTGGCGCGCTCGTCGGCATCGACATCGGCGCCGACGGGGTGCTCCAGCTCCCGTTGTTCCGCACCCCCGCCAACACCACGCTGCTCGTCCCCAAGCTTGCCGCGTTCGCGGGGAGCACCTACCGGCTGACTGCGATCGCGAACACCGGCGCGAGCGCGACCGCCGCGGAGAGTATCGTGCTGCGCCGCAAGCTCACGGGCACCACGCTCATGGCCGGCACGTGGCTCGCCGCACCGACGAGCACGATGGCGTCGCGCACCGGCGTGTCCTACGCACCGGTGTCGGGCGCCACGATCCACAGCATCGAGTTCAAGCAGGGCACCGCGGGACTCCTCAACATCTCGATGTTCGACGCCTCGACTTCGCAGCTCACCATCCCCGATCTAGTCGCGCTCCCGCAGGGCGCGCTCGAGGTCGACATCAACGCGATCGGGGCACCAGGCCTCGACGTCAACAACTTCACGCTCGACGACGAGAAGGACAAGCTCGCGATGGTGTCGAGCCAGCCAGTCCCACTCAACTGACCCGACCTGCTAGAATGAGGTGAATGCGCGGGCGGCTCCTGCTCTGTTCGGTCGCGCTCGTCGCGTTCGCGTGCAATCCGCCACCGCCGCAGTATCCGCAGGAGCCAGCGCTCCTGCCGATCGTGCCGCAGCCCGAGGCGGCGGACCCCGACGAGCTGGGGCGGCTCGACGATCGCATGGTCGACTTCGTGTTCGACGGCGGTCAGATCGAGTTCGAGATGTATCGCAACGGCGATCGCATCGTGCAGATCGCGCGGAGCCGCTACGCGGTGCCGATGATGATCTCGTGGTCGATGACGAACCTCGACAACCTCGAGATGACGACGGCAGCGTCCGGGGTGGCGTTCCTCCCCGCCGCACCGACGCCCCTCGGCCTCGGCCAGGCAATCGTGATCGCCGAGCTGAGGCAGGTCGACATGAACCAGCGCTACCGCCGGCACCTGGCGTTTCGCGCGCGGTTCGGCAACCCGCGCGTCAGCCCCTCGCCCTACGACTACGCGCTGCCCTACCCGACGGGGCTGACGTTCTCCGTCCTCCAGGGCTTTCACGGCAGCTTCTCGCACAAGGGCTCGAACGAGTATGCGGTCGACTTCGACTGCCCGGTGGCCACGCCCGTTCTCGCCGCCCGCGAGGGCACGATCGTGGCGGCGAACGCAGCCGCGCAGGGGTCCGGCACCACGCCTGACTTCCTCGACTACCGCCACACCAACTTCGTGATCGTGATGCACGACGACGGCACGCTCGGCGAGTACATGCACCTGGCTCCGAGCAGCGTCGGGGTGAAACCCGGGCAGCGGGTCGATCGCCGTCAGATCCTCGCCCTGTCGGGCAACACCGGGTTCTCGTCGGTGCCGCACCTCCACTTCCAGGTGATGACCGCGGCCGTCGACGGGGTCGCCGCGCGTTCGTTCCCGTTCCAGCTCGCGATCAAGCCCGACAGGGTCGAAGAGCCCGTCCTCGGCCGCCGCTACTCCGCCTGGGAATAGCGCGACGTCCGAGGCCCCGTGCGATGATTCCTGCTGGATGGGACCTCGGGCTTGCCTCGTGGGGTGTTTGCTGCTCGCTGCGGCATCGGCCACGGCTGCGGGTCGTCCGCCCGCGACGCCTTCGATCTCGACGGGCGCGCGTACGTTCGTCGCGTTCGCCGGCCGCCCCGCGAACGTCCGCATCGCCTGGGCACCGGTCCCCGGAGCTGTTCGCTATCGTGCGCGGTGGACCGACGCGACGCGCGCGATCGACATCCTGCTGACGGCGCCGGTGCTCGAGCGCACCGAGCTCCGCACGGGCCAGCATCAGGTCGCGATCTTCGCCGTTGACGATCAGGGCGTCGAGAGCCCCCCCGCCGAGCTCTCGGTGGAGGTCGTCGCGGTCGCCGCGACCCGCGCGGGCAGCGAGATGCCCGATGGCTCCGATGTCGCCGTGTTCGCGGTCGGTGCACGGTTCTCGTCGCCCGGACTGCGCTGTCGCGTCGGCCCCGGAGACCCTGCAACGGACGTGATCGCGACCACCCCGGGAGCGGCGCTCCTGCGCTGCGGCGGTGAGGGCGGTCAACCGAGTGCCGAGGTCCCCGTCGTCATCACGCCGGTCATCGTCAGCGCGAATACCGCCCCGCTCCGCCGCGGCACACCGACAAAGATCCACGTCAGCGTCGCATCGGCGGCCCCCGTCGGTGATCGGATCGAGGTCGAGGCCGTCGGAGACCTCTCGCTCGGCGACATCACGCGCACGCGCGGAGGCATCGACGTCGTGATCACCCCCGGTGACAATGAGGTGGCTGCGGCACCCGGCACGGCGGAAGCCGGACTGATCCTGCGCGTCGGGACGGTCGAGCTCGGCCGCCTGCGGCTCGCCGTGATCGACCCACCCCCGGTGGTGTTCGATCCGCCCCAGGAGGACTGGTTTGCCGTCGATCTCGGCGGGTACTTCGGTGCGCTCACGACACCCCAGATCGGCGACGATGCCCTGCTCCTCGGGGAGCCGCTCGATCCCAACGACAGCCTCGCATCGGGTCCGCTCGTCGGTTTCCGGATCGGCGTTTTTCCGACGCGCCGGGTCGGCGTCGAGCTCGAGATGGGGCTCGCAACGCCGAGCTACACTGGCAGGCTCGGGGTCGCCGCACTGATGATCACGCGGGGGCAGATCGCCGCGCGGATCGCCGAGGAAGGACGCTTTGGCCTGCGCGGCCTCGTGGGTGGAGGCCTTCTCGCCCTGCTTTCGGAGAGCGGTACCTCACAGGCTGGAACTCTTGGTAGCGTCCATTACGGCGGCGCGTTCAGTGTCGAGACCCGCCGGAACGTCTCCGTGCGACTCCAGGCGCTCCATGTGATCAGCGTCGCGCGCGACGCAGGCTACGCGCACTGCCTCGAGCTCACGATCGGCGTGGTCACGCGGCTTGGGCGTAGAGATCGCTGGAAGTGAGCTACGATGCCCGCGTGATGTGCCCGGTCTGCCGGCAGCGCCCCGCCGAGGTGGGGGTGCTGTGTGAGGAGTGTCGAGACGACCTCTCGAGCCCGATCAAGATCACGCCCGAGCAGATCCAGTTGCACAGCGCGCGGCCGACGAATGCAGCGCTGATCGATCTGTGGGGGCGCCCCCACCGCCTCGATCCGCACACGGTGATCGGCCGCCAGGTCGACGGCCCTGGTCTCGCGATCCTCGAGCCGAGCGTCTCGCGCCACCACGCCGAAGTTCTGCTCTCCCCCGACGGCTGGGCCACCAAGGACCTCGGTTCGGCCAACGGTACGTTTCACGACGATCGCCTCGTCGATGCCCTCACGCCGATCAAGCACTGCGATCGGGTGAAGTTCGGGCACATCGCGTTCTACTTCGTGGACGACGTCGCCCAGCTCCCGACTCCCAAGTTTGGTCGCACGCTCACCGCGACGATCAAGCCGGCCGACCGTGCTCCAACTCCGAGCCCGGCGTTCCCGGTCGTCGAACAAGAAGAGAACACGGACGTCGGGCTTCCGACCCTGAGCTTCCGATTGCACGAGCCGACGGGTGGTGGTGGCGGGCTGATCGAGGTCAACGGCAAGCAGGTGCAGCTGACCACGACGCAGTTCGAGTTGATGGCGCTGATGATCCGGCGCATGGGCAGCGAGGCGCACCAGCCCGAGCTCGTCCGTGGTTTCGTCCGCTCCTCGGAGCTGATCGCGGACCTGTCATGGGACACGCGGGAGCCGAGCGAGAACCATGTCAAGCAGCTCGTTCGGCGAGTTCGACGCGCTTTGATCAAGTCGGAGATCGGCGATCTCATCGAGTCACGGCACAGGTTCGGCTATCGTCTCCGCGCGATTCCACGCACGGAGTAACCATGCTGACCAAGACGTTCGCCCTCGCCGCCTGCCTGACCGCTCTCGGCAGTGGCACTGCATCCGCTGACCCCAAGTTCGAGTACGGCAAGGCCGAGGAGGTCGCGAAGGTCAAAGACGTCGAGTACAGCGCGAGCGCCGAGGCCGGCATCGTGTTCACGACCGGCAACTCCGAGACCACGACGGCCACCGGCGGGCTCAAGGCAGCGCGCAAGACCGGCAAGAACAAGCTCAGTGTCGAGAGCCAGGTGACCTACGCCAAGTCCGCGGTCCGCGTCCTCAACGACAACAACGGCAACGGGCTCGTCGACGACTCGTCGGAGATCACGTCCGAGAAGACCACCACCGCGGAGAACCTGTCCGGCAAGATCCGCTACGACCGGTTCCTCACCGCGTCGAACTCGCTGTACGCCGCCCTGCTCGGCGCCCGCGATGTCCCCGCCGGCAAGAAGGTCACGCTCGGCGGCCAGGTCGGCTACAGCCGCCGTCTCTACAAGTCGGAGAAGGCCGAGGCCGTCGGTGAGTTCGGTTACGACTTCTCGCACGAGGAGTTTGTCTCGGGCGACAGCATCTCGATCCACTCCGCGCGCGCGTTCGTCGGCTACAAGGCCGAGATGACCGAGGGCGCGACGTTCGAGTCCAACCTCGAGGCCCTGACGAACCTCAACAAGGAAGAGCTCGCGACCCGCCCCGACGGGGCCTCGTTCGGCGAGGACACACGGGTCAACTTCAAGGCGGCGGTCTCGGCGAAGATCGGCAAGAATCTGTCGTTCCAGACCACGCTCGAGGCCCGGTACGACAACCGCCCCGGCCCGCTGACGATCAAGAACCTCGCGATGGGCTTCGTGCCGGAGGCGACGAAGCTCGACACCATCATGAAGGCGTCGCTGATCTATACGATCTTCTAGAAGTGGGTCGGTAACTCAGCCGCGGCGCGCGTGGCGGTGGCCGTTCGCGCGCACGACGGGACCCTCGACCGTGGCCGCAAGCTCCTCGAGGAGGAGCCGCAGCGAGCGCATCTTCTTGGAGCCGAGGCGATTTGCCCAGCGCTGCTCCGTTGCGGCGGACACACGCTTGACCTCGCCAGCCCACACCTTGCCCTTGGGGCCGAGACGGACGCGCTTGATCACGCCGTGATCGGGGTCAGGGAACCGCTCGACCATCCGCATCTCCTCGAGCTCGTCCAGGAGGTCGCCGACCGTCTGCTTGGGCAGCGACAGCACCGACACGAGGTCCGAGAGGCGCACGCCGCGCTGCTCGTTGCTCGCATCGACTGCGGCGTCACGGCCGAGGCCGCCGATCACGGAGAGCAGCTGGACCTGACCTGGACGGAGCGCGGGAAACCCGAGGCGCTCGAGCCGGCTCGCCAGCTGCGACTGGAGGTCGTGCTGGGGAACATGCAGTAGCGAGCGAAGGTCGCGCCCCGCCAAAGTCTTGATCGAACCAGTGGATCGTGTCGTTTTGGGCATGGTCACAAACGCGACGATTGCGAAGGAGTCGCGTCATAACAAAACCGTCCAAGGATCGGAACCCTGATCCGGCGCAAAACTCGATCGTGCTTCTACGCTCCGGATGGCAGCGCTGAAACACGATCAAGCGTGCGCTTCGTGCGTTGCATTCTTGGGCGCAACGGCATGGACATCGACGATTCCGATCTCGTCGGCGCCGCGATCCTGCACGGCCTTGCCGCGCCGGAGCTTCGTCACCAGCCAGCGGCCACCGCGCGCGAGGTCATCGAACCACGTGTAGATCACGGGGATGGCGACCAGCGTGAGCAGCAGCGACAGCGTCTGTCCACCGACGACAACGCTCGCCATCGCCTTGGAGAACCCAGAGCCAACGCCCTGGCTCGTAACGAGCGGCAACATGCCGGCCACGAACGCAAACGTCGTCATGAGAATCGGGCGCAACCGGTCGCGACTCGCGGCCAGCACCGCCTCCGTGCGCGGCAAGCCCTGTCGCCGCAGCCCGTTCGTGTGATCGACCTGGAGGATCGCATTCTTCTTGACCATCGCGAACAACACGATGATGCCGAGCATCGAGAACAGGTTGAGCGAGCCTCCCGTGATCGCGAGCGACATGAAGGCGAACGGCACGGTCAGCGGCAGCGACAGCATGATGATGAACGGGTACAGCCACGATTCGAACTGCGCGGCGAGGACCAGGTACATGAAGATGATCGCGAGGCCGATCGCGAACATGAACGCGCCCTGCATCTTGGCCATCTCCTTGGACCGGCCGAACGGCACCGCGGTGTAGCCGGCAGGCATGTCGAGCGAGGTCACTGCCTTCTCCAGCTCGGCGACGATCGCTGACTCCGAGAACCCCGGGGCGACGTTCATGGTGATCGTCACCGCGCGCTCGCGGCTCTGGCGCGTGATCTTGGAGGTCGCGATGCCCGACCCGGCGTCGATGACATCGGACAGCGGCACCTGCCCCAGCGTCCGGGACGGAACCGCGATCAGGGTCAACGCCCATGGGTCATTGCGGAACCGCTCTGCTGCACGGAGGAACACGGGATACTGGTCGCCGCGGTCCTCGAAGGTCGAGGCGCTGACGCCACCGACGAGCACCCCCAGGGTCGCGTTGATGTCCGCCGCGTCGACGCCGAGCAGCGCGGCGCGATCGAGGTCCGGGCGCACCGTGAACTCCTCGACCGGGTCGAGGAGGCTCGAGTCGAGATCGACGACGCCAGGTGTCTTGCCCATCGTCGCGAGCACGCGCTTGCCGTAGACCTCGAGCTTGTCGAGGTCTGGGCCGCTGATCACGTACGAGACGATGGCGTTCTGGCCACCCACCGAGAAGTCATTGAGCTGCTGGGCGGCGACGCGAGTTCCCGCAACGACGTAGCTGCGGCGCTCGTCATCCGAGGCGAGCTTGCTCTTGATCGCCGCAGCGTCGTAGCCGAGCGCCGTGAACCCGGACATCACGACCGGAACAGAGCTGTCGGACGCCTGGTACGAGGGCGGAAGCACCTCGTCGCGGACGAGCGCCATCACGTCGTTCTGGTGCTTCGTGCGGACCTTGGGGTCCGACAGGCGCACGTAGATGCGACCGACGTTGGACTCGCGGCGATCGCTATCGGCGATCGTGACGAGCGTGCTGTCGACCTCCGGATAAACCCGGATCTTGCGTGCGACTCGCTCGGCCATCAGCGTCGTCGCTTCGAGGGTGGTGCCCTCAGGCGCCTGGAAGTACACCTCGAACTGCGCCTCGTCGTTCGGCGGCAGGAAGTCGCCACCGACCTTCTTGGCCATCGACGGCATCGTGGCGCACGAACCGATGATCGCGAGGCCGATGACCCAGCGGCGGCGCAAGCAGAACGCGAGGATACCGGAGTACACGCGCTCGATCGGGCGGTAGACGAAGTCCGAGCCGCGCTCGAGCCACGACCTGCGCCGGTGCTCGCCAGGGGCGGGCGGCGGCGGCAGCATGCGTGCGGCCATCATCGGGGTCAGGGTGAACGCGACGATCATCGACACGCCGATCGCGAACGCCATCGTCATGCCGAAGCTGAACAGAAAGCGGCCGACGATGCCGCTCATGAACGCCACCGGGAGGAACACCGCCATCAGCGATAGTGTCGTCGCGAGGACGGCGAGGCCGATCTCCTTGGTCGCGAGGATCGCGGCCGGGAACGGCTTCATCTTCTTCTCTTCGATGAACCGGTAGATGTTCTCGAGGACGACGATCGCATCATCGATCACGATGCCGACAGCGAGCGCGAGCGCGAGCAGCGTCATGAGGTTCAGCGTGAACCCCGCCAGCATCATCAGGCCGAACGTCGACACGATCGACACCGGGATGGAGATCGCGGCGATCAGCGTCGAGCGCAGGCTGCCGAGGAACAGGAGCACCACGAGCGCCGCGAGCAAGGCGCCGACCACGAGGTGCTCGAGCACCTGCGATGCCGACGTGCGGATCTGCAGCGAGTTATCGCGGACGATATCCACCGAATACCCGGGCGGCAGCTTGGTCTGGAGGTCCTTGACCTGCTCGATCACCTTGTCGACGACGGCGACGGTGTTCTGACCGGACTGCTTGCGGACCGACAGCGCGACCGCCTGGACGCCATTGCGCGACGCGGAGGTGTCCGCATCTTCCTCGGCGTCGATGACATCGGCGACGTCGCGGACGTGGACCGGGTGATCGCCGATCTGACGGACTACGATGTTCCCGATCTGCTCGGGGTCGACCGCACGCCCCTCGACGCGCAGCGTGGTGTTGACAGGGCCGGTCTCCATGCGACCACCGGGCATGTTGACGTTGCCCGTCGCGACCGCGCGCTGGACTTCGAGTGCGGACACACCGACCGCAGCGAGCCGGATCGAGTCGAGCTCGATGTTGATCTGCCGCTCCTGGCCGCCGAGGATCACCACCTGACCGACACCTGCGAGTCGCTCGACCCGCTGCTTGACCTGCTTGTCGGCGAACCGCGTGAGCTCGCGCGTCGGCGTTCCCTCGGGGCCCTTGACCGCGAGCACGATGACCGGCGCCGCATCCGGATCCGCCTTGCGGACCTCGGGGCGCGTGCCGGGTGGCAGCTCGCGGAGGATCTGCGCGATGTGCTCGTTGATGTCCTGGGCGGCCGCGTCGGGATCGATCTCGAGATCGAACTGAGCGATGACGAGCGAGACACCTTCAGTCGAGTTCGACGTCAGGGTGTCGAGACCGCTGACCGAGTTGACTGCTTCCTCGATCTTCTGGGTGACGTCACTCTCGACAGCCGTCGGAGACGCTCCGGGATACGGCGTAACGATCGTGATGAGAGGGAAGTCGATCTTCGGGAACTTGTCGACGCCGAGCGACCGATAGCCGACGATGCCGACGACCACGAACACGAGGATCAGGACGGTCGCGAAGACCGGCCGCCTCACGGAGATACTGGCTAGCCATTGCATGGCGGGCTCCTACTTGACTGCCGAGCCGGCGGCGGGGGCCGCGGCCTTGGCCGGTGGTGGCGCAGCGAGTGCGCCAGTCTCGACACGCAGGCCATCGATGACCTGTGGATTCTTGCCGTCGCGCACGTTGCGCACGACCACCTCACCCACGGTGACGCCCTTCGCGATCGACTCCATCCCGTCGCCCGGCGACGCCCCGAGCTGGATGACGCGATCATGGACCTCGCCGTTGAGGACGACGTATGCGTGCCACGTCTTGCCGCGCTTCGCGACGGCATCGGCGGGAACCGCGGGACGCGGCATGCGGCCGATCTCGAGATGTGCCTCGGCGAACATGCCGGGCACGAGCTCGGTCTCGCCGTTGCCGCGTCCCTGGATCTCTTTGCCACCGACCGCCTCGAGCGCGTCGATGCCGGTCGAGGTCCCGGTCTTGTTGTCGATCGTCGCCTCGACGGTGAGCGACCGCGTGCGCCCGATCTCCGCGCCGATGCGCGTGACCGTCGCCGTGTACTCCTTGTCGGGGCGCGCGACGGCGGTCAGCGTGAGCTTCTGGCCGGGCTTCACCGCGCGGACGGCCTTCTCGCTGACCGACAGCGAGATCTTGAGTGGATCGTCGTCGACGAGCGTGAACAGTGGTCGCCCTGGAGAGACCCACTCGCCCGGCGTCACGTTCTTGCCGGCGACCATGCCGTCGAACGGCGCGCGAACCAGGCCGTCGGCGACGGACTTCGTGATCATCTCCGCGCGAGCCTGCGCGGCGGAGACTTGCTGGAGCGCCGACGTGCACTGGGTCGTCTGGCGGTCGTACTCGCTGCGCGTGATCGCGCCCTTGTCGAGCAGCGACTGCGCGCGCTTGCACTCCTCCGTCGCGAGGTCCTTCTGTGCCTTTGCGGATGCGAGATTTGCCTGCGCCTCGCGCGCCGACAGTGCGGCCGTGCGGACATCGAGCCGAACGACCGGCTGTCCGAACTTCACGCGCTGCCCGAGCTCGACCATCACCGCGAGCACCTTGCCCTGCGTGTCGGCCGTGACCTCGGAGCGTTGGTCGGCGGCGATCAGACCGGTCAGCGTGAGCACCAGCGGTGCGGATGCCTCGACCGCGGCGATCGTCTCGACCTTCACCGGCGGCGCTGGGGGCGCCTTGGCTGCCTGGGCAGCGTCCTTCTTGTTGCACGCACTCAGGGCGAGGAGGAGAACGACCGCGGAGGCTCGCATGGCGCCTCTACGATGCATGGACCCTGCCACCCGGTGCCCCTGTTCACGCGGAAGTTAGGCCGCCCGTCCTGTACGGCATCCCGACAGGTGTCGGCCAACCCGCCTGTCACTTCACGTCGTTACCGAGTGCATGGGCGAGCTGCACCATCGCGACCCGGAGATCGACGCGGGCGTTGAGCGACGCGATGCGGGCACGGGTGAGATCCGTCTCGGCATCGACGAGCTCGACTGCCGTCGCGCGTTGCGCGTTGAGCAGCTCGCGACGCACGCGATAGCCCTCCTCCGCCGCCGCCAGACCCTTCGCCGACGTCGCGAGCGCGGCCTGTGCGATCGCGACCGACTGCTGTGCCGCGAGCAGCTGAATCCGCGTGCCGCGCTCGAGGTTCTCGCGATCCGCGCGCAGCTCGTTGGTCTCGCCGCGCAGACGACGGTCGGTGGTCTTGGCGAACAGGTGCTCGTTGAGCGTCCAGGTGACCTGCGCGCCGACGGACCACGTCAGGTTGAACTCGTCCTCTAACGGGAAGATCCGCTGGTTCGGATTGGAGTAGTCGACCTGACCAAACGCCGACAGCTTGGGATACAGGCTCGCGCGCTCCGCGGCCCGCTGCTTCTCCTTCGCCTCGATGCCGGTATCGAGCACCTTGAAGTCGAGGCGCTGCTTCTTCGCGGTCCCGACCAGCTCGTCGAGCTTCGCCCCGCCGGGTGCGGTCAGATCGAGGCGGATGTCCTCACCGATCGACAGCGGCTGCTCGGGGGGCGCTCCGACGAGGATCCGGATCTGCTCCTCGCGGAGGTCCGCGAGGTTCTGCAGCTGGATCGATGCCTGCTCGGCGACGGCCTCGTTGGACTCCACGCGCATCAGATCCGCGCGAGACAAGCGCTGAGCCTCGGCGAGCGCACGAACCTGGCGCAGCGTCGTGCGGACCTGCTCGAGCTGGCGCTTCGCGATCAGGTTCTGCAGCTTCGCGCGAACCCACTCGTAGTAGGCAAGCCGCGCTTCCTGACCTGCATTGACGGCGCTCGAGTGACCGGCGACGCGAGCGACCTCGGCGGCGAGCTTCGCCGCGTCGATCAGCTTCGGATAGCGGAGGACGTAGTCCGAGAGGTTGATCGTCGCGCGCGCGGACGCGACATACTGATTGTAGAACACCGGGAACGAGAACCCGCCCATCGCTGGATCGCCGAACACCGGGACATCGATCGGCGAGAGCCGCGTGTAGCCCAGCGACGCGCCGACCTGCGGAACCCGCGAGAGCTCGGCAGCCTGCGCCTGTGCGATCGCGACCTCGATCTCCGCGGCACTTCGACGAACCGTCGGCGAGACCTTCGCGGCGCGCTGTGCTGCCTGATCCGCGGTGAGCCCACCGGACGAGAACAGGGCATCGAGCTCCTTCTCGAACGTAGTCATGTCATCCGCGGGTGCCACGGCGGCCGTCGGCGCCGGCGTCTGCGCCGGCTGTGCGAGGGCCGGAGAGACCGCGAGAAGGGTGAGCGCGAGCGTGTAGCGCAGTGTCATGCCGCCGACCAAAGCACCGGCCGTGCCACGACGCCAGACCCGCGGACGCAGGAGAAACGGAGGTAGATCTGTCGGTCCGCCGTACAGGGACCGGTCACGAAACGTGACACCGCGAGTCACGTTTCGATCGAAAGTCGTGCAAGGCAGCGTTCGGGCTAGAGTCGCGACCATGAGGTCGCAGGTCGAGGTCACTGGCACGTCCCTGGCACGGGCAGAGCGCGTGCCCGCGGATCTCGTGAAGTCGACGTCACCCGATGCGGTGTGGCGCGACCATCGAAACCAGTTCTTTGTCGAAGAGGCGGGCAAGACGACGCGATTGGTGATCGGCCTCGGCTGCTTCGTGCAGGTGGCCATGCTCGGCCTGTTCCTGCACGCGGGCTATCCCCCGTGGCGTATCGGCGCGCTCGCCGGCTTCTACGCGTTGTTCGCAGTCGTTCATCGCTGGATGACGCGGACGAGCAAGGATCCGGAGCAGGTCGAGGCGGCGTTCATCCGGATGAGCGTGTTCGCGCAGGTCTTCCTCGTCGGCTCGGCCGCGGTCACCGGCGGCATCCACTCGCCGTTCCTGCCGAGCGTCGTGATGCCCTCGATCATCTCGCTCCTGTTCTTTGGCCCCTACCCCGTCGCGCGATGGACCGCGGTCGGCAACGGCCTCCTCATCTTCGCGATGATCTGCCTGCCGCTGGCGGCGGTCGGTCCATCGCTGCCGGAGATGCATTACACGACCGCGGTCGTGCTCGGCCTGGGCTGGAACCTGTTCATGCTCCACCTGTTGGTCGGCAAGCTCACCGCGATGAGCAACCGCGCCGGCGACTCGATGGCGTGTCTCCGCGAGGAGCGCGTCAGTGAAGCGGTCGCGCAGCTGCGCCGCCTGCAGTCGGTCGGCGCGAAGGTCGCCCACGAGCTCAAGAACCCGCTCGCCTCGATCAAGGGCCTGTGTCAGCTCGTGGCACGCACGCCCGAGAGCGAGCGCACCCAGGAGCGCCTCGCGGTCGTCGCGTCCGAGATCAGCCGCATGGAGACCATCCTCAACGAGTACCTCTCGTTCTCGCGCCCACTCGAGGATCTCAAGCCCGAGTCGCTCGATCTCGCGGCGGTCGCGCGTGACGTCCTCGATGTCCTCGCAGGACGCGCCGATCAAGCAGGCGTCGCGCTCGATCTCGAGGGCGGAGCGACGATCGTCAAGGGCGATCCACGCCGCCTCAAGGAGGCGCTGATCAACCTCGTCTCCAACGCCATCGAGGCGACGCCGAACGGTGGGCGCGTCATCCTCCGCGTGCGCACCGCGGCAACGGGCGTCACCCTGGAGGTCAAGGACAGCGGTCGCGGCATCTCCGCGGACGATCTCGAGCGCCTCGGCACGTCGTTCTTCACCACCCGCCCCAACGGCACCGGCCTCGGCGTCGTCCTCGCGCAGAGTGTGATCACGCAGCACGGCGGCACGCTCGACTACAAGAGCGTCATCGGTAAGGGCACGACCGCCACGATCGTACTCCCTGGCCAGCCCCCCGCCGCCGCCGCACCCGAGCCCGCACCGCGCGCCGCGATGGTCGAGGCACGCGCGTGAGCACCATCCTCCTCGTCGACGACGAGCCCGGCGTCCTGTTCACACTCGGTGAGGTGCTCACGGATCGCGGTCATCGCGTCGTCAGCGCTCGCTCGGGGGCCGAGGCTCTCACCAAGCTCGACGAGGCCGACACCGTCCTCACCGATCTGTCGATGCCCGGCATGGACGGACTCGAGCTGATGGCACAGGTGGTCCAGCGCGACCCCGCGCTCCCCGTGATCCTGCTGACAGCGCACGGCAGCGAGCGCGTCGCGGTCGCCGCGATGAAGCAAGGCGCCTACCACTACCTCGCCAAGCCGTTCGACATCGACGAGGTCGCGGTCGTGATCGAGCGTGCGCTCGAGGCGCGCCGGCTCCGCATCGACAACCGCCGGCTCACCGCCGAGCAGAACCTCGGTCGCCGGATCATCGGCGCGAGCCGCCCGATGCGGCGCCTCCTCGAGGCTACGAGTCGCGTCGCCAGCCGCGATGTCACCGTGCTCGTGCGCGGCGAGACCGGCACCGGCAAGGAGTTCGTCGCCGAGCTCCTCCACGCGCAGTCCGCGCGCTCGACCAAGCCGCTCGTTCGCTTCAACTGCGCGGCGCTCCCCGCCGACCTCGCCGACGCGGAGCTGTTCGGGCACGTCAAGGGTGCGTTCACCGGCGCGACCGCCACGCGCCCGGGCTTCTTCGCGCAGGCCGACGGCGGAACCCTGATCCTCGACGAGATCGGCGAGCTCCCTCTCCCGATCCAGGCCAAGCTCCTCCGCGCGCTCCAGGAAGGAGAGATCCAGCCCGTCGGCTCCGGCCGGATCGAGAAGGTCAACGTCCGCGTCGTCGCGTCGACCAACCGTGACCTCGCCGCCGAGGCCAAGACCGGCGCGTTTCGCGAGGACCTCTACTACCGGCTCGCCGTCGTCGAGCTCGTGGTGCCGCCGCTCCGCGATCGCAAGGATGACATCCCTGCCCTCGCCGCCGAGTTCGGTCGCCGCTACGGCGAGAAATTCGGGCTCGGCTCGATCTCGCTCGAACCCGCACTCGTCGATGCCCTGTCTCGCGCCGACTGGCCCGGAAACGTACGCCAGCTCGAGAACACGATCGCGCGCCTCGCCGCGCTCTCCAGCGGAGGTCTGATCACTGTGGCCGACTACGAAGCAGCAACCGGATTGCAGCCCTCGGTATCGCAGGACGCGATGCCCGTCGCCGATGACGACGCGCCGCTCACCGACGCGCGCAACGGCCCGTCACTCAAGGAACAGGTCGAAGCGTTCGAACGCGGCCTCGTCGCACGAGCCCTCGACTCGACGGGCGGCAATCAGTCCGAGGCCGCGCGCCGCCTCGGCGTCAGCCGCGTGACGCTGATCGACAAGATGAAGAAGTACAACCTCAACACGAAGAGATAACAGCACCTTCGGACTGCCGCGAGACGTTGTCTCCCCGGCGTCTCCCGACGGGGCTCTCGGGGCTCCCACCCCTCGGAGACCAGATGCGCGTAGGCCTTCGGCGCGAAGCAGTGGCAGAGCAGCGTGGTCGAGTCACGCTGACCCGCCTGCTGTGGGACGAGCGTTCAAAACATAAATATCGCTCAGATGCCTAATTTCGGACTATTTTTTGCTCGAATCGTTCATTTCAGACCACAAAATGCTCTACATGAGGCTTTTCCAGAACTAAAATCGCTCAGTGACGCTCAGTTCGGACGAAAATTCGCTCGATGGGCCTCTTCCGCCCGTTCTGTTTCCGGGCGCCACTAGCACGGAGCGTAGAAAGCTCGCGGAGCTCAAGGCGGCAGGACGCATCAGACCGGTGGGCCCTCGCCTGTACGTCTCGGTGCCTGAGGCCGACACCGCCAAGACACTTCAGAGGACGTGGTCCACGGTCGTCACGCGACTGTTTCCGGCCGCCTTCATCACGCACCGCACTGCGCTCGAGTACCGGCCAAGTCCCGACGGCGAGATCTTCATCAACGCGAGCTCCACTCGCGAAGTGAAGTACCCCGGGCTCGTCCTCAAGTTCATTCGAGGTCCAGGCCCACGAAGCGATGACCCGAAATTCCTAACAATCCGTTCCTCGTCCATTCCCCGCGCGCTCCTCGAGAATCTGTCCAGGGGACGCTCATCAGAGTCACGTGTGCTGCCGATCGAAGAGGTAGAGCGCCGTCTGGAGAAGATTCTCCACGCTGGCGGCGAAGCGGAACTCAACAGCGTGAGAGACAGCGCCCGCGATATCGCGAACGACTTCGGGTGGAAGGCAGAGTTCAAACGTCTCGACAGTCTCGTTGGAACGCTGCTGGGCACCAGGCGGGGGAAGGTCTCGAGTGCGATCGCGCAGGCGCGTGCGACAGGCGAGCCCTTTGACGCTTCGTGTTTGGAGCGGATGCAGCTGCTGTTCGCCGACCTCCGCAGCCCCATTGCCGCAGTCACGGATTCGTTCACGGCGGTGGATCACGTCAAGAACAAGGCCTTCTTCGAAGCGTATTTCTCGAACTACATCGAAGGAACAACGTTCGAAGTGAGCGAGGCTGAAGAGATCATCTTCGACAACAAGCTCCCAGCGACCCGCCCGAAGGATGCTCACGACATCGCTGGAACATTCGACATTGTCTCCAACCAGGATGAAATGCGGCGGACGCCGAACGAGTTCCAGGACCTCATCGACCTCCTATGCAGCCGACACGAAACGATGATGTCTCATCGCCCGGAGGCCGAGCCCGGAAGGTTCAAGACCGAGCCCAATCGTGCGGGCGATACGCGATTCATACATCCCGACTACGTACGGGGAACCCTGCGCAAGGGCTGGGAACTCTACCAGGGGCTAGAGACCGGATTGCCGCGCGCCATCTTCATCGCGTTCCTCGT
>JANOPP010000103.1:0-10770 GCA_031421915.1 Myxococcales bacterium | reverse complement strand
CGATCGAAGTAGTCGAGGGTAGCGGCGGGGTCCGGTACCACGAACGCGTGGTGTTTTCGGTCAACGAACGCGTGATCAAGCGAGTCTCGTCGGAACGCCTCGGAGAGTTCGTCGATGGAGCCTTCGTACCCGAAACGCCGTGAGCATATTCGAGGCCGGTCTTCGCTGCTCGCCTAGCGTCGTGCAGTGCGTTCTATTGAATCCAATGCAGGACGAAGGGGAGGTTCTCGATCCCGGTCCCCGGCCACCCCTTAGCAAAGCGTCGAAGCGACGCGGTAGGATGATCCATGCGCAGCATCGGGTGGGCGTTAGTGGCATTGCTCGCTGCTTGCGGCGGCGAAAACAAAGCGCAGCAGGCGCAAGGGGAAATCGGCGGCCACTGCTATCCCAACGGTACGTGCAACGTGACGCTCGACTGCGTCGGCGGCATCTGCATCGCAGCGGTGGACGCGGGTGTCGACGCTGCAGTGGACGCGATGGTCGACGCGGCGATCGACGCCCCACCGGACGCCGCGATCGACGCTCCGGTGTGTGACAACCAGTTCGAGCCGAACGAGATGATCCAAACGGCTTACCTGATCCCTCTCGCACAGACGGGCCAGTTGCTCGCGACCTTCACGACGACACCGGTCGGTTCAGTTTACGCACCGCTCAACGTCGCAGCAGTCTGGGTCGAACAAGGCGGTGCTTTCGTCAAGACGGCTGGACGCTGGGCCGATGTTCGCAAGGGCAATCTGGTCGCGTGGAACGCCAAGGCAGGAGTGTCGGATGCCGACGCGATCTCCGGCGCGACGCGCCAGGATCACGCCTCGCCGCTTACTCTCGCGTGGGATCTCAAGGATCGGTTGAACAACATCGTTCCGGACGACACGTACACGCTTCGCATGGAACTCGCAGATGGGAACTCGACGGCAGCCGGCCAGAACAACCAGGGGAGCTTCACCTTCACGAAGGGCACGCAATCCCAGACGCAGAGCGGGTTGTCGAGCGGCGGATTCACTAACGTCTCGCTCAACTACACGCCGACCGAGAACAGAAAGACGATCGCGGGTGTTTCGATCTGCCCGTTCGGAGATGTGGACCACTACCGGATCGACGTACTCACGGCGAACACGAACCTTGAAGTGATCGTGACGTACAGCGGAAGTGGCGCGCCGGTGACCGCCTCAATCTTGGGCAGCGGCGGTGCCACCCTTAACAACTCAGTCATCAACGGAACGAACTCTGCACGCGCATACGTCGCGAACCTACCCGTCGCGACTTACTACGCAGCGGTCAGAGCGACGAATGGGGTCAGCGACTACCAGGTCACGATCACGCGCACGCACCCATAACAGCGGGCAGCTTCGGCGTCCGGAAGGTCGAGCATCAAGAAAACAAAGGAGCTCGCAGTCGCTGGTCAGCATCGCGCTCGACGGCGACACCTAGCTGCGCAGCGAGCCGTTCGACCGAGACCTCTAGTGCGTCACGGGCGAACGGCTCAAGCCCGCCGTGTTGTAACTGAATAAGCATCTCAAGCGCCTCGCGTGTTCCACGCCGTGCAATCGCACGCATCGCAGCGGCGCTGCTGTTGGGAGTACCTAGCATCGCAGCCGCGCGGTTCAGTTCGGGTAGCCCGATCAGTTGTCCACAGTCCTCTAGGATTTGAAGCGACGAATCGTCGGGCAGCCGATTGTCACGAATCGCCTGCGAGATTGCACTGTGGAAGGCATGGCGCGCCTCGACGTGCCCCAACTCGGTTGCCGCGCGCAATAGCTCGCGTTTGGCATCGCCGGCCGGATCCGCCCGCGCGTGGCTCCAAAACCACTCTGCGATCTCTGCCCGCATCGGGTGATCGACGCGTCGTGTACCGCCGCTCGCCCCGCCGCGACCGAGGAGTGTGATCTCGTATGTGACGGCGAACGCAAGGAGGTGGCCGAGATCAGCTGCAGTCGCGGGGTCCTTTACTCTCTCGAGCACGATGCGCAACACATCGATCCGCTCTCGCCTGGCCAGCGAGGCGGAGAAGTAGGTTTGCTGCTCCCGATCGAGCTGATCCCATGCGGTGAGGAGCTCCGTGGTCGAAGTCTCGTCTCCAAGGTCGGCGAGGACAAGCCTTACTGCAAGCCCACGTACGAACGGCACGTTCGTGCATAAGGCCGAGAGCAACTTGAGTTTGTCCTCGGAGGTCAGCGCCTTGTCGTCTCTGATCGCGTGCGCGATCCCCTGGAGCTCGTGCGCGGCTAACTGTGTCGCAAGTTCGTGAATAAGCGCCATTGGCCAGCCGAGATAACCCAGAGCCCGATCAACGAGGATTGGCAGCTGGACCATCGTATGCGCGACCTCGCGCACTAGCAGCTCTATGCTGCCGTGCGGGATTGCACGCTGTTTGAGCGCCAGGGCGAGTCGCACGATGGGCGGGAGACGCTCGTCGGCGATGTGTGGTTCCGCGTTCTCGGAGACACTGCCGCCAAGATTTCCAATCAACGACGCGATCTGTTCCGCGCGTTCGCGGTTCTCGGGGTTCCGTGCAGTTTCGAGATACAGCTCCAGTGCGCGCTCCGCTACGGCGTCGACCACCGGCTGGAACTCGTGAAGATGGTAGACAAAGCGCTCACCAGCAAGGCGCGTGCGCAATCGAGCGAGCGTCAACTCTGGTTGTGCCACCGCAGCGACGATGTCGTCCAAGCCATAGCTCCAAGCCCGTTCGCCCCGGGCGGCGGCAAGCACCGAGGATGGCAGCTCGTGCTTCCATCCTCGCGCGAGCAGATCGGCCGCTTCCTCCGCTTGGGTGTGCGAGGGTGCATCAAACCACCATGACGCCAGCGCATCACCGACGCGAACTCTGACGCCATTGCTTACCTTCGCACCATTCGCAATGCTGCGAGCGACCACTCGCAGATTCGTCGAGTAGGCATCATCCACGAGTGCCAGTAGCCCCTCGGCAGTGGACGTTGCGTCCTTCGATCGCTCAAGCGCGAACTGCACCGCCTGGTTCCAGGGCCGCGTTCGAACAGCTCCGATTTGGACCGTTTCATGCCCACGCGCTAATGCGCAGCCGGCTAGGTACTCCTGCACAGTGGGAAGTGCGAACGGCCGCGAAGTCGTGCGCCGCTGTAGAATTCCGGCACGCACGAGGTCTTCCAGGACCGTCATCGGTCTGAGCACGCCGACCGCAGCCCGGACTACCGTCGATGCCTCGAGGTCCTCGAGGTTGCCGCGTTCGAGTACGCGTAGCGCGAGCGCCTCAACCGCAGTGCGCAGCACGTCGTAGTCATTGGTGAGCACGAGGCGCCGATGGGATGCTGGTTGAAGCGCGAGGGCGATGTAGCTTTCCAGTAATTGCGCGCGTGTCGTCGAAGTCGCTCCTGTGGCGAGCACCATCCCCAGGAACAATGGAACGCGAATCAGTCGCCTGAACTCGGGATCTCTAAGCGAGCGGTCAAGGAGCCACCTCGCGACATCGGGACCGCCGTGCCTGGCATACCTGTTTACGAACGCCTCGATCTCGTCAGTTTCGAGCGGTGCGAGAGTGATCTGCTCGGCAAGTCCAGGGAGGCCTCCTGATGCTGCGTCTCGGGTCGTTAGTATCCACGCCGTTCGCGGGTAAGCGCCGGCGATTCCGTGGATCTGCTCTAGCATTCGGGGGCGATCGGCGACGATCTCATCCATCCCATCTAGCAGCAGCACCGCGCGGCCGTTCTCGAGGTAGGGCTCCCAGTCGATCGTGCAGCCGTACTCGGCGTGCGTGTAGCTGGCCAGATACTGACCGAGCGGCAACTTGCTCTCCGCGAACGCGGACATAGAGATCAGAACCGGGACAAAGGCGGTCGACTGAAGGAGAGTCGCGGTCAGTCCGCGCAGCAGGGTTGTCTTTCCAAACCCCGCACCAGCTACCACGACCAACCGTGGCCTTGTGCGCGGGAAGGCGTGGAGGTCGAAGGTCTCACTTACGCTTGGAATCAGTGGCTCCTCAGAGTCTGCGCGTGGATCGACGGCGCGGATTGCACGCGGCATCAAGAACAGATCTTGCGTCGGTCCGGATAACGGCGTTCCAGGAACTTCGATAGTGCCGGTCCTCGTCACGAGTTGGTCTCGGTAGCGCGGGGTCTCGTCGCCCTCAGAACGGACCTGTACACCGTCGACGCGCAGCAGGGTGTCGAGAAGCGAGGGAGCCTCGAACTCAAGCCGTTCTCTGCCGTGAAGGCTGACTCGGTCTCTCAGCAAACTGAACAACGTCTCTGTGGAGACGTTGCTCCGAGGGATCCAGCGCATCAACGCAGCGTCTTCGAATTGTTGGACGGTGAGCTCGAGCCGCGCGAATAGAAGGAAGACTTCCGCCACAGGCGCAGAGACGACGGCTTCAATATCGTTCGCGAGCGCACGTTGTGCCTTGGTCAGCCGCCCAATCCACTCGGTAGCGTCGCTCGACGAGCGAGCACGCCGGATCATCTCCGAGATGTCGTCTGTCCAAGACTCGCTAGTGCCGAGGGCAATCACAACTCGGTCCCGTGGATCAGAGAACTGTCCAGACGCTGCAAGGAGCAACGGCCACAGCTCCTTCCACGGGCCCGAGCCGCGTGTGAGCGAATCCTTGGCCTGGATAGCCTCGCGATGGCCGTCCGCGAAGGTGACTACGACGTCGTCGACGAGCTGTGGTGCCTCCGGACGCACCGCGATCACACGCTCCGCGCGAGGCCGCGGTGCGCCGTCAATAAGACGGCCAAGGTAGAGCGCGGTTACCGAGTTTTGAAATCGACCTCCGCCCTGCATAGTGGGCCCGCCGCGTTCCATGCGGCAGCTTGGCACAGCTCGTGACACAAAGGCATCGCTCGTCGAACCTCGAGATCATATCGCGCATGTGCCAATCGAAGTTGCTGTGCGTGTTCGAGTAGCTCGCGGGTTTCCCGAACTCAAAGAGGACGGGGCGTGCACATCGCTTCACCTGGATGATGTTCGACGGCGTTCCTTGCGCGCGAGCACCTCATCTCAGTCAACACGAACCTTTCCAACTTCATGGGGAGGCAGGTGAGTTGCGTGGTGCGAAACGCTCCAGCGGCGCCCGTCTTCGTGATCCGAGAGCACGAGATCCGATTCATTGTCTGCGCACGCTGGTAACGTGCCTGCAATGCGTCGAGTTCTGGTTTGCTGCGCGATAGCGGTAGCTACAACGCGCGGATTAGGAGCGACCTTGGCCCACCCTGGGGGGACCGATCGATACGGGTGCCACGTCGAGAGCGCGAACGGTATTCGCCACTGCCACAACGACGGGGAAGCCACCGAAGAGAAACTCAACGCGATTCCAACTGCTGAGGTTGGACTCGAGGTTGGTGGGCGCACCTACCTATCCGAGCGCCAAGATGTGACGTACTTCGGCTCGTGGCGCGTGCAACACGACGGCTCGATGTTGTTCCTCGGTGGACTCGGAACGTCGGGACGTCTCGGCCTGACCAACATCGGTGCGTTCGTTGAGATTGAGATCGGCGCTGCTTGGGTGGCACGAGAACAACTGTTCTTCGCGCTGCGAGCTGCTGCCGGACTCCGTTTCCCGCTGATGCGGCTCGGGACTGGCCAGCGTCGGCTCTACTTGAAGGTCGGCTTTTTCCTCGAGGGTATTGCCGATGAGATCAACGCGGAGCCGGCCGGCATCTGCGCGAGCATTAGTCTGGCGCTCTAACCCACCTGGTTGTTGCGGGTGCCGCGATCGGTCGCAACGGACAGACCCTCCCAAACAGGAAGCGCCTTGGCGGCGATTCGAGAACTGGGTGCGACGATGTGGAGTCGTGCGCGAGACCTCGGCATGCTTGTAGAGAGGGGCACGTCTGCAGACTCGAATCGACAAGCGGCAGCAACGCGAACGTTTGATCAGCGAGCTTAAACGTCGCCAGAAGCGACGGGCGCGTCCGATCCGGGCGAAGGCGCTGCCGCACTGGCTTCGCGCTGCGCTGCTCGTGGAGTTCGGCTCCGTGAACGCGGCGCGTACAGCGGCCGGTCTCGCCTCGATTCGCGAGGAGGGGATACCGCCATCGCGAATCATCCCCGAGATCAAGAAGCGGCACGCGAAGCGCCTGTCGCTCGCATACACGCACGCGCCACGCTTGCTGGTGTCTGCGGCCGTCGCGCGCTTCGGATCCTGGCAGTCGGCGCTCGAGGCCGCCGGCCTCGAATACGCGGAGCACCGGCTCAAGGTCAAACGCCACAGCGACGAGCATCTGATCGGCTGGTTGCGCGCGCTCGCCAAGGCCCAGCCGACCCTGACGCTCGTCGAGTTCATGAAGACACGCTGCAACGCTCGCGAGAACTGACCCGCCTCTACTCGTATGAACTGACCCGCTCGGCGATCTCGGATCGCGGAGCGAGTTTCGCGCACAGTGATCGAACTCGAAGCTCGTGCTCGATGATGGCGCGAAGCGCGTAGGCCTTCGAGGCGTGAGCCGCGTTGCGAAGCCGCTCGCGACGGAGGCGTGTCCGCAGGTCCTTGGCCGGGAAGCTGGCGATGATGAGGTCGTCGAAGCGGCCCCAGATCATGAACCGGCTGGATGACTTGTCGAGCCAGAGCTCCTTGGTGACGCGAGCTGGCATTGCCTGGTCATCGTCGATGTCGATGTCGACGTCGACGGCGAGAAGTACACCACGCGAGCTTCGTGCATAGAGCAGCGCGGTGGCGGGGCAATCAGTGAAGTCGGTGCCCGCGTGTCGGGTGCGGTTGACGAGCTCGGATCGGTACGGGTTCTTGAGTCCGCGATAGAGGCGCATCGTGGTCGATGCTACCGCGAGATTTCCCATCAGCGCCGATGACTGGACCGAGGCACGCGTTGCCCTCAAAGAGCGTGCTCAGGTTTCGGTCACGCTCTTTGAGGGCAACGATTCAGCTCGCGTCGCCGCCGCGCAGCGAGGGGCCATCGATCTTGACGGTGTGGCACTGGTGGCGAAGCCGGCTGAGCAGCGCACCGACCAGGGCCTTGTTGCCGAGGAAGTTGGCCCACTCGGAGTACTCGAGATTCGTGGTGATGATCGTGGGGCGCTGGTTGTAGCGCTCCTCCATCAACTTGAAGAAGATGTTGGTCTGCTCGGGGCGAAGATTTAGGTACCCCATCTCGTCAATCACAAGGACGTCAACCTTGACGAGCCGGTTGAGTAGCCGCCGCGTCGATCGGTCGGCGATCGACGCGTACATCTCGTCGAATAGATCCTGGGCGCGCATGAACACGCCGCGATGGCCGTTCTGTAATGCCTTCAGCAGGATCGCGGACGCGAGGCCGGTCTTGCCGACGCCAGTGGGGCCGACGAACACGATGTTCTCGGCCTTGGGGACGAACTCGAGCTCGGCGAAGGTGCGGATCTGCCGCGCGTTGACACCGGGCTGGCGCTTGAACGGGAAGGTCTCGAGAGTCCACTGCTCGGGAATCCGGCGCGCTTGATGCGCCAGGCGAGCGCGGCTTCCTGATTCGCCTGCCACTGCGCGCGGAGCAGGCGCGCGACGAACTCCTGGTAGGAGAGGTCGGCCTTGTCGGCGCGCTTGGCTTCCTCGTCGAATAGCTCGGCAATCTTGCGCAGGTGCAGGCTCTTGAGCAGCTGCTCGAGATCATCCTTCATCGGATGGCTCCTGGTCGGGATCCTCGCGCTCGGCGGGCAGAACGAAGTACGCGGTCGCGACGTTTTTCAAGATCATCCGCTCGACGCGGTCGAGGTCGTAGAGCCCGTAGTGCGTGGCGGTCTCGATCGCGGCCGCGAGCGGCGCGGTCGGATAGTCGCGACGCATCTGCGAGAGCCGGCGGAGCGCGATCGGCCAGCGGGGGCCGACGCGCTGCTTGAGCGTTACTGCAAAGGCTGCGAAGGGTGCGCCGGCGCCGGCGAGCTCGCGCTCCTCGGGCAGCGGCGTGACATGCGCGGCACCCTGGCCGCGCGGAGGGCGGTGCTCGACGGTCGTCTTACGCTGCTTGGTCGTGGAGATCGCCTTGTCGTGGACGGCGACCTCGCGCGGCCCGAGGAACACGCGCACCTTGTCCTTGGTCTCGCGGACCTCGACGGACTTGCCGATCAGCTGATACGGCACCGAGTAGATATGCCCATCGACGTGGATGTAGCCCTCGAGATCGACGATGCGCTGATGGAGCACGTAGATCTCCGGGCGCCACATCGGCAGCCTGCGCATCGCCGCGCGCTCGACGACGAATAGCTCGTTGGAGCTGGCCGAGAGGCTGCGGCGGAACTTCGCATTGACCTTGTCGCACCACTCGCGCGCCTGGCGATTGGCGTCGGCGAAGTCGGTGAACTTGCGGCCGGCGAGGAAATTTCGCTCGATGAACCAGAACGGCCCCTCGACGCGCGCCGAACGATTGGCGTCGCCCTTCTCATGCGCGATGAACGTAAAATTGAGCCGTCGCGCAAACGCCTCCATCTCCGGCACGGGCACCATCGCCTTGCCGGTGCCGCGCAGCACGATGACGTGGCTGTTATCGACCATGCAGTGCCCGCACGTGCCGTCGTGGTAGGTGGCGGCATCGTCGAGGAAGACCTTGCACTCGAAGCGCGTGAACCTCGGATAGAACTGGAAGAACAACCGACGCGAGAAACACGGCACGAGCGACGCGGTCTGCACGCGGCGGAGCGCGCCGCCGATGTCCACGTCGTGCGGCGAGGTGTCGTGCTGCATCTCCTGGCCGGGCTCGAAGTGGTACTGGCCCTTCGGTTTGGGCGGCTCGTGGCCGATGCCGTGCTTGCGGCAGAACGCGGTCAGCGCCGGGTACGAGAGCGTCACGATGCCGCTCGCGATCAGCTCCTCGTGTACGCGCACGAGATTGCCCTTGCAGCTCGCGTGCAGTGTGAGGATGTCGTCGCGGTGCGGCTCGCCCCTCTCGGCGCGCACGAACGTCGGCGGCGCGGCGCGGCCGTCGCGCAGCACGCGCTTGACCGCGCCCCGCGAGATGCCGAGCACGTCGGCGATCGCGCGCGACCCGTTGCCGGCGTCATGAAGGGTCAGGATGGTCTGTCGGGTGGTCTGGTCCAGCATGTATCTCCTCGATGGTGGCGCCGAGCGCCCCGAGCGCTTCGCTCGCGGCGCGCCAGGCGCGGGTAAGTCCGGCGGTGAAGCGACCGCCGTCGCGTACGCGGCGCCCCGCGCGCCACGCGATCGCGGCGAGCGTGGTCAGATCTTTGTGAAGCGAGTCCGATTCGTCCTCGGTAGCTGCACTCGATGTCGAGGCCAGCGCCCGCAAGAACAATAGGGGCTCGTCGACGATCCGCTGCTTGCCCGCGCGGTCGGCGCATTTCCACGCGGCGTAGAGCGCGCCGACCTCACGAACTGAAACGCGGGTATCGCCGAGGCCGGCGAGCAGCAGCTCGCACTGCCGCTTGTTTGCGCGCGCGAACGGTACGAGATACTTCATCGCGGCGTGCGGTGGAACGGTCCCGGCGCGCACGCGCTCCTGCGCGGCAGCGGCGAGCTCGTCGAGCAGGCCGAGGCGGTGCGAGACCCAGCTCTTCGATCGACAGAGCCGGCGCGCCAACTCGTCCATGGTCAGACCGTGATCGCGCAGCCGTCCGAGTAACCATGCGTCCTCGATCGCAGCGCGCTTCGCGATCGCGAGGTGGCGGTGATGAAGCAGCGCCTCGATCTCGGAGAGCGGCCACGTCGTCGCCGTCGCCGTATCGCGTTGCAGCCGACGCAGCGCTTCGACGCGCAGGTAGCCGTCGATCAGCACGAACCGCTCGGCATCGCGGATCACGATCACCGGCACCTGCTGCCCGATCTCGGCGATCGATCCGATCAGTCGTCGGCGCTGATCGCCGTCGTGGATCCGGAGATCGCGATGGCGAAGCTCGAGCTGGTGCAGATCGATTTCCACGCCGCCAGGGTGCAGGCGCTACCGAACTCCCCCTATCTCGTCTTGCACGACACCCCGGGCATGTCCGGCTACTCCCGCTGTAATCCCAACGACTTGCTTTCGTATCTCGTCTTGCACGAACAGCCCCATTACTCGGACTACTCCCGCAAGGATCACGCGACCTTCGACCCTCATCTCGTCTTGCACCACATCCCAGGGCACTCCCGGCACCGGTGCTGGCGCGTTGCCTGCCGGTGGCGCCGATGCCGGCTGATCCTTCGCGGCTCCGAGCGTCACCCGCCAGCGACGATCTCGATCGTAGTCGCGATTCGCGGCACGCCATGCTCGATCCGCCTCCGCGTGGCGGGCTCGCTGACAGTCGACCGCGCCGCACGCCCGCTGGCGATCACCGACTCGCGCGTCAGGCTCAAACCAACGCCGACACTTCGAGCAGGGACGTTTCTTCCTCACGGCGACAACCACCATCGCCGAACACCACCCCGCTCAGCGGTGGGTCGTTTCTGACGAGCACCCCCGGGTCAATTCTCACAAGCGGTGCAGCCTTGACGTCTTTGTTGTTCATGTACTCGTTCAGCTCGTCGAGCCTGTCGGGGCACGCCTTGTCAGGATTCGCGACCGACCAGGAGGGGTAGGCCTCGAAGGCGTACTTCTTGACGGTCGTGCTGGCGATGTCCTCCTTCGAACCGCCGAACATCTGCTCCTTGCGGCTCTTCGCTGGAGCAGCGCTCGGGGGCGGACTCGACTCGACGCATGCGCCGTCATTGCACACGCGATCGTTCTTGCAGTCGGTGTCCTTGCTGCACCCATCCGGCTCAGGGACGCTGTCTGGATCGATACGCCTCGGCTCGATTTCGAGTCGGTGGACACCGATGTGGGTGTCTCCTCGTCCGACCACCTGGCGAATCAGCCGAGGCGTGCGCAGCTGGAAGCGAGCCGGCAGGAG
>JANOPP010000102.1:0-15895 GCA_031421915.1 Myxococcales bacterium | reverse complement strand
GTTGTCTGTTCGCTCGGGGGTGCTTTGTTCGCCACGGTTCGGATCGTGTCCTGTCGGTCGCGGTTGGCTGCTCGCTCGGGGGCGAGTTGATCGCCACGGATCGGATCGTGACCGGTCGGTCGCGGTTGGCTGAACGCTCGGGGGGAGTTGCTCGCCACGGATCGGGTGGTGGAGGTCTGTCGCGACCGCCGGTCGTTCGACTCGATGGTCGTGGTACGCGCCCTCAGCTGTGAGCTGTGTGGGGAGGCGCGAGGGCGACCGCGGGCAACGCGCGCGGCTGTCCACACAGGTCATCAGCGAGCTCGTGTTCTCCCGAGCGTCGCGCGTCGTTCTCCCTCCGCTTCCTCCGCCCGAAGAAAGATCGATCTGAAACGGAGCGTCGCTGCGTGGCGTCAGCGCTGTGAGCTGTGAGGGCAGGCGCAACGCCGCAGTCGTGCAGCGAGTGCGGCTGTCCGCACAGGTCATCAGCGCCGTCTCGTGTTCTCGTCGAACGATGGGAGCCCACCGCGCCCTGACGTCGGTCGGTAGCCCCTTGAACGAAGGGCAGCCCCACAGCCCCCTGACGTCGATCGGTAGCTACGTTCTCCGTTCTCTCGTTTTCCAATGGCCATGATTGCGTATTTGACCGAACAAGGCATTGAACATGATATATATCGGCGAAATCAAGTTGACGACTGCAGGTGTTTGCGGTACGAAATCAGCGTGGCGCGTGCGCGGAAGAAGCATGTCCAGCAGGAGCTGGTGTACTGGGGTGGCAAGCGCAAGGGCGCCGGTCGGCCACCGCGTGGGAAGCGTTCGAGCGAGCGCCACAAGCGCCGCGCTCCACTCAACGCGTCTCATCCGGTACACATCACGTGGCGCCTCGAGCAGGACATCGGCACGCTGCGAGAGCTCGACCTCTATCACGCGGTCCGCAAGGCGCTCGGCGTCGTGCTCGGCCGCCACGACTTTCGCGTGATCGACATCAGCCTGCAGGACGGCCACCTCCACGCGATGGTCGAGGCGGCAAACGAGATCGCGCTCGCGAAGGGAATGCAGGCGTTCGGCATCTCGGCCGCGCGCTACATCAACCAGGCGATGACCAAGCGCACGGGACGGCGGCGGAAGGGGCGCGTGTTCAGCGACCGCTATCACCCGAAGGCCATCACGTCGCCGCGGGCGGCTCGGCATGCGCGCGCGTACGTGCTCAACAACTGGCGCCGGCACGGCAAGGATCGCGGCGTGAGGTTCAACGTCGACCCGTTCTCGAGCGGCGTGAGCTTCGCTGGCTGGAAGGAGACCGGGGGGAAAGACTTCCTCGCCGCCCTGCCCACTGACTACGTGCCGTTACCGGTGAGTCGACCGCAGACGTGGTTACTCGCGGTCGGCTGGACGAGGCACGGGCTCATCTCGCTGCGCGAAGTGCCCGGCGAACGCGCGCGCAAGCTTGTCGCCTAGCTGCGGCTCGGTGGCGAGCACGCAAGCATGTCGCTGGCTGCGGTACGGTTCGGCGCATGGCCGCCGACAAACGCGTGGTGAGCGCTGAAGCGCAGCTTGCGAGCTTCTTCGCGAGGTACGAGCCGTCGATCGCGAAGCTCGGAAAGGCGCTGCGCGTCATGCTGCGGTCCCGGCTGCCAGGCTTGTTCGAGATCGTCTACGTCTATGAGAACCAGGGCTCACTCGTGATCTCGTACTCGCCGACCGAGCGCGGAGCCGAGGGGGATGTGCGGGATCGCGGTGTACCCGGACTGCGTGAAGCTGTTCTTCGGGCAGGGCGCTCAGCTGACGAAGTCGGATCCGAAACAGCTGCTGCACGGTAGTGGCAAGCTGGCGCGCTACGTGACGATGAACGCGGTCACGGACTTCGATCGCGCGGAGATCGAGGTGTTGATTGCGGGCGCGTTGAAGCTCGCGAAGCTGCGCCTCGACCCGAGCGCGAAGGGTTCGATGATCGTCAGGGCCGAGGAGCAGAAGCAGCGCGCGCGCGCCGCGCGAAGAGCGCCGCCCGACCGGCCGCTATGCGGCGGAACGCGAAAGCCCGGGGCTGACTAGCGGACGCGGGTCGCGCCGCCGAAGTCGGCGTCGCTCGGCGGCAGCGGGAGGCCCGGGTTCTCGTTGAAGATGACCGTGCCGGGCTGCGCGACGTCGACCGACCACTGGAAGCCGTCGATGACCGCGAGCGAATCGAACGCGTGATCCGAGGTGTCCCAGATCGCGATGCGGAGCGTGATGATCTCGCCTGGGGTCACATTGCCCGAGGTGACGAGCCATCCCGTCGCGCCGCCGGTGACGGAGTTCGTATCGCAGGAGCCGGACTCGGGATCGTCGAAGCCGGTGCCCGTGAGGTGGTTCGTGGCGGTACAGGTGGAGATCGTGCCGGCCTGGCCCGAGCAGCCGGTCTCACCGTTGATGCACTGGGTGAACAGGCCGGTGTTGCCGTGGCCGAGGTTCACGCCGACGGGGACTTTGTTCATCGTGCCCATGGGCTGGTAGAACGCGAGGTTCTTGTCCATCGGGTTCGGCGGCGTGCCGTTGTAGGTCGAGTCGAGGAGGACGACGAAGAAGTCGTTGAACGACGAGCAGGTCCACTCGGGGAACTCGGCGGAGTAGAAGTTCGTCGAGAGGCGGAACGACTTGGCGTTGGTCGGAACGCGGATCGTCAGCTTGAGCATGACGGGGTCGTTCGCGATGAGGCCGCTCGGGTCGGGGCAGCCCGGCGCGTTCGGCAGGTTCATGTTGTTGAGCATGAACCAGTCGGTCGGATACGGAGAGGTGTTCGTGCCCGTGTGCGTGTAGCTCACGAAGTCGTGGTAGGCGGGGGCCGTGTCGCCCTTGGCACCGGCGCCGCCGGTCGAGAGGATGGCGAGGTTGACGCCGCCCTGCGGCATCAGGCCCTGACCGAAGCGCGGGCGGACTGCATGGCCCTCGGTGTCGGGAACGCCCGAGCCATCGGCGAGCGTGAGCGCGCCAGAGATGACGCCCCACTTCTTGTCGGTCATCGTCGCCGTCTGGCAGATGTCGATGGCGCGCGCGAAGTCGAGGCCGTTCGTGGTGCTGGAGGTGATGTTCTGATCGCAGAGCAGGATCGTGTCGTCGACGACGCCGTTGCAGTCGTCGTCGAAGTTGTTGCCCGCTGCGTCGAAGGCGCCCTGGTTGACGAGCTCGGGCTTGCTGCACTCGGTGGAGTCGCAGCAGTCACCGCCGCAGGTCGAGACGCCGTCCATGTCGCGATCTTCGTTCTCGTCGATCGTGCCGTTACAGTTGTTGTCGACGCCGTCGTTGCAGGCCGGGCCGTCCTCGCCGTCCGGGACGACCTCGCCGATGCACTGAGACCAGACGCCGCCCTCGTCACAGGTGCGCTCGCCGCCGACGCACGGACCGATGTCCATGGTGCCCTCGACGCCGGTGTAGCAGTCCTCGACATCACCTGGCTGGCAGTCGCCCGCGAGGCAACGGCCTTTGATGCACGCGTAGTCGCTCGCGCAGGCGTTACCGCAGGAACCGCAGTTGAGCGGGTCGATCTCGGTATCGGTGGGTCCACCCGCGCACTCGCGGGCTCCGCTGGACGGTCCACATGCGAGGAGGCCAACTGCCAGAAGTGGAGAGAGTCCGAGGCAATAGGCGAGCTTCGACGGGGTCGTCATGAGGCGCGGAACATCCCTCCTACGCACGTCAAGCGCAAGCGCAAAACGTCACACGGCTATTGCTTGAAGATCACAGTCCCTGGCTGCGACGCATCGACCGACCACTGGAATCCATCGACCATCGCGATCGAATCGAGGATGTGATCGCTCGTGTCCCAGATGGCGATGCGCAGCTTCATGACCTCGCCCGGGTTGACGTTCCCGCTCGTCTCGAGCCAGCCCGTGCCACCGCCTTGAAGGGCGTTCGAATCACACGATCCCGGGGTCGGCGTATCGAGACCCGTACCCATCAGCTGGGTAGTTCCGGTGCAGGTCATGATGCTCCCGGTGCTGCCAGCGCAACCGGTCGCACCATTCATGCACTGGGTGAACAGGCCCGTGTTGCCGTGGGCGAGGTTGACACCGACAGGGTGCTTCATGCCGTTGCCGTTGTAGAACGCGAGGTTCTTGTCGGTCGGGTTGGGGGTGGGTCCGTTGTACGCGGAGTCGAGGAGCACGACGAAGAAGTCGTTGAACGCCGAGCAGGTGTACTCGGGGAACTCCGACGAGAAGAAGTTGGTCGCGAGCTTGAACGACCGCGCGTTGGTCGGGACGCGCACGGTGAGGGTCAGCATCACGGGATCGTTCGCCTCGGTGCCATCGGGGTCGGGGCAGCCGGGAGCGTTCGGTAGCGAGTTGTTGTTGGCCGCGTAGAAGTCGGCAGGGAACGGCGACTGCGTGTTGTTGCCGTTGAAGGACGGCGTGTTCTCGAAGTCCTGGTAGGCGGGGTTGGTGTCGCCGCGGCCGGCCGCGGAGCCGGTGCTGAGGAGCGCCATGTTGAGGCCACCGCGCGGCATCACGCCCGTGCCGAAGTGATTGCGGATCGCCTGCGCGTTGGGCGCCGGGGTTCCCGTGCCATTCGCGAGCGTGAGCGTCGCGCTGATCACGCCCCACTTCTTCTCGGTCATCGTCGCGGTCTGGCAGAGATCGATCGCCTTCGCGTAGTCGTTCGCATTGAGCGACCCGGACGCTAGGTTCGCGTCGCAGATCAGCTGGGTGTCATCGACGGCGCCGTTGCAGTCGTCATCGATGCCGTTGCCTGCCGCATCGAACGCGCCTGCGTTGACCATGCCGGGCGCGCTGCACTCTGTGGAGTCGCAGCAGTCACCGCCGCAGGTGGTGATGCCGTCGCCGTCGCGGTCCTCGTCCTCGTCGATCGAGCCGTTGCAGTTGTTGTCGACGCCGTCAGTGCAGAGCTCTTGCGACGGCTTGATCTCCCCGACGCATCCGCCCCACGTGCCGGTGGACTCGCAGCTGCGCGTGCCGCCCTTGCACGGGCCGACGCCCTCGGTGCCCTCGACGCCGGAGAAGCAGTCCGCGGTCGCGCCGGGATCACAGGCACCGCCCTCGACCGCTGGATTATTACGACCCTCGGGGCCGCAACCGACAAGCCCGCCAGACAACACGACGAGCAGTGCGAACGAACGCAGGGACATGGCGCCTCCGGGGGCGGAGCTTCGCCCCGGGCCTCGGCCACCGCAAGCCAGATCGACCGGGCGCCTTGTTACGGTTAGCCGGTGCGAACGGAGAAGTCGCGGACCGACGCGATCTGCTTGGACTCGAGGTCTGCGAGGAAGCTGCGCCCCGAGCCGATTCGCCCGTCGAACGCGAGCAGGTACCAGACATCGAGGGTCCAGCGGTCGTGATCCGTCTCGCACGGGGGCGTCCACGACACCGCCTCGAGGTCTCCGAGATACGTCGGCCGGGATGGCGAGGCGGCTACGAGCTTCTGGTACTCGTCACAGGTCTGGACGAGGGCGACCGCGGAGGCCGCATCGCGGGACGCGACCGTGCGGCGCCACGCCGACGTCAGGCGGCAGCGACCGATCGTGCCGCTCGGCGACAGCTCGATCTCGTAGGCTTCGTCGGCCGCGAGGCCGTCGAAGTCGGGCACGTCGAACTCGGGATACTTGTCGCGCTCGGCGATCTGCTCGAGGCGATCATCGAACGCCTCGAAGCCGGCCTCGAGCGTGTCCTCGCCGTAGTAGCCGTAGATCCGGAGCACGAGCTGCTGCGACGGCAGGCGGTGGTCCCAGTCGACGATCGAGATCGCGCCCGCGTAGTCGTGGCGGAACCGCTGCAGCGGAGGGAGTGCGGCAGCAACGCGCGTGGCGGCGCCTTCCTCGGACAACAGCCCCTGGTACGCGACCCGGGGGTGCAGCCGGATCTCCTCGGCGACGAACGGACGCAGATCGGAGGACACCTCGCGGCGATACTACACGCGACGCCCCGGGATCGGTGCTCTGTGGTCGCCGATCAGTCAGCCAACGACGCGCTCGAGCGCGTCGATCAGGGCACCGAGCCGATCACCGTCGAGCTTGAGCCGCGCCGGGTTGACGACGAGGCGGGTCGACACCTCGGCGACGCGATCGATCTCGACGAGGCCGTTCTGTCGGAGCGTCTCACCGGTCTGCGTGATGTCGACGATCCGGTCGCACAGGCCGGTCAGCGGGCCGAGCTCGATCGCTCCCGACAGCTTGATGACCTCGGCCGTGATGCCCTTCCTCTGCAGGTAGGCGCGGGTCGTGCGCGGGTACTTGGTCGCGACGCGGAGGTGCGAGTGCGAGCGGTCGTCGATCGGTGCGTCAGCGCGCTCGGCCACGATCATCCGGCAGCGCCCGATCCCGAGGTCGAGGGGCTCGAGGAGCTCCCGGCCCTCCTCGTCGAGCACGTCGCTCCCGGCGACTCCGACGTCCGCGGCACCGTGCGCGACGTAGGTCGCGATGTCGGAGTTGCGCAGGACCAGCACGCGGAGCGAACCGCACTCGTGGACGAGCTTGCGCGAGTCACCGAACACGGGAGCGAGGTCGTAGCCGGCGCGCGCGAACAGGGCGGCGGACTCCTCCATGATCCGCCCCTTGGGCAGTGCGAGGATCACGGGGCGCGTCACGGTTCGCGCAGGATATCACTGCTTCGCGCGTTTGATCTTGGCGCCAACCGCTCGGAGCTTCTTCTCGATCGCCTCGTAGCCACGGTCGAGGTGATAAACGCGCAGGACCTCGGTCTTGCCCTCGGCGACCAGCCCGGCGAGCACGAGGCTCGCCGACGCACGAAGATCCGTCGCCATCACGGATGCCCCCGTGAGCTTCACTCCACCGCGGACGACGGCGGTTCGCCCGTCGATGACGATGTCAGCGCCCATGCGTCCCAGCTCGGGGACGTGCATGTAGCGGTTCTCGAAGATCATCTCCTTGATCACCGACTGGCCCTTGGCGATGCACGCCATGACCATGAATTGCGCCTGCATGTCCGTCGGGAACCCCGGGTGCGGCTGCGTGACGATGTCGACCGCGTTGAGGTCGGCGGTGCCGCGTACCCGAATCCCACCCGCCTCGGCAGCGACGGTGACGCCGCATGCTCGCAGCTTGGCGATCACGGCCTCGAGGTGCTCGGGGCGCGCGCCCGCGAGCAGCACGTCACCGCGCGTCATCGCTGCGGCGACGGCGAACGTCCCCGCCTCGATCCGATCCGGCATGATCGAGTGCTCGATCGGGTGGAGCTCGTCGACGCCCTCGATCGTGATCACCGACGAGCCACCGCCCTGAACCCGCGCGCCCATCTTGTTGAGGACGGTCGCGAGCTCCTCGACCTCGGGCTCGCGCGCCGCGTTCTCGATCACGGTGCGGCCCTTCGCGAGGACCGCGGCCATCATCAGATTCTCGCAGCCGGTCACCGTCGGCATGTCGAGCACGATCGTCGCGCCCTTGAGGCGCTTGGCCTCGACGTCGACGTAGCCGTGATCGAGCGTGACCTTGGCGCCGAGCGCCTGCAGGCCCTTGAGGTGCTGATCGATCGGACGCGCACCGATCGCGCAGCCACCTGGTAGCGAGACACGCGCGCGGCCGTAGCGCGCGACGAGCGGGCCGAGCACGAGGACGCTCGCGCGCATCGTCTTGTCGAGATCGTACGGCGCTTCGAGCTTGGGCTTCTTCTTGCCGGTCGGCGACGCGATCGTATAGGTCGTCTTGTCGCCCTCGACGGTCCAGCCGAGCATGCGCAAGAGCTTTGCCATGGTCTTGACGTCGGCGAGCTGGGGGACGTTCTTGAACGTCGATGCCCCGGTTGGCAGGAGTGCGGCAGCGAGAATCGGGAGCGCTGCATTCTTGGCTCCGCTGATCGGAATCGTACCGACCAAGCGGTTACCACCCTCGACGACGATCTTGTCCATACGGCACCGACAGACGTATCACGGTACGTGCAGCGATCAAACGTGGCGGGATCCCTCGGTATTCGAGATTTCTGCGGAATGCTGCGACCAAACGGGCGTGTTGGTGCGTCTGTGAGATCGATGGATGCCAGCCGCGACCGACTGCAGCGCCTGCTGACGCCCGTCCACGACCGCGCGGTCGCGTTTGCGCGGTCGGTGTGTCGGTCGCAGAGCGACGGAGATGACTTGTTCCAGGAGGCGCTACTCCGCGCGATGGACAAGATCGACGGCCTCCGCGAGGACGGTGCGTTCCGGGTGTGGTTGTTCCGCATCATCATCTCCCTCCATCGCAGCCGCTACCGCACCGCGTTCTGGCGCCGCCTCCTCCCGATGACGGGCGACTTCGCCGCCGATACGCCGAGCGCCGAGGAGACCCTCGGGGCCGCGAGCCGCGCCCGCCTCGCCCTCGCCGAGTTGCCCCACGAGCAGCGCGAGGCGATCGTCCTGTTCGAGATCGAGCAGTGGAAGGTCGAGGAGATCGCCGAGCTGCTCGACACCTCGGTCTCCGCGATCAAGTCGCGTCTCGCCCGGGGACGCGAGCGCCTCCGCACCATCTACATGCGCCGATTCGGCGTCGCCCTAGCTCCGGCCCCGGCCTTGATCCCAGGCCCACAATGAGGGGCCGAGATTCACTCTCGGCCCCGAGGAACACCCGATGACCGCATCCACGATCGATCGCCACGTGTCTACGGATCTGTCCGCGCTCGGCGATGCGAGCCGCCGCGACATCCCGCCGAGCGACTCCGCACTGCGCGATACCGGCATCTATCGCGATGGTCGCGCCGGTGCCGAGGCGCGCCGCGATGTGCTCGCGAACGAGCGTCGCGTGCAGCTCGCGCTCATGCCGTTGTCGGTCGCGCAGGTGTTTGCCCACCGCGTGGGTCGCGCGGGCGCCGGCCTGATGGCGATGACGTGCGCTGCGGTGATGATCATCATGGTCGCCGATCCGTTCGCGCTACGGATCGCGACCCTGTTCTTGCCCGGCATCCCGCTCAACCTCGGCCTCTGCCTCCTGATCGCTTCGACCCTGATCCTCGGTACGTACGTCGTGTCGACCTGGGCAGCGGAGGCGTTCTTCTCGTGGCGGATGCGCGACGCGGTCAGCACGCACGACGACGCCTACGGCGACCTCGATCACCTCGCGCGCGGCCCGATCGAGCGCGCACAGCAGCTCGCGCGCAAGGCCGACGCGTGGTCGACCGGACTCATGCTGGCCGGCATTGCCTCGCTGGTCTCCGTGGTCGGCTTCCTGATCGTGGTCGTCGGTGCGTTCCGCTCGAGCAACGTGCTTCTGTCGACGACCGACGTCTTCACGATGCGCGGCACCACGCACAACGTCGAGGTCGTCGTGTTCGGCTTCCTGTTCGCGCTCGGCGGCGCGTTCGTCGTCGGTCGCGCACTCGAGCGCGAGCGTCGCTCCGGTGTCCCTTCACAGCTCCTCGCGCTCCTCGGAAACGGCAAGACACTCGCCGCGGGCCTCGGTGCCCTCATCATCGTTGCGTTCGCGACGTCGCGCGCGCTCGCACCGATCTACCTCGCCGGTGGACCGGCGATGAACGTGCGGTTCGTGCTCGCGATCGGCGGCGTGCTCGCCGTCCTCGCCGTCGCGAGCTGGGCGCTGCTCGCCTGGCGTCGCCGCGAGCGCGCTCGCCTGGGCGAGAACTAGCGTGGAACTAGTTGTGGCTAGTTGTGGCTACTCCCACTCGGTCTTGGTGAACTTGATCGCGCCGCTCCTGACGTAGACGCCGAACCAGCCGTTACCCCGTCCGGCCTCCATCGAGACCTTGAGGCCACGACCGGTCCACAGCGTTGGCGCGTTCCCGGAGTCAACATCCTCAACCTTGGGCGTCGACCAGCCGAGGGTTGCGCGCACGACCTTGCCGAGCTTGCCCCTAGCGTCGATCGGCGACGCATAGAGCGCACATGCGCTGGAGTCTCCCGCGCCGGTGCATGCCGCCCACACGCGAACCTGCATGTCGGGCTTCACGCACCATCCCCACACGGCCTTCACCTTCGCCCCGAGCTTCTCCGGGTCGTGTAGCCCTTTCGATGCCGCCGTGAGGGTCTTCTCGTTGTAGCCGGTCATCGATTCGGAGGATGCGGCGTTGAGCGTGCTCGGGATCTCGTTGATGCCACAGCCCTCGGCATGATCAGTCGCTGCGGTGATCTTTACCGCGGGTCGCGCCGGCACATCCCGGACCGTGTGGCCGTTTCCTGCGAGAGCGAGCGAAGCGTGGAGCGTGACAACCGATACGAACGCGGTGCGAAGCATGATGGACTCCAGTTGGGTATTCGAAGAGTGGAACGCGTGGTGACAGCAAATGTTCCAGGCCGCGCCGCGCAGAACGCGACAGAGTTCGGAGCATTGACGCCGAATGCCGGGAGTTACTGCTTGATCAGCACCGGGCGCGCACCGCTCTGCTTGGTGCAACCGAATGCGAGCACGAACCCGTCGCGCGCCGGGATGTCTACCCGGGTCGAAACGGCAAGCTTCCACTCGGTGCCATTCCACGAGAACACGCGTGCGTCGTAGGTGTCAGCCGGCAGCTCGGTCTGACCGGATTTGTCGTCGTCAAGCTGCAGCGTGCCGATGACCACGCCGTCGCTCGCGCGAAGGAACTGCGCCGAGATCGTCGCGCGCCACGGTGACGTCGCGTCGCACGTGCTGCCCTTGTTTTGCAGCTCCGTGATGAAGGTGCGGGCTCGAGGCGCGTCCTTGGCCTTCTCCTTCTCACGAGCAGCGTCGGGCTTGAAGGTGACCGACAGCTCCGCCTGGTTGCGCTGGCGAATCTCGACCTTCTTGGACCACGACGTCCCGTCCGGAGAGGTCATGGTGACCTTGACGAAGGCGTCCTGATTCGGCAGCCGGAACAGTTCCGGCACGGTGCCGGTCTGCATGCCGTCGGGTGACTCGATCGTCACGCGAAACCCTTCCGGCTCGACGATCTTGATCGACGTATCCCGGGACGGCCGGTAGTTGATGCGATCGCTAAAGCTTCCAGCCGCCGTCGCGGTGCCGATTGCTGCGAAGAGCACGAGGAGAGAGGTTGCGTTCTTCATGATGGAGCGAGGGGAGTTCAATCGCTGTGCCGACGACGAGTTCACTGGCTTACGATGAACCCCGCCGACAGATCGCGCCAAGCATCAGCGCCGACGTGCCACGAGGCGGCCGGGAGCATTGCCATGACCACCCGACACGTCACAGACGTTTCAGCCTGTCCTCGAGCCAGACGATCGAATGATCCGGCTCCCGGCAGAGCGGTACGTCGCCTCGTGCGCGCACGCCCCGGCGAAAACTAGAGCGTCTTCAGGTACTCGAGCACGGCCTTGCGCTCGTCGTCGGTGAGGTCGTCACCGTACGTGTGGCCCTTGTTGCCATAGCCGACGATCGTCGTGTCGTAGATCCTGATGCGCTTGCCGGCGTTCGGCTCCTGCGCCTGCAACGTCGTCGGCGTGAACTTCCAGCCGACCGCGGCCTGGTCGTACGCCGTCGAGTCGAACGTGCGAGTCCACGCACCGACCCGCTTCTTCGAGTTCAGGACGCCCTCGAGCGTCGGCACCGAGCCGTTGTGGAAGAACGGCGCGGTCGCCCAGATCCCGTCGAGCGGTGGCGGCACGTAGCCCTCCTGCGGCTCGAGGCGCGAGGTCTCGCCCCAGAACGAATTCGCGAACCACTCGACGAACCGCTCGGAGAACTGCGACGCGCCGGACGCGAGCGTCGCATCGGTACCAACCTCGTCGAGCGGCACGATCAGGTTCGGGTAGTAGCCGTCGTCGCCGTACGTGCCGTGGCACCGCGAGCACGTTGCCTGGAAGATCGGCTTGCCTGTCTCGGCCAGCGCGGCATCGACGGGGAACGGCCACTTCGGGACGGGCATCGACGTGATCCATGCGCGAACGTCGACGAACGCAGCGTCGATCGCGCGCGCCTCCTCGACGCTCTCCGAGCACAAGAGCGACGCGGCCATCATGATCCGCGCGTGATCGCCGCGACCACCCGCCGAGTAGAACATCGACGTCTTCTTCGCCATCCGCCACCACGGCGGCACGTCGACCGGCACGACGATCGCCGGCGGCAGCGGAATCTGCGGCGTTGGCGACCACGCGAGAGTCGCCGGATCGCGATGGGACATCAGCGCGGCCGTCAGGTTGTCGGCCGGATTCACACCAATGGTCTTGGTCTGCGTGTACGGCGCGATCGCGCGGATCCGGGTCGCGAACCGGTCGTACTCGACGCGCTCCATCGGCGACATCGCGATGTTCCCGGCGAGGCCGACGAAGCCCGACTGGTCGGCGGTGAAGTCACCGTCCGCCGCGCCGAGCCCGACGACGATCTCGCCGTTGATGCGACCGCCGTGACACGACAGGCAGTTCGCCGATACGACGCGGACGCCCTCTGCCGAGGTCGCCGCGCTGTAGTTGAACGGCAGCATCGCGTTGTCGCCCGTGCGGCCGGGGATTCCGGGATCCGTGGGCGCCTGCACGCTGTCGAACACCGTCTTGGGAATGCCGCAGGTGATGTAGCCGCCGTTGACGAGGTAGTCGTAGCCCCGCGCCGGATCACCGCCGGTACGCTGCTCTTCCTCGGGGATCTGCGGGTGCGGCCACGCTGGCTCCACGGGCGGCTCGGTCGTGCTGCACCCGATCGCGATCACCCCAACAAGGACGGCCGTGGTCTTCACGGCGCGGACGCTAGCACAGGCCTCCAGAGCTGGAAGCGGAACTTTCTACTGCGCGGGCGCGAGTGCGGCGTCGGGCTTCACGACGGGCGCGGCCTCCGGCGGAGGCCGCTTGATCTCCGTCACCGGCTCGTACTGGCGCGATGGATCTTCGTCACCGGTGCTGAGCATCACCATCGCGGCCACGAAGATCGCCACGATTCCGACACCGAGACCGATCATGAGCCCTGTACGCGGCTGGGTTGCCATCAGGTCACGTCGACGGCGATGTCATCGTCCTTGATGCGGACGTGGACCGTGCCGCCGTGATCGACGCCGAAAGCGCCGAAAGCGACGTCTTCGAGGTTGCGGGTCAAGGTCGACGCCAGGCCGCGGGCACCCGTCTCGCGGCGGAGCGCATCGCCGACGATGTGATCGAGCACGGGCTCCTCGATCACGAGCTCGAAGCCCTCGAGCTTGAACTCGCGGGTCATCCGCAACACGACGTCGGTGCGCAGGATGTCCTTGAGGGTGCCGACGTCGAGCGCCTGGAACGGGACGACGCGAGTGAACCGTGCCACCAGCTCGGGGAGAAAGCCGTAGGCCTGGAAGTTCGCGACGTTCTCGACCTGCTCGGCGGAGAAGTCGACCGCGATCTTCTCGGGATCCATGCCGCCGGCGGCCTGGTCGCGACCAAAGCCGATCTGGTCGCGCATCGCGCGCCGGTGAGCGATCTGCTGGAACCCGGAGAACGCGCCCGCGGCGATGAACGCGATGTCCGCCGTCGACATCACCACGTGGTCTGCGTACGAGCTGTGCGTGAGATCGAGGGGGACGACGACCTCGCTCGACTCGAGCATCTTGAGGAGCTCGCGCTGGACGCCCATGCCGGTGACGTCCTTGGTCGTGCCGGCGCCGGCGAAGATCGCGTTGTTCTGGCCCGAGGCGATCTTGTCGAACTCGTCGAGACAGACGATGCCGATCGACGCGAGCATCGGGTTCTCATCGGCGGTGTGGAGGAGACGGGTGAGGATGGTCGAGGGATCCTGGCCGACGTAGCCGGTCTCCGAGTACGTCGTGATGTCGACGAGCGCGGTCGGCAGCTTGAGGATCTTGCCGAACAGCGTCTCGACCAGAAACGTCTTGCCGGAGCCCGTGGGCCCGACACAGAGGAAATTCGACTTGCGGGGCAGCTCGGCGCGATCGACGCCCTCGATGTAGATCCGCTTCACCCGCTTCACGTGACGGTAGGCCATCAGGCAGAGGGCACGCCGCGCGGGGTCCTGGCCGCGGTAGCCATGTTCCTGCAGCGCCTGGAACATCGCCTGGGGAGACGGCGACGGCAGCTCGCGCACGAACTTGATGAAGTGCTCGAGACCCTGCTTCCGGACCTTGCGATTCGGCTCCATTCTCGTCGAGAGATGGTAGCCCACGCCAGATCGTTTGACCAATGTGCCGTCGGGGTGGCCTAATCGGTGACGGTGAGCACGCCGAGCCTGGTGCGTCCGTTCCTCGATGCCGCGCCGGCTCCGGCGAGGCCGGTCCTCGAGGCCGTCCCTGACCTCGAACGTCGACTATGGGAGCTCGTGGCCGAAGGTCGCGCCGCCTGGCCCGAGATCAACGTCGATGCCAAGGATGTCGTGGCCTTCATCGCACGGCAGATCACGGAAGATCTCGCGGAGGGCGCGCTCGACGGCCTGCGCCCCGCCGACCTCTACCTCGCGGCCGCGTGCGCGAAGCAGGTTCCGGGGGCCATCAACACGTTCGACCGCGACTACATGAAGGAGGTCGACATCGCCCTCGCGCGGATGCGGATCGGCCCGCCGCGCCTGTCCGACGTGAAGCAGCTCGTCCGCCAGCGCTTGTTCGTCGGAGGCGGGACGGCGGGCACGCCGACCAGCGTGGGCAAGATCGCCGAGTACGGCGGGCGCGGTGACCTCCGCCGCTGGGTGCGGTCGGTCGCAGTGCGCACGTGCCTCAATGATCTTCGCAAGGGAAAGCGCGAGATCCTGGTCGACGACGATCAGCTGATCGCCCAGCACGCGGTCTCGGCCGACGATCCCGAGATCGAGTACATGAAGCGGACGTACTCCGAGCAGTTCAAAGCTGCGTTCTCCGAGTCGCTCGGTACGCTGGGTGCGCGCGAGCAGACGCTGCTCCGCTACCACCATGTCGACGGGCTCAACATCGACGAGATCGGCGCGATCTATCGCGTCCACCGCGTTACCGCGTTCCGCTGGCTCGAGAAGGCGAAGGAGCAGCTCGTGCGCACGACGCTCGACACGCTGCGCACGCGCCTCAAGCTCCCCGCCGCCGAGCTCGACAGCGTGCTCCGCATGATCCGCAGCCAGATCCACCTGTCGCTGATCCGCCACCTCGGTGGCCCGAGCGACAAGGTCGACGACGACGCGCTGGAGCTCGACCCGAGCGAGCTCGAAGAGGTCGAGACGCCCTGATGACGCCGAGGAAGCGCCCCTGGGGCGAGCTCGCGATCGCCCTGATCGTCATCGCGGTCGTCGCGATGCTGATCGTCCCGCTCCCTCGCGCCGTTCTCGACATTCTGCTGACGTTCAACATCGCGATCGCCGTCGCGCTGCTGATGGCCGCGGTGTTCACACCGCGCCCGCTCTCGTTCGCCTCCTTCCCGACCCTGCTCGTCGTGACCACGCTGTTCCGCGTCGGCCTCGAGGTCTCCGCGACGCGGCTGATCCTCGCCGAGGCAGACGCCGGCGAGGTGATCCACGCGTTTGGCTCGTCGGTGATCGGAGCAGCCGGCGTCGCCGGTCTCGTCGTCGGTGTCGTGGTGTTCGCGGTGATCACGCTCGTGCAGCTGATCGTCGTCGCGCGCGGCGCCGAGCGGGTCGCCGAGGTCGCGGCGCGGTTCGCTCTCGATGCGATGCCCGGCAAGCAGATGGCGATCGATGCCGAGCAGCGCGCCGGCGCGCTCGACGCCGAGTCCGCACGAGCACGCCGCACGGATCTCGAGCGCGAGTCGCAGCTCTACGGCGCGATGGACGGCGCGATGCGGTTCGTCAAGGGCGACGCGATCGCCGCGATCGTGATCGTGGTGATCAACCTCGTCGGTGGCCTCGTGATCGGCGTCGGCACGCTGGGCATGACCGCCGGTGCCGCCGTCGAGAAGTACTCGCTGCTGTCGATCGGTGGTGGCCTCGTCGCCCAGATCCCGTCGCTGCTGGTCGCCGTCGCATCCGGCCTGCTCGTCACCCGCGTCGCGAGCATGGGCGATCGTCCGCTCGGCGACGATCTCGGCAGCCACCTCGGTGGCCAGCCGCGCGTGCTCACCGCGACCGCCGCGTTGTTGATCGGGCTCGCCCTCGTGCCCGGCTTGCCGCCCGCACCCTTCTTGA
>JANOPP010000101.1:0-21035 GCA_031421915.1 Myxococcales bacterium | reverse complement strand
TCGGCGTCGGTCGAATGGGCGCGCGCATGCTGGTGCGCCGTCGTGGCAATCGCCAGTTGGCGATCCAGGGAGCTACGCGCCTCATGCCATCGCTTCGGATCGTTAGCGACGTGGGCGTTTCGCACCGCCGAGATCGCGTTGTCGAGTCCGTCGACCTTGCGCTCCAGAGTCGTGACTGCGTCGTTCGCCAGTTCCGCCGCCGTGCGCCGCGGAGCCACCACCGGGTCAGCGAAGGAAGACGCACGCGGTGCATACCCTGCCGAATGGATCGGTCCTCGAGACGCGTACTCAGCCACGGGTCGGCTCCCTGCGCGTGCTCGAGATCAGTGCAGTCATGCGGCGGGTATCGGTCCGCCGCACGGAGAGTTGCGTCAGCGAGGAAGCGTGTATCGATACAGGTACATAGGGGCCGCAGGGCAAGCCTGGCCGACGAGGCGACTTCGGGTGCTCGGCGAGCTTGCAGCTCCCCACTGCACGACGCCGCCCCCTACCGAGGACGTCGCCGATCTCGACGATCGAAGTCGTCGTCGCCCTGCCGTGCAGATCTCGCCACCTCCCAGCGGGTGGCGAGCGGAAGCTCAGCTGTCACACTCGCCGCTAGAGTTGTCGGCGAGGGTCTCGTGCTGCGAAGCAGGGTTAGAAGCATCCGGTATCCGTTCGCGCGCTCGGAGAAGGGCGCGATCGACATCGAGGACTACCAGAAGGGCACGCCGGTAACGTGCTTCGGATGCGGTACCCGAGTCGTCGCAAAGCAAGGCCGCAAGAACAGGTGGCACTTCGCGCACGCGGTTGATTCCGCAATCGCCTGCAATCCCGAGACGGCGCTCCACCGGCTGAGCAAATTGCTGGTCCAGGAAGGCTTCGAGCGGGCCATCGCCGATCGGAGATCCTACTTCCTCCGATGGTGTTGCCCGTTCTGTTCTCAACCTCGAAGTGTTGATTGCGCCCGGTGGTGGACGCACGTGGAGGTCGAGTCGAGACCCACGGCCGGGGTGCGTAGCGATCTCGTGTTCGCCGGGGAACGATCGATCGCCGTCGAGATCGTCGTGACCCACGACCTCGACGAGACGACGATCGTGCGATACGCGAACGCGGATCTGCCAGCGTTCATCGTGAGACCGACCTGGGATACGGTCTCGACCCTCAGGAACGAGCTGACTGCGGCCGAAGCGTTCATCGTTCGTTCAGAGCGATGCCCGACGTGTCGCGAGCAGATGCGTAAGGAGAGAGAGCACGAGCAACGCGTGGAGAGGCTCCGGCAGCAACTCGACAACGCGCCTCTGCTCGACGACCAGATCGCCGAGCAAAGGCTCGAGGGCTGGCCGCCCGAACTCGATCGCTTTGGACGCACGCTCTACCCCGGGGTTCGAAGCACGATGGCTGATCTTGCGATCCGCCTCATGATGCTCGGCTTCACGCAGCAGGGTGATCCGTGGGTGTTCGTGCTCGATCTACCTGATGACGTTGGGACCATCTTCGCGGGCCCCGGCGATACGCGGCAGAGCCCGTTGTGGAAACAACCGTTTCCGAAGTTCCGGTTCGACATGCGCGTGGACGGTGCACGCAACCGTTACGTCGAAGTCGTCGTCGGATTCCTCGAACGACGCGGTCTTCGCGTTGGCGACGTCCTGTGGGCTAGATCCAAGGAATAGAGTTGTCGATCTTCGGCCGAGCTCATCCGTCGTACAGCGCTTGTGTGTCGTCCACCGCATCTCCGCCGAGGCGGACTACGCCACAAGCGTCGCGGAGGTTGCTCCATTTCACGGGGTGCCGTCGCGCCTCACCTGCCAACGAGCGCGCGGCCCTTACGACGCGCTCGCGATCGGCGGCATGAAGGGCCGCGAGCTGCTCGACCAACGGTTGTAGTGACGGCGAGATGCGCTCGCGGTCGGGAGCCTTCGATCCAGCCATCCGCGAAAGCATACGTCGCCCGGCCCGGCGATCGGTGCCAATCTGATGAGCGTGAAACCCGTCGACGAACCCATCGAGCGGTCCGAAGGTGTCGCGCCTGAGGTACTCCCTCCCGATGACGATCTGACCGCCGAGCAACGGGCCGAGCTCGATGCTGCGGTCGAAGAGAGCTCCGCGCAGTTCGCGCGCGGCGAGGTGGAGGAGGCGAACGCGTTCGCACGCCGTCTCGTTGAGAAGGTTCGGCGATGAGCAAGACGGCGTCCGAGGTGTTCGCCGCCGCCCTGTCTCTCTCGGAAGAGGACCGCGGCGAGCTCGCTGAGATGCTTGTCGGCAGCCTGGACGGGGACGTCGATCCCACTAACGATCAGGCATGGACCGCCGAGATCGATCGCCGTCTCAGGAAGATCGAGTCACGCCAGGCGCATTCGATCTCGATGGATGAAGCCGTCGCCCGATTGCGTCAAGCAGCGCAGCGGCAATGAGCGCGATCGAATCGAACTAACGTGACGCGTCTCTCCGCGCTGCTGGTGCGTTGATCCGGGGCTTCTTCTTTTCGGCCGACGCGGAGCGCGCCGTCGGCACAGTCGGCATAGGGCGGGGGGCCGCACGTGGCGGTACGGTCGGGCCGGATGCAGTCCCGCGCGAGGCATCGCGCGCCGTCGGCACAGCTGGTCGGGAGCTGCGTGCGTCCTTTGTCTCAGGCGCGGCGTACCCCGCGAATATCGTGGCCGGGCGGCCGAGGCCCTCGACGAGGAATCGACGCATCAGCTCCGCCTTCGTCGTCCCTTCGACTTCCGCCCGTGCGCCGAGCTCGGCATCGATCTTCGGGTCGAGATACATGCTTCGAAGAACCATCGCCATGTCTCTAAGGTGCGACGTATATATATATATGTCAACGGAGATACGGCTGCAGGATTTCGTCTGCAACTATGCCGAGTTGCAGAAGGCTCGCGCGCCCAGGTGGTCTCGCCCCCCCTGCCAGGAATGGGACGTGAAGTGCGGGTTCAAGAGCAATCAGCGTTTCGCTGATCGTAGGGTCATCGAACATCGTCGCGGCAACTTCAAGGCGCAGGTTCTCATCGAGCAGCTCCGCGAGTACGGGAGCCCCGAGGCGACGGATGATCGTCTTGCTCGGCTCCTCAAGAAGATCGACGAACCACAGGGCATCGAAGCCGCTCGCGTCGATCACCCAATCGGCCTCGATGAGGGTTGGGCGATCGTCGAGTGTCACGCACCAAAGCCCGATGCCGCCTGGTTCGAGAGGCACCGCCGCGATCGCACGACCAACGAAGAACGAGGGCAAGAAGCTGAGTCCCTCGAGCTTCTCGAGCACACGTCGGAACACGACGCCCGAGAGCAGGTGCTCTGCAACCTGACGACGAGCCTCGCGCGGTAGCTCGGTCCAGGTATCGGCATCTGTGAGGATCTGCGTCTCGAACGTCGTCTCTCCCCGCGTGAACAGACTTGCTTGCGGAGCTACGAGGACGATGCCACCCGGATCCGGCGTAGCGCTGGTGAGGGTCTCGAGTACGTCCACACAGATCGCTGCTGCAGCGCCCCCCGCGCCGATCACTGCAACGCGATTGCCGGAGGCGACGCTCTCGTGAATCTGCGTTCGATGCTGTGACCAGTAGTTTTGTGCATCGGTGACTCTCCGCTTCACAGCAGGAGCGACGTCGAACCGTGACTTCGCAGGGCCGGGGGAAGTGATCACGACGCCATCGAACCGCAACGAAGCGTCGGGAACGGGCTCGGTGTCTTCGTGAACGTCCACGGCCCAGCTCGTGCCGTCCCGACGAAGCTTGGTGACCTCGGTGTTTCTGTGCAGAGTGATCCCACCGTTGGCCAGGCTCGCGGAAAGGTCGATCGCCCATCCGACATATTCCGCGAACTGGCGGTGCGTCGGATTCGCTACCGCAATCCCGAGCGTGGCGACGTAGGTCCGCCAGGCGAAGGGCGTGAGATCCACCGTGGCGCCCAATTGCGAGGTCGCCGGAAACACGAGATCAAATTCGGGTGAGGTGCAGATCTCTTGCAATCCATCCGTGTAGCCGTCGTCGCCGTACCAGTGCGCGCCCGCGCGGGAGCTGCGTTCAAAGATATGAAGGTGAGGCGGCGGGCGAAGCTTCGCTGCTTGCGTCTGATTTTGAGATCGCCAGACGTGGATTGCCGCAATGCGCGCCGCGACAGCGGCGGCCTTCGGGCCTGCACCGATCACCGCAAGGTTTGCCGCCTCAGCCATTCCCCACGCTCGTTTCAAAGTAGGACGCGTCAGTCTCACCAGGATCCGAAGGCGCCGCAACCTGTCCCCACCTGTATGTCGGCGGAGCGATCTCTCGCTTGTCGGCTACACTGTGGATGCTGATGTCTCCGCTCCGCCCCACGGATACCGTCGACAAGGTCTCCCGTAGGGAGAGAGCGGAACGAGCTGCGCGCATCGCCGCGATCTTGGATCGCTAGGCCGCCGAGGATGTGTCGGGCGAACCAGAGTGGAACGTCGAAGACATTGAGCCGATGACGCTCCGCTCAGCGCTAGCTGTCGAGCTCGTCGAATAGCACTAGGTCGTGGTCGCGCTCATGACACCGCGACGAGATGAGCTCCACGCTTCTTGGTCTTCTTCTTCGGCGTGGTCTTCCCTTTGATGCGCTCGAGGAGAAACCGGCTCACGCGCTCCTGACACTCCGCGAGGTGCTCCATCGAGATGTCGATGTATCCCGCGGTCACGCTTCCGCGAGGCGGACGATGGTTCGTCAGCACGTCGATCACGAACGGTGAAACGCCGCCGACTTCGACCAAGGCCGTCGTGTACGTGTCGCGGAGCCGGTGGGGCGTCGGGATGACGTTGACCGCGGGCTTGTTCTTCTCGAGGACGTTCTGCTGCTTGCCTTCGACCAGGTGCACCACTGCGCCTGGGGTGTGTTGCTTGGCGACGCCGAGATCGGCGCAGTGATGGCACGGTAGCTCTTTGATCGCACGCGTCGGAAACACCCAGCCGCCGTCGCCATCGAGAAACAGCTCGCGATTCTCCCGCCGGCGGCGCTGGAGGATCCGAACGCACTCACTCGAGAGTGGAATCGTGAACGCGCGGTCCTCGCCACCCTTTGGATTCGGTCGCCGAAGGGTGCCCTCCTCGAGATCGATGTGCTGCCAGCGGATGGTGGCCGCGTCCATCTTGCGCAGCCCGGTGAGCAGCGTCAGCAGCTGATAGTCACCGCGAACGCCGGATCGTCGGCCGGTCACCTCGCCGTCTTCATCGCGGATGGGCTCAAGCTTCGAGATCTTCTTGAACCAGCCGGGCAGCTCGGACCACGGCATCGGCTCCTGGCGCCGGTGCTCCTTGTTCCAGTGCACCGCGATCGTCGGGCAGACGGGCAGGTCGTGCTCCTTCGAGAGCGTGTTCCAAGCCGCGCGAAGGTGACGCATGACGCGGTTGGCGATGTACACGCCATTGTTCTTGGTGAGCGCCTCGTGACGCTCGCGAACGTCGGTGCGTGTGATCGTCGCGAGGGGCCGGTCCAGCCACTCCTTGAGGTGCTTCTCGGTCTCGTCCTCGATGGCCTCGATCGAACGCGGACGGCTCTCCTTGCTCTTCATCTTGCTGACGTGGAGCTCGAGGCCATCGCGCAACGTCGGGCCCTCCCGCCGAAGCCGGCGCTCGCCGCCGGGGTCGATCCCCTTCACCATGTCGCCGAGGATTCGCTTTGCCTCGACCCGTGCGTGCTGCGGAAGCCACGTGGTGCCGTCCTCCCGCACGCGGCCGGCGATGCCGATCGCCTTGCGTCGCTTGCGGCCGTCGACGCCGCGACCACGGATCGTTCCACACTGGCGCGTGCCCGACGACGGCGACGAGATCCATTGACAAGTCGAACGCCTCGTTCTTGAGGTGATAGAGCGTCGGCTCATCGTGGTGATGCCATGGCGCGGGGAACATCTGGTCCAGGAGGCCCCAGCGAAGGCGAACGCAGCCGTGAACCTTGCCGTATTCGTGCAGCGCGAACAGCGCCTTCGCGTCGGCCTCGAGCCTCTCCATGAGCTTGTTCATCTGCGCCTCCTCGAGGTACGCGCGTAGCTTCTTCTCGTCGCCCAGCGGTCGACTGATGCCGCACGAGCTCTGGATCAGCATCGCCGTTGTGATCTTCAGCGTGCGACCGGAGCTGTTCAACCGAACCGACTTCTGCGGCGGACCGATCTCCGCGAGCCGGCGATCTCCGGCGTCGACGGCGAGCGCACGGAGAGTCGCGCGGATGTCCACGCCGCAGAGCATGTCGAAGCGCTGGAGCTGCGTGCCGACCTGAGACAGCTCGTCGCCGACGAGCGTCGTGATCTCGCGCTGGTCGACATCGACCAGCACGACGACTCGCGGCGAACGTGCAGGGAACGCGTGCACGATCACACGCCGGAGTGCGGCGAGCTCGGAAGCGTTTGCCGCGCGCTGCCGCTCGTATGCGCGGCGACCTTCATCGATCTGCTCGGGGTTGGAGCGTGGAAACCGCCGCGCGCGCTCGATCGCATCGCGCACGGAGTCTCGCGCCATGACCAGCTCGGGGGCACCGTGAACGATCGACCACTTCCCGTCACCGTCGAGAAAGACGGCCGCGCCCGTGCGCCGGAATGTGGTCGGCCCCACGACGAGCCGGTGCCACTTCGTGCGCGCGGACACGAAGGCGACGACGTCGTCGGGTGCCATCGGTCGATCATGCGCGTCCAGGATCGCGAGGGCGATCCGTTGCGCAGACTAGGCGTTGATGTTCGCGTCGTTTCGCCACGCCTCGTCCAGCTCCTCGATGCTCAGCCGCTGCGTCGCGGGCGCCCGCGGCGGAGGTGGAGCCGGCTCGGGGCGGCGAACGCGCGGTGGGCGGAGGCCCAGGCGGAACGCCCACAGGTCGAGCTCGTGATCGTGAGCATCGAGCGCATACAGATCACCGTCGCGGTACACCGGTGGCCTCGCGGGGCGACATCGCTTGAGCGAGAAGTAGGCGTCGTCGACGTGCGACACGACTCCTGCTGCCGCGAACTCCTCGGCGACATCGCCGAGCGTCATCGGACCACCATGCTCGAGCAGCGTGACGATCAGGAGCGCGTAGGTGTTCGCCTCGGGATGCGTCCGCACGGCAGCCAGCGACGGGACCGCGATTCCCAGGCGCTCGCAGTAGCTATTGGCTGCGGGGACCATCGCGCGCGGTGTACCAGAGCTGCCCACGGCGAGCGAGCCGGAATCGCAAGCAACCCGGGCGGTTGGTTGAGTTGTCGGCTCGGGTCGGTATGCTCGCGGGGTGGCGAACTCGTATCAGCTCAAGATCCGCGGAGCTCGCGATGCCGATGTCGACGCCGGCACATACGCCGGCGGCCATAGGCCCACGGCCGAGTCACCTCGGCCTGTCTTCGCGCCGCTACAGCCGTGAGCGCCAATAACCCGGAGCGCGGCTCGCATGAGCGATCGCGATCACCAGGATTTCCTCGGCGAGCTCGGTGTAGACGATCGTGAAGGGGAACCGATCCATCACGAAACGGCGGACATCGCGGCCGTGCTCCGATGCTTGCCACGCGCCAGGGTTCTGAGTGACGAGCCGAACCGCCTCGCGGACCGCGGATAGAAACTCGGTTCCCAAGCCCTCGCGTCGCAGCTCGTAGCGGACGATCTCATCGATCAACTCTTCATCGGCTGCGTCCTCGAAGCGGACCGTCTTCATCAGGGTCCACGAGATGCGCGCATCGACTGGATCTTGGCCTCCGCATCAGCGTAGACCTCATCGGCTGTGCGGCCGGTCGGCTGTCCGCATGCCACGCGTTCGCGAGCGCGGGCCAGACGGCACTCGATCTCCTCGTTCCACAAGCGGGCGACTTGCTCGGGCGGTAGGTTCGATGCGCCACCGTCTTCGAGAGAGCGCTGAAGAGCGTCCGCAAGGTTCGCGCGCTCGTCTGCCGATAGGCGGAGAGCTTGCTCGAGGATCGCTTGGGCCTGGACGCTCATACGCCAAGGATAGCCAGGCCCCGGGAGGAGGTCGACGGCTAAAAGCCTGCACGCGATAACTCATCGTTCGGCCCCCACCGATTCCCCCACTGTCCTTGCGTCAGAACACGTCACCTTGAGACGCCACGGGACCGTCTGGGCGCTCGCGTTCACACTCGCGTTCACACATTTGTGCTCGCAGGCGCCGCGCTTAGGCGCCGCAATTCAGCGGAATCTCAGGAGTGTGGAAGCCCGCTCCGCGACAGGACATCGATCGAGACTGACACTTCACGCGACCACGAGGATGCGATGGCGGTCGATCAAAGTCTTGGGCTAGGTTCCGCGTCATGAGTCACAAGCTCTTCGAGTTGGATGTCAGGCTCCAGGAAATCGAGCCTCCGATCTGGCGCACGATCGAAGTGCCAGGTGCGTGGTCCCTCGAGGACGTTCATTTCGCGTTGCAGGTCGCGATGGGGTGGACCAACTCGCACCTTCATCAGTTCAAGATCGGCGACAGGGTCTATGGAATGGCCGACGTCGACGACACCGGCGATCTCGAGATCGAGGACGAACGCGAGTACCGCCTCCAAGATCTCATCGAGAGCGGCGGGTCGTTCGCCTACGAGTACGACTTCGGCGATGGCTGGGAGCATGACGTCACCGTCAGAAGGGTCACCACCGTCGCCAAGCCACCGCGGCCCCGCTGCGTCGCCGGCGCACGCGCGTGTCCTCCTGAAGACTGCGGCGGCTCGGGTGGCTACGAGAACCTGCTCGACGCACTCGCCAATCCCGACCACGAGGAACACGAGTCCCTGGTGACATGGTCCAACAACTTCAAGCCCGAACGCTTCGACGTCGCGAAGAACGGCCTCGATCTCCGGCAAGAGATGGAGAACCTCAAGCTGCTCGCCGACGGCGACGATCCGTTCGAGCAGTACGACGTCGATCCGGACGACGGACCGATGATGGATCTCCCGAAGCCACTCGTTCAAGCGGTGCTCGCGCTCGACCTGATGCAGCGTGCGTCCCTCGGTGCGCTGATCGCCGGATCGCTCGCGACCGAGCTCGTTGAAGTCCGCGATGCGGCCGGGCAGCTTGTCGCTGCGATGCGAGAACGCGACAGGACGAAGAACGCTCGCGTGAGCGTGAGCAAGCGCGCCCGCTCCTGAGCACGAGTAGCGTAAGTCCTCGCGATGATTACGAGAAGTAGCCCGATCCATAGAGTCATGAGCGACGCTTAGTTCACGGAATACGTGAATAACGCGACATTGACAACAAAGATACTAGCGGGTAGATTTGCGTTGTTCACGAAAGGGGTGAACTATGCGATCCCAGGGACAGTCTACGGGCCTGCAGTTGTTGGATCAGTTCGTAAGCGAAGGTCTGACGCAGTTCACGTCAACCGATGCTGCAGCTCGCCTCGACCGCTCGCCAGCAGCCACGGGAAATCTGCTGCGTCGGCTCATGCGTGACGGACTACTCGATCGCGTTCGGCGGGGCCACTACGCGATTCGCCAACTCGGCACGCTCGGCACTGTTGCGGCTGCCGAAAACGTTCTGCTCGCGGTCGCGGCAGGCTTCGCTCATGTCCCCCACCGTGTCGCGTACCGAACCGCGCTGGATCAGCTCGACCTGCTGGCTCATCCCTCACGCACGATCCAGGTCGCCCTTTCCAAGCCGACGCGTAGCGAAACGCTGTCGGGGCGGCGACTCACGGTCGTGCAGGAATCGGAGGCAGCGCTCGGCGTCGGCGCGAAGCGCCAGGACGGTGTTTACATTTCGGACCTGGAGCGGTCGTTGCTCGACGCGGCTGCACGTCCGGAACTTGTGGGAGGAGTTGCTATTCTCGCTGAGGCTCTCGGTGCGGCAGCCGCCAAAGGCGTCGACGTAATGCGGTTGATGACGTATGCGCGCGCGCTGTCGTGGGGGCCTGCGCTTCGTCGAATTGGATCGATCGCCGATACCCTGCACATCCTCGGGCTTGCTGATCGGCTTGAACCACTTGCCAAACCAACTAGTGATATCGATCTGGAGCCAGGGCACGACACCTCGTCATACCGCGACTCGAAGTGGTGGGTTCGTTGGGACCAGCCACCGTCGGAACTACAGAACGTCGTGCACCAGTGACCTCGAAGGCTCAGATCACGAAGATCGCGAGCAGGGATGGAGTCGACGCTCGCGTCGTGGAGCGCGACTATGTTCTCGCCCACATCCAGCCACCTTCGCCGAGAAATTCGAGAAGCGCGTGAAAGACTACGAGAAGCGGTGGGAGCAGGAGCTCGGGGAGTACCTGGGCGAGGTCCCCCACTTCGACGAGGTGGAGCGGAACGTTCGGCGAGCACTACGTCGAGCGCAACTCCTGTAGATGCACTTCGGCTCCGCCGTGACGTCACCGATAGCCCGGCCCACTCGCGTACTACTCCGAGTACGGGAGCGTGGACTCGCTGCGCGTCAGGTCGAGCTCGACCGTCGTCGCGTGCGTCGTCGACTCGGCCGTCGCGTGGTCGTCGACGCAGTTGGGGTTTCGCGCTCCGGATCCCCCCTCGGTAGAATAGTGCGGCGTCTTCCTCCGCGAGGATCATGAGCCTCCATCCCAAGGTTTCGCGCCGTAGGCAAGGGCGCGTCTCGGCTTCCGATCAGTCTGCTTCGATGATCGAGAGTCGACGAGCGCTGGTATCCGTCGACGCCGTCGAGAATCCTGCTTCCGGCGTTCACACTCCAGTTCACACTTTCTTGCGAACGCTCGAGAATGCCAGCTCCCCAGCTTGGGAACCGACGGTCACACCCAGTCAGCACGCACGTTTGCGCGATGGTTCAGGGGCATACATGTTTCCACGTGTCTCGGGGCGTCTCTGTAACGTTCGGAAACGCTCCGCCCTCAACGGACCGGCTTTGAGGACGAGGTCTTGGCAGTTCGTCGCATCTGGCTCGCGACGAACCGCGCAAACGGCCCGAGATCGCTTCCGGCACTCGCAGCTTCGAGGGCGCCGAGGTACTTCGCTCGCTCCTCGACCCTGATGACGGTCCACGGATAGCCGCCCGCGGCGAGTAGCGCGTTCATCACGAAGCGGGCGACCCGTCCGTTTCCATCTGGAAACGGATGCACGTACCCGAAGAGCCAGTGTCCCAGCACGCCGCGCACGGCAGGTTCGGGTTCCTTCTCGATCAGATCGAACAGAGCCGACATGGCGTCAGGTAGGAGCTCCCATCGAGGAGGTACGTGCCATGAGCCTCGGATGTAGACGGGCGCATTCCGATAGCCCGCGAGCATAGGGGCTCCAAGCAATCCGGCCGACACGTGAGGGCCGAAGAGCTCGCGGTACCACTCGCGATGAGCTGTTCGAACGATCTTGCTGCCTGTGTCGGCAGAGACGATCCGCCTCACCGTCTCGCGTACGCGCTGGAATGCGAGCCAGTACCCTCGAGCTGCAAGCGCATCGTGGTTCTCTTTGTCCAACGGTTCGCTGGTTCCGCTCGCCACTCGCTGGATCAGCTCGGGCGTGACCTGATAGCCCTCGATCGATAGCGAGTGGTAGGCATCGAGCTTGTAGACCTCGTCGATCGTCTCCAGGTAGGCCTTGTGATTGGTGGGCAAGCCTGGAGCCTTGGGGAACTCTGCGAGGACCGTTTCGCGCGCATCCGCCCAGAGTGTTTGCAGCCGCGCGACGATCGGCAGAACGGAGGGTGCGGGCAGGACGACAGCACGGTCGGCGTCGAGCGGATCGACGACGCGCACATCATGGTCCGCCGCCTTCATCGCCGCGACGATCTCGTCCGCGAACGTCGCCTGGCCCAGCCGGCGGAACAAGCCTGCGAGGCGCCCGGCAATGGTTGCGTGCCCACCCTCGAGTAACCGAACGAGCAGCGGCGCCGGATCTCGGACGGTTCCTGCAACGACCTGGGTTTCGATCGGGTAGCGAGTGAAGAACTCCTCGTGCACGCGCGTCAGCGCCGCCGGGATGTTGAAGATGCGGAGGCCGTTCTTGACCTCGAGATCGCTGGAGGGTGGCATCGACGTCGATCGCAGCACGAAGAACGACGTCCTGAAGGGAAGGTCTACGCGGTTGTTCCCTGCTCGCGGACTGTGAATGACGACCTGCTTGGGGATCGTTGAATTCTCGGCATGGATCAGCAGCGACTGATCGGGGGACAGATGCCATTTGGTTCCGAAGCGTTCGTCACCATAGCGTCGACAGAACTCCCAGAACGAAGCGAACCATGGCGTCGTATCACCAGCCGCGCCGGTGGGACTCGCCGACATGAGCCAGCCCTTCATCACGTCTTGCAAGAATCCGTGCTTCCGAAGGCGCTGTCGTGTGGTGCGGCTGAGTTGAGTGGACGAAAAGATGCGGGAACCGTCCTGCTGGAGCGAGCGCAGCTCCTCGAGAGCGATGGCGAGTTTCTCGTTGGGTGTGGGCATCGGGGAACAGCACGTCTCTCGTGTCGTGCCGTGACACGTAAAAGACGTCGTATGATGACACGTAAAATACGCCGTACAATCACAATTGGAAAGAGCGCCCGCCGAAGTGTCGCGAGCGTGAACGCGGGCGTCGCTACGGCAAGTTCAGCAGCGTCGACGGCACCGAGTAGCACGACGGGGTCGCGACCGGGCCGTGCAGGCAACCGGTGTTGAGCGCCGCGTTCGCATTCGAGGCGCTGCGCAAACACGCATGGGATCCACGCGCGCGCATTGCCGAGGGTCGCCGGTTCGAATCCGGTCGAACGTTCGCAGCCGGCTGTGATGGTCGGATAGGGTCACGCCGATGCAGGTCGAAGCGTTGAGCGAGGCAGAACTGAAGGCGCTGGAGGCGCACCTGTCCGCAACAGAGGGCGCGATGTCGCTGGCCGAGGCGCGGGGCTATCTGACAGCGGCCGCCTCAGCACCAACGTTCATGCAGCCGTCGGACTGGATGCCGCTCGTCGTTGGCGGGGGTGGCTTCGCCGACGTGAAGGCAGCCAACCGGATCTTCGGCCTGGTGTCGCGCCTGTACAACGGCATCATCGCCACGCTGGACGCCAGGGGCCGGGTTGCGTCGGGGCCGGAGACGTCCAACGAGGAGGTCACCGCCTGGTGTGCGGGGTATCTGCGACTCGCGCAGTCGGATTCGCGCTGGACTGCCGACCCGACGGGCGTGGAGTTGATCATTCCCATCGCGTCACTCGCGACCGGCACGAACCTCGACGAGCCCGACGACGGCACGCCAGATCCGGAGCTGTCGGCCGTGCAGCGGTCGCAATATCGCTCGGGGCTCGATGACTGCGTCCGTGCCATCGATCTGTACTGGGGCGCGCGACGGCCACCGCCGCCCGCCGCGCCCGTCGTCCGCGCCGCGCCGAAGGTCGGGCGGAACGAGCTGTGTCCGTGTGGTAGCGGCAAGAAGTACAAGCGCTGCCACGGAATCGTGCACTAGGCTCGAGTCGCACTCGTGCGTTCCGGCGCTGCAGACGTCATCTCGATCGACTTGCCGTGGAGCGATGCTCGCGGTCGCACCGCCATGGCGAGCCGCTCTCCATCCGGCATCTCGGTCGTGGCCGTCGCCAGCGACGACGAGCTTGTTCGATATGTGCAGCTACACGCCGCAAGGAACGCGTCGGTTCTGCTCGACGTGCCGATCGAGGGATGCGGAGATCTCGACAAGAAGAAGCCGCGACGAGCAGTCGACGATCGATGCCAGCGAGTCGGCATTCCGATCTTGCCCTCGGTGAAGGCCGGCATGCGCGGACCCGAGCTTACGAGCCGCCTTCGCGGGATTCGGCCCGATCTTCGATTCCAGGAAAGCTATCCGTACGCCGTGCTGCGTGTCGTTTGGGGACTGCACCTGCAAGGCCGCCCGTTTCGATTCAACGACGACCCCGCGAAGGTCGACCTGTCGAGCGTTTGGAGGAGCTGGCCGCCGAAGTACAAACGCTCCAAGACGGTCGCGCAGAAGCTCGTGGCAATGCGGGAGGTCGCAGCGGTGATCTCCATGCTGCCGGGGCTCGAGCCGGTGGTCACGTACCCGCTCGAGACCGCAACCGGGAGGGACCTGGCGTGCCTCGCCGACAACTATGACGCGCTGCTTGGCTTGGTTGCTGGGATTGCCGGCGTCGACGACTCGCCGTGGTCATGGCTCGTCAAAACACCTGGAGACGCAGGGACGATCCTCACGATCGCTGATGGTTCGCTGAGGCGACGGTTCGCTGAGGCGACGGTTCGCTGAGTACGCCGAGCGCTCACCGGTACAGGTAGATCGCGCCCGACTCCATCGCGGCATTGTCCGCCTGGTTGCCGTCGATGCCGACCGCGGCGCTGTCCTCGAGAGGTGCGCCGATCGCGAGCGTCGCGCCATCCGCGGAGATCGCGCCGCCGATCGAGAGCCGGTCTGCGAACGAGGTATTGGACGCCTTGACGTAGTAGCTCTGGCTCCACGTCGTCCCGGCGCGCATGTAGACGTAGGCCGCGCCTGCTTCGGAGGCGCTGTTGTTGGCCTGATCGCCGTTGATGCCGACGTCGGCGCTGTCCTCGTAGAAGGCGCCCACGACGAGAATCGAACCATTGCCTGACAGCGCGAGAACCGAGCGGCCGAAGAGATCGTTGGCCTGGGTATTCGATGCCTTGATGTACGCCTGCTGGCTCCACGTCGTGCCTGCGCGCGTGAAGGCGTAGACGGCGCCGGACTGCGAGGCGGTGTTGTCGGCCTGGTTCGCGTTGATGCCCGTCGCGGCGCTCTCCTCGCCGAATGCGCCGACGACGAGGGTCGTGCCATCCGCGGACAGCGCGACCGTGGCACCGAACAGATCTCCGGACCCGGTGTTCGACGCCTTGACGAACGCCTGCTGCGACCACGTGGTACCGACCCGCGTCAACACGTAGACCGCGCCGGAGACCGCGGTGGCCTCGTTCTGTGCGCCATTGACCCCGACCGAGCCGCTGCTCTCGAAGTAGGCGCCGACTGCGAGCGTCGAACCGTCGCCCGCCAACGTGACCGCGCCGCCGAAGCGGTCATTCGCTCCTGGATTGGACGCCTTGAGATACGCCTGCTGGTTCCACGTGGTGCCGGTCCGCACGAACACGTAGGCCGCGCCTGCTTGCGCCATCGTGTTGTCGGTCTGATTGCCGAAGCCCTGGCTGTCCTCGGCGTTCGCTCCGACCGCGAGCGTTGCACCGTCGGAGGACAGCGCGATGCTGATGCCGAACTCGTCGCTGGCCTCGGTGTTGGATGCCTTGACGTACGCTTGCTGGGTCCACGCCGTGCCGGTACGCGTGAACACGTAGACCGCGCCGGAGCCGAGGGCCGCGTTGTCGGCCTGGTTGCCATTGACTCCGACGGCTGCGCTGTCCTCACCTGTCGCGGACACCGCCAGCGTGGAGCCATCGGCCGACAGCGCGATGCTCGTGCCGAACCTGTCCTGTGCGGCGGGATTGGATGCCTTGAGATAGGCCTGCTGCGTCCACGTGGTGCCCATGCGCGTGAACACATAGACCGCGCCTGCGGCCGCAGCGGTGTTGTCCGTCTGGTCGGTGGCACTCGACTCGCCTGCCGCGGCCACGACGAGCGTGGTGCCATCGGCGGACAGCGCGACCGCGCCGCCGAAGCTATCGTTCGTCCCCGTGTTGGATGCCTTGATATAGTTGCGCTGCGCCATCGCGCTGAGCGGCGGCAATGCAGCGTCCGGCGGGGCGTCGATGTTCCCGCTGGGTGCGTCGATCTCGGTGATCGGCGCATCCGGTTGCTCGCGAACGACGTTGCCGCAGGCACCGACGACGACGCACCCGAACAACAACCCAACCCGCGTCCATTTGATCAAGCGTCCACCCTATCAGAGCGGCGGGTAGTCGCAGTCTGTCCCGACGACCGACGGACAGTTAGGTGTGCCTGCTGTCCACGTCTCCTCGTACGTGGTCGGATCGCCGATCGATCGCGGGCAGGAGTGCGCGCATGTCCGACGATACCGTAGCCGGGCTCCTCGGTGGGTGTGCGTCGAGAGGGAGAAACGTGGGTGCGTTTCGGGCTGTGAAACATCAGGTGTGAAGCGCTGTTGACCAAATCCGAGCCCACTCGCGGATTCGAGGCAACCACGCGACGGCACCGTGCTTGCGAGAGAGGTCTCTCGTTCGCCGCTTTATTCAAAAGGAGTTTCCATGTTGCGTAGCCTCTCCATCATCTCGCTGTGTGTTGGATCTTTGACAACGATCGCCCACGCACAACCCGCGGACCCAGCGGAGCCACCGCCGGCGGATCCCGTCGCGATCCAGCCGCCGTCGCCGCCGCCGCCGTCGACGCTCGAATCTCCACCACCCGAGCGTGGAGCGACGTTTCGTAACGGCTTCTCGCTGTCGGTCGGCCAGGAGTTCGGTACGAGCAACATCGGCAACAAGTTCACCGGCCAGCTGTACGGCGTGGACTGGAGGATCGGCATGCAGATCAACAAGGCGATCGGCGTGTACCTCCACTCGCACATGTCCCTCGGCTCGATCGCCACCAACAACATGAGCGGCTACACCGGGAACCTCGCGACGGCACTCACGGCCGAGTACACGCTGCCGTTCCGCGTGTTCCTCGGCGCCGGCGCTGGCTACGGCGTGCTCAACAATCCGAGTGGTCCGCTCGTCGGATTCCGCGTTGGTTACTATCCCTTCGCGACGACGTCGTCCGAGAAGAAGCGCCGTCTGAACATCGCGCTCGATACACGCCTCTACTTCGTGAGCGCGGGCGCCGAGAGCATCACGATGAAGCACGTCGCGGTGTCGATCGGATACGACCGGTTTTGAGGGGACGCGCGGCCGCACTCGCGTCCGTGCTGGTGCTCGTCGGAAGCACCCACGCGAGCGCAGATCCGGAGATCCGGATCGACGCGGGCATGACCGGCTCGGTGGTCGGCACGAGCGGCCGCAGCGGTGCCGGCATGGTCGTCGAGATCAAGGCCTACGCCAACGACTGGCTCGCCATCGGTGGGCGCGTCGAGGTCGCGATGATGTTCGGCGGTGTCTTTGGCGACGACGAGCTGCCGCTCGATATCGCGATGGCAGCGAGCGGCCTCCTCAAGGCCGAGTACTACATCCTGCCCGGGCAGTTTCGACCATTCGTGTCGCTCGGAGCGGGCGCGTACACGCTGGGATCGCAGCGCATCGATAGCGGACCGAACACGACGGGGATCAATACGCAGACCGGCAACTATCTTGGCGTGGCGCCACAGGTCGGCATCGACCTCTGGCGAGTGCGACTCGCCGCGACGTACAACATGATCGTCGGCGCGAGCCTCGAGTACACGGAGACCGGGCCGACGCGCGAGACGAACAGGCTCTCGCGAAACTACTTCTCACTCGAAGTGTCGTTTCGCTTCGGTGGACGCAAGAGGCCTGGCCCCGATTGAACGAGCCGAAGGCGCGTGCCTGGCCGCGCACCCCGACACGAAGCTCGCCAAGTAGCGATCACGGTCGGCGCTGCACACGCCGTGATCCTCGAGGGGACCGCATGTCGCCGAACACGGCATGAAGTCTTCGATGCCGTCACAGCTCGTTAGCTGATCTGCGCCGACGCAGCCGTGATGGATGTCGTCGCACAACGTGCCGGAAGGACACGCGCGGCCGTCCGAGCACTCGACCAGATCCGCCTGCACACAGCTCGTCGCGAGGGTCGTCACGACGATCGCGAGCAGACCCCAGGAACGCCGCATCGTCCCAGGATACCCCGAGTCGTTCTGTCACGCGAAGCCAGGCACATGCTCGGAGCAACCGTCGGCGTGACCGAGTTCGGCGGCGCCCCCGATGCATCCGGTGTCCGTGGCCAGGCGTTCGTCGGAGTGCTGCAGCGCGCGGTGGTACCGTGGTTGCCGTGACGAAGCTGGTCGCATTGCTCGCGGTCGTCGCGTGCTCGAAGGCCGACGAGCCCACGCCGGGCGCGGTCGCCGATCCATGGGCGACTCCGAGGACGGCCCCCGCCACCGGCGATGATCCGTGGGCCGCCAAGTCGCCGCCACCCGTCGAGACACCGCCACCGTCGAGCACGCTGGCTGGGAGCTATCAGTGTCAGCAGATCCGGTACGGCACGTCGGTCAACGGCATCCGACAGAGCACGTATGTCTCGAGCGCACTCGGCGTGTTCGAGGTCGATGGCGATGGGACGTATCGATCAGAGTCGTATCCGTCCAAGGGCACCGGTCGCGTGAGCGCCACTGGGACCACCGTCACGTTCGAGGGCGGTCCGTACGCGGGATCCGTCGGCGAGGCAGGCCGGATCGAGTCAGGCCCCTACATTCGCTTCAGCGAGAACCTCACCGACACGCCCGCACCCAGCCTGCGGTTCAACGATCACATGTGTTACCGGAAGTAGTCCGCGTACAATGGCGCCTCGTCACCACCGCGACGGCCCAGGCGCATGTCGCGTTGACCAGAAAGAGGGGCCGTGTGGCAAGACGGGGTCGACGCGCGGGACGAACGTGACGACGTTCCAGCCGGGCGAGACGATCACTTGAGCTGAGCCTGCGGGTAGGTTCGGAACCCTCGCGGCGAAATCGGTACGAACAGCGTAATTACCGAAACGGACAAGCGGCATCGAGGATGAGCCCCCGGCGTCGTCACCTCGATCGGCACAGCCGCCAGCGCGCGGCCGATCACAGCAACCGGGTTCGGCGCTAGCGCGCTGTGATCGGAGGGATGCGGCCGGCCCAGGGACGCGCGACCTCGAGCTGCGCGGCGAGCTGGAACAGCGTTGCCTCGTCGCCAAGCGGCGCCATGAACTGCACGCCGATCGGGAGGCCAGCGGCGTTCCAGTAGAGCGGGACGCTCATCGCGGGGACGCCGGTCTGGTTCGCGACCTGGGTGTTGGGGGTCTTCTCGATCGCGTTCGCACCGAGGGTGTCGAGCAGCCTGTCGAGCACGAACTTCGGGGACACGACGCGCAGTGCGGCGAGCGCGACTCGCTCGGCCGGCTTGAGTGCCATCTCGCCGACCTTGACCGGCGGATAGGCGAGGGTGCCGTCGAGAAACAGATCGTACTTCTGGAAAAAGCGGCCGAGCTCGCGGCCGGCGGCCTGACACGCGTCGCGCGAGTGCTGGAGCTCGATCGCGGGGAGCTTGCGGCCGATGGTGCCGAGCATCCACGTCGTCGGTTCGAAGTCCGCGGCCGTCGGTTTGCGGCCGACCCATCGCGCGGTCTCCTCGATGCCGATCGCGGCGCCGATGGCGATCTGCGTGAAGTACGCGGTGACGAGTGCCCTGCGATCGATCGGTAGCGAGACCTCGACGAGCTCGTGACCGAGGCTCGCGCACAGCGCGGCCGCGTCTTTGACGGCGGCCTGGACATCGGTGTGCGTCTGCCGACCGAGCTGCGAGCCGATCGAGAAGGCGATCCGCAGCTTGCGCGGCGCGCGCTTGATCTCGTCGGCGTAGGGGCGCTCGCGCGGGGGCGCGGCGTACGGTGCACCGGCGTCGGGGCCCTGGGTTGCGTCGAGCATGGTCGCGCAGTCGCGCACGCTGCGGGTGAGCACGCCGGGCTGGACGTAGCCGCCCCAGCCTTCGCTGACCTTGGGGCCGAGCGGGTTTCTGCCGCGAGTTGGTTTGAGGCCGAACAGGCCGCACGCGGAGGAGGGGATACGGATCGAGCCGCCACCGTCGCCGCCGTGGCCCATCGTGACCGCGCGCGATGCGACGATCGAGGCGGTGCCACCACTCGAGCCGCCGGGCGTGTGGTCGGGGTTCCACGGGTTGCGCGCTGGACCGCGGAGCTCGGACTCGGTGACGCCGATGATGCCGAGCTCGGGCGTATTCGTCTTGCCGACGATCACCACGCCCGTTCGCTTCATGCGCGCGATGATCTCGGCGTCCTCGGTCGGCACGAAGTCCTTCGACATCCGACACGACTGCGTGTACGGCTCGCCGGCGAGCCAGCCGTCGAGATCCTTGACGACAAACGGCACGCCGCGGAACGGACCGTCGGGGAGCGTGGTCTTCGCGGCGGCGCGCGCCTGGTCGTACATGCGATGGACGACCGCGTTGAGCTGCGGGTTGACCTTCTCGATCGCGGTGATCGCGGCGTCGACGAGCTCGGTCGGGTGGACCTCGCCGCGGCGGACCTGCTCGGCGAGGGCGGTGGCGTCGGGCGGTACGGACATGACCGCGCGAGCGTATCAGTCGTGGACGACGGGGAAGGTCGCTTCGGCGAGATGTCCGTCGGCGTCCGTCGCGAAGAACGCTTCGGTGCCCGGCGGGAGCTTGGCCGGGTTCAGCCGGCACGCGGCATCGAACATGCGGATGAGGATCGTGCGGCGCGGTCGGTCGCTGTGGTTTGGCGGGCTGCCGTGCAGCGTGAGGCAGTGATGGATCGAGATGTCGCCGGGTTCGAGCGGCAGGGAGCGCGCGTCCGCGACGGCGGCCCGTTGCGCGTCGGTGAGCTGGGGGAGTAGCGACGCGACGCTCGTCGCCGTCAGGGATTGATCGCCGCCGACGTGGCCCCAGTGGTGACTGCCGGGGACGACGCGCATGCAGCCGTTGGATTCGTCCTCGGGCAAAAGGGCGATCCGCAGCGTCGCGACCTGCGCAGGCTCGAGATAGCCGATGTACGTGCGGTCCTGGTGCCAGTCGACGGAGCCACCCGTGTGCGCGGGCTTGTAGAGCAACGAGTCCTGGAGGAGTTGCACGCGCGTGGCGCCGAGTGCACGAGCAACGAGGGCACCGAACCGGCGATCGATCGCGATGCGACGCATCGGCTCGTAGCCGTGCGCCATGCCGGTGACCTCGCGGATCACACCGTCGGGGCCGGGTGGGTACGGGACGTCCGGAACGATCGTGGTGAACACCTCGGCGAAGGCCGCGATGTCCGCGGGTGGGATCACGCCGCGAACGACCACGTAGCCGTCGCGTTCGAGGGAGCCCATCTCGTGATCTTGGACTGTCGCGTCGATGAAGGGAATCGAATCGCGGCGATCCGGGCGATCCGGCAGGCGCGCCAAGGCGTGTAGAATCGCACGAGTCCGCGGGGGGTAGACCCGCCCGGGCGCTCACGCGTTCTACTCACCAAGGCCAACCTCCATGATCCGACCGACTCTGTTCCTCGTGCTGTCTGCGCTCACGCTCTCGTGCGGCGGTTCGCCAACCCCACCGAAGACGCCCGAGACGCCGATCGCCAAGCCGAATCCGAACCCGACGCCCGGGCAGATCGATCTCTCGATCGCGTCCGTCACGCTCGCCGATGA
>JANOPP010000100.1:0-28976 GCA_031421915.1 Myxococcales bacterium | reverse complement strand
AAGCGCTGGCGTCGCGACAGGGCGTCGACCACCTTCCCTGCCCCGTGGCTCGTGTTCGATCTGCCGGCAGGTGTAGTGCGCGACAGCGCAGGCGCCGTGCTCGGCAAGATCGGTCAGGTGCGCGTCGCGACCGAAATGCAGCTCGCGTCGTCGTCGAAGATGCTGGTCGCGTACTCCCCGTCGAAGGTCGTGATCGCGCGAGGGACGCCGTTTGGCGACAGCGTCGCGGACTTCGAGCGGGCACTCAAGAGCCGCGGCATCGGAGCCTGAGCGTGCGCGCGCAGCGCTGGTCGAGTACAGCACTGCGCGGGGTCTTCCGCGGGGCGTTTCTGATGCGACGAGGTCAGGCGATGATCGCCCGCCGCATGGATCTGCTCGCTCGGCGGAAGAGCGCGCACGAGGAGCGACAGCGCGCGTCGGTGGCTGACCTCGAGAGCGGCCGGCAGAAGCGAGGCAGCGAGGCGCGGCGCAACATCCTGTTCATCACCGTCGATCAGCAGCGGTTCGACGCCCTGCGCGTCAACGGCGGAACGATCGCGCGCACCCCCGTGCTCGATGCACTCGCGCGGTCGGGGCTCCGCTACACCCGCGCGCACGTGCCCAACGTCGTGTGCATGCCGTCGCGCGCGTCGATGCTCACGGGACAGTCGCCGCAGACGCACGGCGTGATCGCGAACGGTGTGCCGCTCCCCATCGACGCGCCGAGCATCGCGCACCATCTCCGGAGAGCGGCTGGATATCGGACCGCGCTCGTCGGCAAGGCGCACTTCGAGCCGCACCTCGATCCGACGCTCCACTTCGAGGAGAACCGCATGGCAGCCGAGGGGCTGCAGGGGCCGTGGCATGGCTTCGAGCACGTCGAGCTCGCGACCCATGGACCCCTCGGCGGCCACCACTACGCCGACTGGATGTGGTCCCACCATCGCGACGAGCTCGGTGGATTCGGTGGCGTGCTCACGGGCGCCGGTGGCGGCGACACCGGTGCACCGGAGGTCGCGCACAACGGTGTGGCGCGCGAGCACTACCATACCGACTGGGTCGCCGACCGGGCGATCGCATGGCTGGGCTCGGTGCCCACCGACGAGCCGTGGCTGTGCTGGATGAGCTTTCCGGATCCGCACCATCCGTTCGATCCTCCTCTCGACGAGGTTCGCAAACGGATCGACTGGCGGGACATGCAACTCCCCGCTGGGCATCCGGGCTCGCGTGAGCGAATCGAAGCGTTGCTCGCCGCGCGCCCGCGCCACTGGCTCGACTGGTACCGCGGCGAGTTCCGCAATCCCGAGGGTGGACCGATCGCGTTCACGCCATCGAAGATGTCCGACGATCAGCTCCGCGAGGTCACGGCGATGATCCACGTCGAGAACGAGCTCATCGATGAGGCATGCGGCCGGGTGCTCGCGTTCCTCGCCGAGCGCGGGATCGATGCGAACACCGACGTGTTCTACACGTCCGACCACGGCGATCTGCAGGGCGACCTGGGCCTGTTGTTCAAGGGGCCCTACCACGTCGACTCGTTGATCCGTGTTCCGACGATCTGGCGTCCGGCTCCGAGCGCGGCGATCTCGCCCGCACAGATCGACATTGGCGTCTCTCACATCGATCTCGCGCCAACGTTCTGCGCGATCGCCGGCGTCGACGTTCCCGCGTGGATGGAAGGAATCCCGATGCCAACGTCACCGACCGAGTCGCGGCCACCAACGCTCACGACGTTCGACAGCCAGTTCGCCAGCGTCGGGATGCACCTGCGAACGATCCATCGCGACGGCGTGCTGTGCACGCTGTACGAACCGCGCACCCACGACAAGGGTGGCGCCTTCCGCGTGTACTGGTCGGTCTGGGGCGCGCTGTCTCGGATCCCAAACTACGACGGCACCGAGGGCGAGCTCTATCTGACCCGGGAGGATCCGCTGCAGTGGTACAACCGCTGGCACGATCCGTCGCTGCGCCGCCTGCGTGACGAGCTGATCGACGAACTGCGGGCGCGCCTGCCGCCCGAGCGAACGCCGCCGCTGCCGTTTGCGTCGCCGACCTGATCTTCGAATCCCGCTCGCGCGGGACAACCTTGCCGCCCTCCGCGCGGTCTGTGTCGCGTGAACGCGGTAGCGTCGCGCACCGTGCGGTCCTGGGTTTGCGTGCAGATCTGCGTGCTCGCAGTGGCGAGCACCGCGGCCGCACAGCCGGCCAGCGTCCGGATCGAGGGGACGATCGTCGACGAGACGGGCGCACCGATCGCCGGCGCGACGATCCTGTTCGGCGACCAGACCGCGGTGACCGACGACGCTGGAGCGTTCGTCGTGACGGGCCGCGGGATGATCACGGTGATCGTCGAGGGTTTTGCCTCGCGGACGGTTCCGGCCAAGCCCGGCGTGATCGTGCGGCTGTCGCGCGCGACCGGCGAGGTGATCGAGGTGACCGGCAAGGCGCCCGAGGAGAGCAAGCCGCTCGCGTACACGATGTCGGCGAAGGACGTGAGCACGACGCCCGGCGCGATGAACGACGCCCTGCGCGCGATCACGATCCTGCCGGCGGCGGCCCGCATCCCGTTCTCGTTCGGCGGCATCGTGCTGCGCGGCATGTCCCCGCGTGACTCCAGCGTGTTCATCGACGGCATCGAGATCCCGATCGCATTTCACTTCGGCGGGATCAGCGGCGTGTTCCCGACCCAGGTCCTCGACGAGATGCGGGTCGTGCCGAGCGGCTTCGACGTCTCGCTTGGGCGAACGCAAGGCGGTGTGGTCGAGCTGACGTCGCGAAAGCCGCGCGGGGACAAGTACCGGGTCGGCGGCGAGGTCAGCCTCCTGCACTCGATGGCGACTGCGGAAGGTCCGGCGCCCGGCAAGGGTGCGTTCCTCGTCGCGCTGCGGCGGAGCTACTTCGACGTGTTCGTACGCCCGCTCGTGAGCGTCAACGACCCGTTGCCCAGCTACACCGACGGCCAGATCCGCGCGACCTGGGGCGAGGCCGCGAAGCCCGGTCAGCTCGCGGCGTACATCTTCGGCTCGCTCGACCGGATCGCGAACTCCTCGGACGCGGCGGATCCGAACAGCACGGACGGCGACGGCCACGTCGCGGTGAACCTCGGCTTCGTGCGCGCCGGCGTGAGCTACAAGCGAAAGATCGACAAGTCGCTGTTCACGGTCGCGCCGATGATCGGCACCAACATCCTGACGCTGTACTCGAAGAGCTACGAGCAGGGGACTTCGAAGGCGAACGAGGTCGACATCAGCCGGCGCTGGTACCTGTTCGGAGCGCGCGGCGAGTGGCTGCGCGACGATCCGGGCGGGTTCCTGCGCGCGGGCATCGACCTGTCGGGCGGCTACCTCGGCCGGGTCAATCAATTCAACGATGACGACGTTGGCGACGACGCCCCGTTTCCACGCAACACGGTGCTATGGGCCGACGCGGCGCTGTTCGTCGAAGCGCGACGCCACTGGTACGGAGACAAGGTCTCGGTGCGCCCCGGGCTGCGGCTCGATCGGTTCGGCCTCGGCAATCAGTGGGCGCTCGACCCGCGGGTCAACGCGCACCTGGCGCTGGCGGACAACACGACGCTGCGTGCATCCGTCGGGCGGTTTCACCAGCCGCCCTCGCCCGCGCACTTCGACGAGTTCGCCGACAACCTCGGAGCGAAGAGCTCGTACGTCGATCAGGGAACGCTTTCGATCGAGTGGCTACCCGAGGAGGGGATCACGACCTCCCTCACGGGCTTCCTGCACGATGGTCGCAAGACGCTGGTCGACATCCAGGACAAGACAGTTCGCGAGACGGGCGCGGGCCTCGACCTGATCTTTCGCGAGCTGCTCGAGGAGCAACTCGGGCTCTACTCGTTCCAGGCCAACGTCGGACGCCAGCGCACGTATGGCATCGAGGGCTCGATCCGCTACGACACGAAGGCCTACCGCGTGCTCGCGAATGCCTCGTGGTCGCGCTCGAAGCGGAAGTACGATCCCACGATCAGCAAGACCTGGGAGCCCTACGGCCTCGACCAGCCGCTGCGGCTGAACCTCTTGTTCGCGACGACCGCGTACAAGTGGAACTTCGGCTCGCGACTCACCGTGGTGTCCGGAAATCCCCTGAGCTACGTGCCGGCAGGGACGCCTTACGACCCGGACGCCACCGAGGAACCGGCGCAGGTGATGCAACGTCTGCCCCTGTTCTGGCAGGTCGATCTTCGAATCGACCGCACGTGGCCCTCGGCGTGGGGCAACATCAGCTTGTTCTTCGATCTGCAGAACATCACGAATCACCGGAACGTCGAGTATCGCGAGACCTACCTCGACGGCTCCTCGGGCAACATCGCGGACCAGGTCTACGTCAACAACGATGTCAAAGGCCTCCCGATCCTCCCGTACATCGGAGTCGAGTTTGCGCCGCGGTGACGTACTCGTCGCCGTCGCGGTCGCGAGCCTCACGCTCGGCGGCTGCATGCGGATCTATCCCGACCCCGAGCTTCCCGACGTGGTGACGGAGTGGTCCGACGTCGACTGCCGGCCCGGAACCGGCAACGTCGTCGTGGCACTGATCGGGACAACGCGCACCGAGGTGACGGTGCCGTGCGCCGACCTCGGCGTGACGTTCGCGGACGTCGCGCGCGAGCAGTATCGCGTCGAGGCGTTCCTCGAGGACACCACGGGCGAGCCGATCAGCCGCTCCGACGGCGAGGTCGATCTTCGCAACGGCTTCGACGAGACCGTCTCCCTCTACTTCGGTGGGTTCGGGGGGTTCTCGAACGTCCGCGTGTCATGGAACTTCACCAATGGCGACACCTGCGAGTCCATCGACGCGGAGCTCATGAACCTGCGGTTCACAGGAACGAACGGAGCGCTGCCGTTCGAGGACTTCGCGCCGTGCGTGCTCACGCCGCACTTCGGTACGGTCCCCGACGGCACGTACACGCTCGTCATCACAGCGCTCGACATGCGCGGGACTGTTGCGAGGTCTGCCGAGTCCGAGGAGTTCGAGATCATGGGTCCGGAGCTTGTCGACCTCGGCATCATCACCCTCTCGCGGTGACTGGCCTGGCACCGCAGAGCCGTGCTTCCCAGAGCAGGCGCAGGGTGAGACGGCTCAGCGCGCGATGAGGATGATCACGATGATCAGGAGCAGCACCGCGCCCCCGGCGATGATCACGAGCTTCTTCTTGTTGTCCGAAGGCGGCTCTGGCTGCTCCGGCAGGAACGTCGCCGACGGACCGGGCAGCGACAGTGGCTGCGGGCGCCGCGCGTTCTCGCCGATCTTCGACACGAGCGGCACATCCCCGAACGCGATCAGCGGCATGGCACCGATCTGCGTCGGCTCCGGGCCGAGCTCGGGATCGAACTGATTCTGGGGAACGGGGGCCTGCGCGGGCACAGGTGCGAGCTCGAGCTCGGGCGTGGTCGGCGGAGGTCCGAGCGGCGGAGCGAGCGGCGACGCCGTCGGACGCTGAACGCGTGCGCTCGAGGCGCGCGCGCCCGCGGCGGCGAGCTCCGCGGCGAGATTGTTCTCGAGCTCGGGTGCGAGCGGCGCGTCGGCGAGCGGGCCGCCCGGTGCGGACGGCCGGCCCTTCGGTGCGCGCGAGCCCCGGGCGACCGGCGCGACCTCATCGTTGCCGCGCGGAGTGCGACCAACGGGGGCGACTGCGTCGACCGGAGCGTCCTCCTCCCCGTCGACGACGTCCTCGAACTCTTGCTCGGCCACCGTGGCCGCGCGTCCGATCGGCGCGAGTCCGTCGTCAGCGAGCTCGTCATTCGCCGTCGACGCGCGGCCGACCGGCGCGATCGCGTCCTCGGCAATGAGATCGTGATCCGTCGACGCACGGCCCACGACGGGGGCGAGAGCATTCCCTGCGCCACTGTCCTTGCTACGCGCGCCGCGTGCGCCCGGTGCGAGCCCGTCCGCCGCGCCGATCGAGGCCGCCGGTGCCCGCGCACCACGAGCGACGGGCGCCACGAGCCCGGGGGGTTCCGCGAGTGTCCGATCGTCGCCGCCGCGTGCGCCCGGTGCGAGCCCGTCCGCCGCGCCGATCGAGGCCGCCGGTGCCCGCGCACCACGAGCGATCGGTGCGAGCCCGTCCGCCGCGCCGCTCGAAGCCGACGGTGCGCTCGGACCTCGCGCGACGGGCGCGACGAGCCCCGGCGACTCCGCGTGCGTCCGATCATTGCCGAGCGGGCCTCGAGCGACGGGCGATTCTGCGAGCGTGCGATCATCGCCGAGCGGGCTGCGCGCGGCGGGCGCTTCGGCGAGTGTCCGAGTATCGCCGACCGGGCCGCGAGCGATGGGCGATTCCGCGAGGGTCCGATCGTCTCCCGCGGGAGCTGAGTCCGCGCCTGGCTTCCGTGCCGGCCCGCCCATGATGCGCGGGATCGGTTTGGGGGCGAGCGGACTCGGCGCCCCTGCGCTCGGTGCAGCGTTCGCCGGGCGCGCGATCGGTGCTGCTGCACCTGGGGCGGACAGGCGTTGCGCGGGCGTGATCGGCGCGCTCATCGGCTTCGCGACGGGGCTCGGCGATCCGCTCGGACCTGGCGAACCCATCGGAGTCGGCGCTGGCCCCGGACTCGCTGCGGGCGCTTTGGGCTTGGCGGCGGCGGCGGCAGCGGCAGCGGCGGACACGGCTTCGAGGAATGCCGGATCGAGCGGCTGGATCCGCGTCGAACCGTCATCGTCGTCGGTCCACACCTCTGGCGGGCGGGCGGCGCTCGCCGGAGCCCCGGGCGACAGGGTCGCGGGCTCCTCCTCGGGCTCGAGCTCGGGCGGTGTGGGCGCGAACGTCTGCGCGGGCACCTGGAGAGAGCTCACCTCGACGGTGGCTTCGGCCTCGAAGCGCCCGGGCGGAGGCGGTACCGCCGGCCGCAGCGGTGGTGGCGACAGTGCGGGCAGTGGCGGTGATGGCGACAGTGACCTCGCGGGCGGGACCGGCGGCGACAGCTCCGGCGGAATCGGCGTGAAGCGCGGAACCGGGACATCGAACTGCATGGCCGGTGCGGCCTCGAACTGCCCGCTCGGCGGTGGATCGTAGAGCCCACGCGGTGGGCGCGAGAGCGGCGCCTCGATCCGCCCCGCGAGGACGTCGGCCCACATCGGGTGGTAAGGCGCTGCGACCTCGATGCCGAGGCGGTGTGCAGCACCGAGGATCGCGTCGCGCATCATCCCCGCGTACTGCCAGCGATACGCGGGATCACGCGCGAGCGCGGTGAACACGACACCGTCGAGATCCGGCGCCACCTGCGGATTGAACGCCGAGGTCGGCGGGATCGGGAGCTGGCACACGCGGTCGAGCGTCTCGCGATCGTCGCCCGCGGCGAACAGCGGCTGGTTCGCGAGCATCTCGTGGGCGACCACGCCGAGCGCGAACAGATCCGCGCGTGCGTCGATCTGGCCCGCCATCACGTACTCGGGGGCCATGTACGCGAACGTGCCGTGCTGCGTGGCCCGGCCGACCAGGGTCACCACGCCCGCTTCGGTGATGTAGATGTGCGCCGGCGAGACGTCGCCGTGAACGATGCCGAGCGGTCGGCCTTCCGGGTCGCGCATGCTGTGCGCGTACTCGAGTCCATTGCAGACCTGTTGCAGGATCGACAGCGCGATCGGCACGGGTAACGGCACGCCTGCGTGCATTCGCTGCACGAGGAGCTCCGCCAGGTTCTTGTCCGGGATCACGGCCTACCCTGGGGCCATGGTATCGACTCCCGGAGAAGCGTGCGACTCGGCGGAGCGGAGTCGTGTGATCGCCCCTGCCCGACCCGGATCGGGCCCCGAACGGCTCGACGTTCGGGGGCCGCTGTACCGTCCCCGGGTCCCCGGGGTCCTGGTCCCTCACGGCGAGCGTACGGCGTCCTCGCGTTGCTCGATGACGGCCTGGACACCCTCCGCCACGAGGGCCGCGCGCAGCTTCTCCATTACGACCTGCTCGACGCGCTTCTCGAGATCGACGAAGGCGCCCACCACGTTGGCGACGAACCAGCCCTTCTGCTTCTCGACGACATCTTCGACATTCGTGATCTTGATCGTGATCATGGGGTCCCTTCGGTCGCGGCCAGAATGTCGGCCGCCTTCCAGTGCTGAGCGTCGTCGGCGAGGTCGCGTAACAGTGCGTCGAAGGTCTCCACCGATCGCGGCGCCGCGGTCTCGCGCCACTCGGTCGACAGCGCGAGCCGGCTGCGGAGCGCAGCGGTGAACACGTCGATCCACGTCGGTGGACTGAAGGTGAAGTTCAGGGACAGTGCGTCGGTCGCCGCGTGGGTGGCGTGCCACGTGCCGCGCGGCACGAACAGGACCGAGCCGGGCTCGAGCACGACCTCGGTCCGACTCGCGGGCAGCTCCACGGGCATCGGCAGCGTCGCGTACGAGCCGAGCTCCGCATCGACGGGGAGCCCCATCGTATGGCGCGTCATCGGCCGCGCCACGCTCGTGTTCGGGGCGAGCGACCAGGTCTTCGTGCCGTGGAGCTGGAGCACGAAGTTGACGTTCTGATCGAAGTGCGGCGCGGTGCCCTTCCCCGCCGGCGTCGCATACACGAGACAGCGCTGCTGCGTCAGCGCCGACAGCCCGAGCTCCGCCCGGATCGCGTCGAGCCACGGCACGAGCGATGGTGCATAGCGATGGATGTCGTCGAACAACAGACCCATGCCGCTCGCGAACAACGTGCGCGCATCGTGCGGTGTCGCCGTGATCGAGCTCGCCTCGTCCGCAACGTCGGGCAAGTGCACCTGCACCTGATCGGGCCACGCTCCGAGCAGCGCCTCGAGCGAGGCGAGAGACGGGATCGCGGTCAGCTCGGAAATCGTAACTCCGACTCCATGCACCACGACCGACTCGTCGCGTCCCACGCACTCGAGCAGATCCGAGACCGCATGCGGATGAAACAGCGACGCGAGGCCAGGTCTCATGACCTGCGCACCGTGGCACGCATCGCTGTTAATGTCGTCAGCGAGTCGGCCAGACGCATGCTCTCGGTAATCCGCTCACTCGCCCTCGGCATCGCCACGTTCGTGGTCGTCGCGCGCGTCACCTACGAGCTCGCGTACCAGCTGAGCCCACCCCGGGCCGCGAGCGGTCACCCGACCATGGTGATCGGTCACGCCTTCATCGCGTTCCTGGTCGGCGGCATCGCCGCCCTGATCGCGATCGCCGTCGAGCGCAGCCGCAGCGCCCGCCGCCGTGCCGAGGACCTCGAGCGCATCGCGCGCGATCCGGGTGCCGATGTCCGGCTCTGACGCAGACGCCCTTCGTCAGCGATCCGCGAACGGGTCGTAGTCCGAGCCCGAGCCGGTCTTCGGCGGCGTGCCCTTCGGCGGCATCCCCTTCGGCGGTGTCTCCTTCGGCGGTGTCCCCTTCGGCGGCGTCCCCTTCGGCGGCGTCCCCGTCGGCGGTGTCCCCTTTGGCGGCGTCCCCTTCGGCGGTGTCTCCTTCGGCGGCGTCCCCTTCGGCGGCGTGGGCTTGCCCCCTGCCGACGGTGTGGCGGCATCAGGAACGATCGCGACGCTCGCATCGGGGGGCGGCGGAACGCTGGCGTCGGGCGGGACAGTGGTCGTGATCGGCGTCGACGACGACGCGGCCTTGGTCGGCTGGCGCGTCGCGACGAACGCGACCACACCGACACCTGCGAGCACAGCGACGGCCGCGACGAACAGGCCGCCGCGCCACGGGCGGTTCGAGGACTGCGTTTCGCCGCTACTGCTGCCGAGGGTCGTGTTGACCGGCGGGACGGCGAGCTTGGCGTCGGTCGCGACGGTTTCCCCGGTGGCGACCGGCAGGCGCAGCGGCGGGGTCGCGAAGTCGTCCGGCTTGGTCGAGCGCTGCGAGATGGTCAGCGGCGGGATGGTCTCGATCGCGAGGTTGTCGCCCGTGATCTGCGCGCCCGCGCGGACGAGCTCGGTCATGGTCTGGAAGCGATCCTCGGCCGGCTTTGCGAGGCAACGGAGGACGAGCGCGTCGATCTCCGGCGACAGGGTCGAGACCACGGAGCTCGGGGCCGGCGGATCCTGGCGGAGGTGGCTCGCGATCATGTCGCCCGCCGTCGGCGCGATGAAGGGCGGGCGGCCGCACAGCATCGTGAACATGACGCAGCCGAGCGAGTAGACGTCGGAGCGGTGGTCGACACCACCTGCGCCGCGGCACTGCTCGGGCGACATGAACGCAGGTGTGCCCATGATGACGCCCGTCTGCGTGCGCGAGTGGCCCTCGGGGCGATCGTCGACGAGCTTGGCGATTCCGAAGTCGAGAATCTTGATCCGCTCGCCGCCGATCACGGCAGCGTCGGGAACGAGGAAGATGTTGTCGGGCTTGAGGTCGCGGTGAACGATGCCGCGGGCATGAGCGGCGGCCATGGCGATCGCGCACTGCTGGAGGATGCGAACCGCCTCCATGGGCGGCATGAGGTGAATGCGAGAGGAGCGCTCGGCAAGGGTCTCGCCCTGGAGGTGCTCCATGACGAGGTAGGCGCGGCCCTCGTGCCAGCCAAAGTCGAGGACGCGGCAGATGCCGGCATCCTGGATCCGCGAGGCCGCGCGCGCCTCGTCGAAGAACCGCTGCACGATCGCCGGGTTCGACGACATCTCGGGCAGCAGGACCTTGATCGCGACGCGACTACCGAGGAGCTGGTGGTCGGCGAGCCAGACCGTGCCCATGCCTCCGGCGCCCAGCCGCGAGACGACGCGGTAGCTACCAAGGACATCACCGATCATCCGTGAACGTTAACCTCACCAGAAGAAGTAGTCGACTCCGACCGTTGCAAGGCCGACCACTGAGCCACCGTCCTCCTGGGAGCCATCCACCGGATAGCGGTCGCCGCCTCCCAACTGGAGGTGGAGTGCGAGGTCCAAGGAGTACGCGAGGCGCAAGGTCGGGCTCACCCGGACAGCCACCCAGGCATGCTTGCTGAGGCCGCCATTGCCATAGGCGTCGTCGAGCAGCTCGAGGCCACCGATGAGACCCGCAGCGACGACAAACTGGCGGGCGACCGGGTGGACGTACTCGAGGCCGAAGCCGATCACGTACAGGCTCTGCGCTCGCGACGGATCCTCGTCGTCGAGCTTCGGGGAGAACAAGAAGCTCGGCATCGCGCGGATGGTCCCTGGCCCTGCCTCGGTCAAGTGGACCGGGACGCGTACGCCATAGATCACTGTTCCATCGGTCATCATCCCCAGAGCGGCGCCAAGCCCGATGCGATGCGACGCGCTTGGACGGGGCGACTGCAGAGGCTGCAGTCCCGTCGTGGTGAGTGTCGTGGTCGGGGGCGAGATCGCGGCATTGGGATCGACGGCGAGCGCGGGGATCTCGATCGTCGAATGCTGGCCGAAGGAAAGATCGATCGACTGCTTCCACGTCGTGTGGCCCGGAGCCGAGGCCTCGAGATCGAAGTGGCCGGGATCGAGCGGAACCTCGACCTCGAGCTCCGCGGGCGGGACCTCGGCACCGTTGCGGCGTACGACGACCCCCTGTGGGATCCGGGCCGGCGAGATCTTCACCGTCAGGTAGGCGAGCCTGGGCGCGAGCGCGGTGGCGCGCTGATCGGCGAGCGTGGCGCGGGCGTCGCTGAGGCGGGTTGCAAGCCCGCGGGCATCAACCCAGGCGACCCAGGCCGTGGCGAAGTGGCCCCGCTTCTCCTCGCAATCGGCAAGGTTGAGGAGCGTCCCGACGCGGGCCTCGAGATCGTTACTGCGGCGAAACGCCTCGCAGGCCTCGTCGGTCTTGCCCGCCGCCATCAGCGCCTTGCCGTCGCGGTAGACCTTCTCGGCGGCTGCCGGGTTGGCGTACGCGGGTGCCGATGCAGCAACCGCAACGACGATCAGGGCCAGGCGCATCGACACCACGATACGTTAACACTGCTCCTTGCCGTCGTACGCGAACGTGCCGACACCCTCGAGATCGTTCATGGCGGTGTCGAGACGGTCGATCCGGTTGCCCGCCCACGTGAGGGTCCCGGAGATAGTCGTGAGCGGTCCGCTCCGTCGACCGGCGCAGGAGTCTTGACGCTAGGCACGGGTGAACGTCATCACGACGAGGTTCAGGTCGTCGTCCCACGGCGCCGTGACCTCGCGCCGACGGAGAACGTAGCGGCCGGGCCCCGCGTCGATGATCAGCCCACTGGTGCTCTCGCCGTAGCCATCGCCAAACGGAAGCGCTCCGCCTGCAGGGACGGTGGCAGCGAGATCGCGCGCCGCGCCCACCTTCTTGTGCCAGAGATACACGGCGGCGAGCTTGCCCGACGCCAGCTCGAGCTCGCCGATCTCGGAACCGTCCCCGGCATCACGGCCGACGACCTCTGCGAACAGCGCGTCGAGCTCGGCGGCGTGGTCCCCGTGATTCGCGAGCCACCACTCGCGCGGCGGTGCCACGAGAGCGAGCGTGCGATCGTCGACGCGATAGACCTCGATCCGCCCGGACTTCCCTTCGAGCTCGAACGCGAAGCCGCCGCTCGCGCCGACATCGATCGCCGTGGCCTCCTCGCCCTTCGCGAGGCCACGCATGACCTCGGCGGGATGACCGGTGAACTGAGCCTTGGTGGCCGCCGGCTTGGTCGGCACCCAGTCGGCCGCGCTCTGCGCGTCGAACACCACGATCGTGAGCGAGGCGTTGACCGAGGCGAGCGATCCGATCGATGGCGTCATGTGGACGCGAGCATACCGCGTGCGATCGCATCCATGATCGACGTGAACTGCGGGTAGCCGAAGTCCGAACCGCTCGTCAGCCAGTCGATGTGGCGGCGCTCCGGCTCCACGTCGTCGTCATCGCGATCGTCGCGATAGTGGCCGAGCACGTCGAGGTGATCGCCGAGGCCCGCCCACACCAGGTTGCCCCAGAGCTGCGAGCGCAGCGGCGTCACGCCGTCGTTGGCCGCGAGTGTGTGTGCGCCGGAGAACGCCTGCGTCAGGACGGCTTCGCTGGCATCGCCCGACCACGGCACCGTGTCGCGGATCGCGGCGCACGGGTAGCGCTCGTCGATGTCTGCGGTGATCCGATGCAGGCTGAAGAACAGCGACAGCGAGACGGTGCGCCATGGGTGACCGACGGTGTCGAGCCAGCGGCGCGGCTTCGGGCTCGGCGCCATCGACGCGGTCGACTGATAGACGACACCCGGCCGATCCTCGAAACCCGCGGCGAACAGATCCATCGACTCGGGGCTGAGCTGGATCATCGAACCCTGATCGTCCTCGATCGCTGCGAGGAACGAACGAACCGCGGGATTGCGCGCGTCGTCGACGAGGCCGATCACCGACTCGACCGAGCGGTCGAGCATCCGGATCTTGAATGGCAGCCTGTCACTGCCGCGGAGGAACCCGAGGATCATGCTCGTCGCGGCGAGCGGTTGCGCGCCGAGGGAGAGCCCCGCGACGGTGAGGATCGACAGCGCGGCGAGGACCTGCTGCCCACGAACGGTGGAGAAGAAGCTCGCCAGCGGCGTCCCGAAGTGCGGGGTGTTCATCGTGGTGATGCTGCGCAGGCGAGGCAACCACGCGAGGAGTGACTCGGGGATCGAGCGCGTTGCCGGCGACGCGACGAGGCGGGCATCGAGGCCACCGGTCGAGTGACCGAGTAGATGGACAGGCTCTTCGCCGCTCGTCTGCGACACGACCTCGGCGAGCCGCGTCGCGCGCCGGCGGATCGAGGCGGTCGGAAGATCCTCGATCACGTGAACGACGACCTCCTGCCCTGCCGCGGCGAACCGCGCCGACAGCTCGCGCTCGACGTGACCGAAGTAGTTGTACGACCCGAGGCGGCCGAAGCCAAACATCCCCGGCGAGAGGTACAGGTGCTGGCGCATTCGCGAGACTAACGCTTCGCTTTACCGACGTCGTGCTCGATCGCGTCGAACGTCGTGTCCACGTCGCGCGTGAACAGGGTCCAGCCTGACTCGAGAGTCACGGGAATCGCCGCAAGCTTGGCCGATAGCAGATCACGACGTGCGCGGATCCCGGCGAGCGCGTCGAGCGAGGCCGCATCGGTCTGGGTCGCGAGCGTCGCGATCGAGGCGTCCAGCTTCGCGAACCTCTCGGTGACGGCCTTGCCATAGGCAGCGCGCGCCTCGGCGAGCCCCCCGCGCGCGGAGCCGAGCTGGAGCTTGTCGCTCGCGAGCGCCTTCTCCTGCGCCGCGAGCGCGGCCTGCTGATCGAGCAGGTCGTGCTTCTTCTTCTGGACGTCGTCCTCGGTCGCCATCAGGTCCTTGGACTTGTCGGTCACCGCGGTCTGCGCCGAGCGGAGATCCCTGCTCGCCTGATCGGTATCGGACGAGTTGTTGTCCCTGCTCGAACACCCCGCAACGAGGAGCGTGATCAGTACGGGAACGACGATCGACATGCGGCCCTACCTCCTGCACGAACGGGCCCGTTGACATGGGCGCTCACGAGCCCCTGTGCGCGCGCTCCGTGCGGTGCTGCACGCAGGAACGCCACATCTGGTGCATCCGTGCGTCGCGATGGGCGAAACCGCCCGTGTCATCGCGATGGCACGCCCGTGATCACAGCTCGCCGCGTGCGATCAACCGCTTCACCAGCGCCGGCGGAGCGTCGCGGCGCACGTCGCGCCACCCATCGCCATCGAGCGTGGTGACGTAGACGACGAAGTCCTCGGTCACCGCACGAAACGTCGACCACTCGAGCTTCTGCAGCGAGCGCGAGACCTCGCGCACCAGCGCCTTCGCCTTGCTCTGGGTGCCCTTCGCGGCGAGGTGTTGATTCGCGCGCTTCGCGGCCGCGGCGAGGCGCGGGTCGCGGAGCGCGAGTCCTGGCACGTCGAAGGTCGCCATCTCGGGCGCACTCCAGATGACGTCGCGCATCCGATCGGCGTAGGTCGTCCGTAGGCGGGTGCGATCGGCCTCGAACGCGAGCGCGAGCGACGGCGGCAACGGATAGCGCCACTCCTCCTCGTCGAGCACGAGGAGCAGTGCGTACGCCGGCGACCGCGGCTTCACCTTGGACACGACGCGAGGGATGACCTCGAGCAACCGCTCCGAGATCACGTCGAGGAGCCCACCGAGCGTCTCGCCCTTCTCCGGGCGCCGATAGATCTCGGTGGGCGGGTGGCCGGGCGAGACCGAGAAGATCGCGCGCAGCAGGCCGAGGTCGTTCCATTCGAGCGTCCAGCTCTGGCCCCAGCGCTCGACGTCGACACGCGTGAGCAGGCCATCCTCCCACACGAACGTTTGCGCGCCGCTCCGCTTGGCCTCGGCGAAATAGATCTCGTGCTCGACGAGGAGGCCGTCATCGTCGTGAACGTAGCGGTGGACGTTGAGCAGCGTGCCGTCGACGCGAAACCGATACGCGATGACCGTGCGGTCGTCCTCGGGAACGAACAGCTCCTCCTCGTGCCACTTGCCAAGGAACCCCGACCAGTCCCGGATCCGAACAACACCACCCTCGGCGTCGTAGCCGTACTGCTTCGCAATCTGCTTCGTGGACCCTTGCTTCGCGAGCTTGCGACCGCGCGAGTACTGGTTGCGCTCGAACCATAACGGCTCGGGACTCCAGATCCAACCGCTTGCCCACTGGCGAGACGCGACGCGCGCCTCGCACTGCGCGAGCAACGGAGCGAGCTTCGCGGCATCCGCGAGCGCACGCAGAGCCTTCGCCCTCGCCATGCGTCAGCGAGCGCCCATGACGGGTGCCTTCTTCTTCGGGGGCATGCCTGGATCGGTAACACGGGTTTTCATCGCGCGATCCGCACCAGAGACCGGCATTCGCCGTAGTGTCGACCTTCGGAATGGAGGGTTCGATCAGCAGCGTGGTGCCGTACGCGGTGATCACGACCGCCGTGCGCTCGGGAGCATCGGGAGCGCCGCTGTTCCATGCCGCAGGCCTCGGTGCCGACGGACCTCCCGCGGCGGATCTGCACGTCTCCGCTGACCGCTACATCGACGTCTGGGACCGGGTCCTCGACGCAGTGCGCGTGCCGAGTTTCGCGCTCACCGTCGCGGCTGGCTTCGAGCTCGAAGACAACGAGGTGTTTGGCTTCCTTGCGATCAGCTGCGCGACGCTCGGCGAGGCGTTCCACCGCACCGCGAAGTACCGCGCGCTCTACAACACCGGGGCACGCTGGGAGCTCCAGGTCGAGAGCGACTGCATCCGCTTGATCCACTACCCGTGGCCCGTCCCGAAGCGGAGCGCCGCGTACCGTGCGGCGGTCGAGCTCGCCGTGGCCGACATGGCAGCTGCGGCGCGGCGGCTCGCGAGGACTCCGATCGCGCCGATCGCGGTGAAGCTGGCCCACGACGCCCCTGCCGCGACGCACGCGTATCGCGAGGCATTTGGCGTCGAGCCAGCGTTCGGCGCACTCCTCGACGAGCTCGTCTATCCACCGGGCATTCTCGACGTACCGGTGACGTCATCGAACTCACGGCTGCGCGACTACTTCGACGCGCAGTGCAAGGCGCTCGCGGAGCGGTTCGTCTCCGATGCCCCGACCTCGTCGCGCGTCCGGACCGAGCTGATCGAGTCGATGAACGGCGGCGACACGACGATGGAGGCGATCGCGAAGCGGCTCGGCATGAGCGGTCGCAGCCTGCACCGCAAGCTCGCCGACGAAGACACGCGGTTCGTCGAACTGCTCGACGACGTGCGCCATGAGTTCGCCAAGCGGTACCTCGCGCGCGGCACGGTCACGGCGAGCGAGGTCGCGTACCTCACCGGGTTCCAGAGCCCGACAGCGTTCTTCCGGGCGTTCAAACGGTGGACGGGACAGACGCCGAGAGCATTTCAGGCCGCGGCGGCACCGCCTTGAGATCGCGCCACACGACGACACCGAGGACGATCAGCCACACCGGCAGCAGGAGGTTGTTGACCTCGGAGATCGGGTTGACGAGGTCCGTGAGCTGACGCTGCGCGGAGATCGTTACGACGAGGCCCATCGCGAACGAGCCGGCGCCGAGCAGGCGGTGATTCAGGCCGCGCAGTGCAGCCCCCATCGTGACGAACCAGCCCGCGAGCATGGTCTCGCCGAGGTACTCGCCGAACACGTTGCCGAGGTACGTGTTCGCACCGTCGAAGAGCGCGGCGTAGACCGCACGCTGTGATCCCGTCGCCTCCGCCCAGCGCTCCGCCAGCGCCCACTGGATCGTCGGCCAGCGCAGGAGGCCGACCATCATCGACATCGCTGCCAGCGTCGCGAACGCACCACCGAAGCGCGCGAGTGTGCGCCCGCCTCCTCGCTCGAGGAGCTGCATCGAGACCAGCCCACCGATGAACAGTGTCAGCGGGAGGGCACCGTACAGAACCCATGCGGCGCGCAGCGACGAGCCGCCAGCCGCGAGTGCCGGCAGCACGTCGCTCGCCGCATGATCGAGGACGTCGGGGTACCCGAACGCCTGCGCGAGGTAGCTGAACACGGCGATGAAGCCCAGGCTGCCCGCGACGAGCGCGCCACCACCGATGCGGGACATCCAGCGCGGGGTCACCACGACGTGCTCCAGCCGAGGCCCGGAGTCGGGTTGATCTTCACGTCATGCTTCCGCTCGGCGAGGACGGCGACACCGAGACGGACGTTGAGACCGCGCCAGATCATCCACCGATAGCCGAGATCGACGATCGCAGCGTTACCGTGGTCGAGGTTGAGGCCACGCAGGTACGAGGCCGAGACGAAGAACTCGGATGGCCGCTGGCCGTACCAGGACTTCGGGAGGAAGTGGAACGTCAGGCCTGCACGCGCGAACCAGCTCGTCTCGTAGGCGCCCATCGCGTCCTTCGAGAGGATGGTTGGATATGCACCGCCGTGGACCGCGAACGCTCCGCGGCGGTACTCCAGACCGATCGAGGGGCTGCGGAACACGTTGACGTTCAGCTCCTGGGTCGGTTTCGCGGAGGCCGAGAGCGTGGCGTCCGCCTGGGCGGTGGCGGTGGCGGCGAGGACGGCGAGGACGGCGATTGCATGCTTCATGTCCTCACTGTGGCGATCCACACCGGATCCCACGATAGCGAGGCCCGCCAGCGGACTATCCCTGGTCGCCAACCGACCGATCCGTCTATGCTCCGACCGTGCTCACGGTCGGCTGTCGTGCGATCGCGGTGACGGATGCAGTCCAGGGTGTCCGCGTGCCGACGTGGCTGCTCTACCCGGCGGACGGTGAAGCCCGCGAGGAGCGCTTCGGCACCTACTCGCTCGAGGTCGCCATGGGGGCACCGTGCGTCGGGAAGCAGTTCCCGCTCGTCGTCATCTCGCACGGGACCGGCTCGGTGCCGTGGGTGCTCCGCGACATGGCGTCGTTCCTGGTGCGCGCGGGGTTCGTGGTCGTGCTGTTCGCGCACCCGGGCAACACGCGCATGGATGACGCGCTCGCGAAGACGAGGGCGAACCTCGTGAACCGCCCGCGCCACATCGTGGTGGTGATCGACGCCGCGTTCGCCGATCCAGAGATCGGACCGCGGCTGTCGACGAGCGGGGTCGGCGTGATCGGGCATTCGCTCGGTGGCTACACCGCGCTCGCGGTGGCGGGCGGAAATCCGGTATCCCTCCCGCACGACAACCCCGACGGCACGACGATTCCCTTCGACGTCGTTCACGACGCGCGCGTGCGTGCCGCCGTGCTGCTGGCCCCCGCAGCGCCGTGGCTGATGGCGGCGGGCTCGCTCGCCGGCGTGACCATCCCGGTGATGTTACGCACCGGCGAGCACGACCAGCACTCGCCGGTGTTCTACGACAAGGTGCTGCTGCCGAACTTCCCGGACCCTGCGCGCGTCGACTATCGGATGGTCGAGAACGCAGGGCACTTCTCGTTCCTCAGCCCGTTCCCGCCGGCGATGACGGGGCCCCTGTTCCCGCCGTCGCAGGATCCGCCGGGGTTCGACCGCCCGGCGTACCTCCCGGTGCTGTGCGGCGAAGTGCTCGCGTTCCTGCGCGCTACGCTCTAGGTCTCTAGGTCTCTAGGTCTCGGTCCTCGGCGCGCGCCTCGCCCAGCTCGACCTCTCCGTCGTGCTCTGACCAGTTCCGCTCAGGGCTCGTGCGCGGCGAGGTCGGCGATCGCAGCCTTGATGGTGCTCGTCTGCGGGACGCTCGCCATCTCGAGGTTGTCGGCGAGACCGATGCCCGGAATGTGTGCGCCCGCGAGGAGCTTGGGCGGCGCGTGGAGCTCGTAGAACAGCTCCTCCGTGATCCTGCGGATCAGGTGCTCGCCGAAGTTCGTGATCTCGGTGTCCTCGTTGACACACAGGACGCGGTTCGTCTTGCGGACGCTCGCCGTGATCGCATCCCAGTCGTAGGGGTGCAGCGAGCGCAGGTCGACGACCTCGGTCTCGATGCCCTCGGCGGCAAGCTCTTCGGCTGCCGCGAGCGCCATCGGGACGTTGCGTCCGTAGGTGAGCACCGTGACGTCGCTGCCCTCGCGCGCGATCCGCGCCTTGCCGATCGGGATGAACAGATCCTCGAGGTCGGGCCACTTCGGCTTCCACGCGGTGCGGTCGCCGAGCGGAGCATCGATCATGTGTGACAGCACCTTGTCGTCGGCCGGCTCGCCACCGATCTCCTCGCCAGGTTTGCTCTTCACGCGGAGCAGCGCCTTGGGCATCAGGAACATCACGGGGTTCGGATCGACGATCGCGGACAGCAGGAGGCCGTACGCGTCGCGTGGATTCGACGGCATGACGATCTTCCAGCCGGGAATCCGCGTCGCCATCGCGTCGAACGAGTGCGAGTGATAGAGGCTGCCGCGGATGCCTGCACCCACGGGCGTCATCATCACCATCGGCACGTTCCAGTCGCCGCCGGTGGACCAGTACGTGTTGCCCGCGATCTTGAGAAGATCGATCGTGTTGAACGCGTAGTCGCAGAACTGAATCTCGGCGACCGGGCGGCGCCCCGCGAGCGCGAGGCCGATCGCGGTACCGATGATGCCGCGCTCGTCGAGCGGCGTGTTCCACGCGGTCTCGAGGCCCTGGGTGCCGGTGAACACACCGCCGAGCGGCGCGCCGACGTCCTCGCCGAAGATGTCGGTGACACCGAGCCGGGACTCACCGACATGGAGCGCCATGCGGATCGCCTGGATCATCGTCGCCATGTCAGGACTCCCCGCCGACGAGGTTCTTGTCCGCGAACACGTGCTCCCAGATCGACTCCGGGGTCGGCGGCGCCTCCTGGCGAACGCGCTGGGTGGCCTCGGCGAGCTCGTTCGTGTACTTCGTGCGGAGCTGCTCGATCTGCGAGCGCGTGATCAGCTGCCGCTCCTCGAGCGTGTGTTCGAACTTGTCGAGGCAGTCGACCTCGTCCTTGGCGATGTTCGCGCCACTCGCCGACGAGTGACCGCGAAGCCGCGAGACCATCGCCTCGAGCAGGTACGGCTTGCGCTCGGTCCGCACGTACTCGAGCGCGGTCTGGAGGGCGGCGTAGCTCGTCTCGGGATCATTGCCGTCGATCACCGCGGTCGGCATGCCGAAGGCTTTGCCGCGATCGGCGATCTGGTCGTAGCCGTGCTGGCCGGCGAACGGCGTCGAGATGCCGTACCGGTTGTTGGTGACGATCATGAGGAGCGGGAGCTCGGCGCCCTTGCGCGAGCTCCAGACGAGCGCCGTGGCGAAGTCGCCCTCGGCCGTGCCGGCGTCTCCACCCTGGACGATCGTGATGCCCTTCGCGCCGGTGCCCGTGCGCTGAGCGCGCGCGGTGCCGATCGCGATCGAGAACTGGACCTCGATCGGGGAGCTGACCGGCGCGACGTTCCACTTGCGGACCGAGAAGTGGCCCGCGAAGTTGCGGCCCTTCGAGTACGGATCGCTCGCGACGTTCTTCATCTGGCGCAGCGAGTCGACCGGATCGGCGCCCATCGCGAGGAGCGTTGCGGTCGACCGATAGTGGAGATGCAGGTAGTCGTGGTCCGTGCCCGAGCCCTTGTCGACGAGCATGCCGAGCGGGACGTTGAACGCTTCCTCGCCGGGGCCACCGATCCAGAAGTAGCCGTCACCCTGCTTGTACATGGTGATGAGGCGCTCCTCGAGCAACCGGGCGCGGAGCATCACGTCGTAGATCTGGAGGGCCTTCGCCGCGGGCAACTGGCCAGCGACAGAGGGGCGGATCGGCGTTGGCGAGCTGGAGCTCATACGGCCACCACGTCTTACCGCACTGCTCACCCCGCGCGGATAGCGTTCGCGGCAGAAAACACGAGGCGGTTCGCTGCACTGCGTCGCAGCGCGACACGGGAGCGGCTGCGCTATTCGTACACGATCGAGATCTCGTCCAAGGCGTCACCACGCGTGACCGCGACGCGGTGCGTTCCAGGCGTCGGGATCCAGGTCTCGGCGGGCTCGCCATCGATCGTCCAGCGCAGATCGGCCGCGACCGGCACGGCCGCTAGCGGTGGGCGCTGGTTCGTCGCAGGGCGGTGGGGCTCGAGGAGGAAGCGCGCGCCCTCGACTGGATACGTGATGCGGACGGCACCGTGCGGTGGCGCGGGCTCGCACAGAGACGGCTTGCTCCTGCCGTAGACCTGCGCCCACGCGCGGAGCTGCTTCGGATAGACAACCGAGGGAACGCCGCACACGAGCTGGTGCCAGTCGCAGGTCTCGGTCGGCACCTTGCCGGCGACGAACAGCTCGCGCTTGGAGTGCTCGCAGTGCGGGCCCGGCCGCTTGCCGGAGAGCGGACAGATCGTCGCGCTCACGACCGCCTCGGGCCGCGGCGGTGCGGTCGGATCGCCGTAGCGGGCGGCGATCGCCGTGTACGCGGCGCGCACGAGCGGAGTCGCGCCCTCGGTCGACATCACGTGGTGCGTCGGTGCGCCGTCGAAGTTCCCCGACCACACACCGACCGTGTACTCGCGGGTCACGCCGATCGCCCACAGATCGGTATAGGCCTTGGTCGTGCCGGTCTTGAGCGCGACGGGGAACGGCAGGTTCAGCGGCACGCGGTCGCCGAACATCGGCTTGCGCGCGTCGGCATCGCTGAGGATGTCGAACAGGATGTACGAGACCACCTCGGAGAACACGCGGTCGCGGACGACCGTCGGCTCGGTCCACGTCTCGCCGGTCGGCGTGCGAGCGAGGTCGACCATGCGCGGCGCGATCGGCCGGCCACCGCGCGCAAACGTCGAGAACGCGGCGGTCAGGTCGAGCAAGCGGGTCTCCGCGTGACCGATGGCGAGGCCCCAGTCGTACTCGGCGTCGGGGCGATCGAGCGTCGAGAGACCTGCCGTGCGCAGCTTGCGGAGCACGGTGTCGAGGCCAACGCGCTGAAGCGTGTGGACGGCGGAGAGATTGTACGAGCCCGCGAGCGACTCGCGGTACCGCGCGAAGCCGTGGCTCTTGACGTCCTTCGTGTAGAACTGGTGCGCATCCTCGGGGAGAACAACGTCGTTCGCGATCGTCGCCGGCGTATCGCCCATCTCGATCGCTGCCGCGTAGACGAACGGCTTGAGCGTGGAGCCAGGGCGGAGGCGCGCGGTCACCCCGTTGAACGCGCCCTTGCGCGCGCGGTCGGTGTAGTCGCGCGAGCCGACGAGCGCGAGGACCGCACCGTCGGAGTTGCGCAGCACCACGATCGCGGACTGCGTGACGTTGCGCGACGACAGCCGATCGAGGTGCGTCGACAGCGCGGTCTCGACGCGGCGCTGGAGATCCCAGTCGAGGGTGGTCCGCACGGACGCGCCGATCCGGAACGCAGGTGGCAGCCGCTCCTTGACCAGCTCGACGAAGTGCGGCGCACGGAAGTGCGGCCGGTGTGCCTCCAGATCGATCGGGATGCGCTCCGCGAGCGCGCGCGCCTCGGCGGAGATGTTCCCGCGCTTCTCCATCAGTCCGAGGATGTGCGCGCGACGGGCCTTCACCCGCGGCCAGGCATCGAACGGATCGTAGTACGTCGGGCCGCGCGGGATCACGGCGAGCATCGCAGCCTCGCCGATCGAGAGCTCGGCCGCGGACTTGCCGAAGTAGACGCGCGAGGCCTGCTCGGCACCCCACGCACCGTTGCCGTAGTAGACGCGGTTGAAGTACTGCTCGAGGATCTCGCGCTTGGACAGCGAGCGCTCCATGCGCCCGGCGAGGATCATCTGTCGGACCTTGCCGGCGAGGCTGCGAGATGGATTCGCGGTGAGGCGAACGAGCTGCATCGTGACGGTCGAGCCGCCGAACTCGACGTCCCCTCCCTTCACGTTGAGCCAGGCCGCACGCGCCATCGCGCTCCAGTCGACGCCTGCGTGATCGTAGAAGTCGTGATCCTCGGACGACAGTGTCGCGGCGATCAGGTGCGGCGAGATCTGGTCGACGGAGATCCAGCGCTCGCGCGCGCCCGCGCTGGTCGCCTCCTGCCGCAGCATCACGCCATTGGCATCGACGACCGCGAGCGACGTCGCCGACGCCTTGTCCAGGAGGTGCACCGGGAAGTCGGCGACGCGGATCGCGATCGCCCACGACATCGCCGCGAGGAGCCACAGCCCCGCGAGACCACCGAACGCGTACGCGACGCGCCGCAGCCAGCGCCGTCGCCACAACGCACGGAGCGCAGCGATCACTACTTCGCCTTGATCTCGATCATGTCGAGGCCGGTCTGCGCTCGCGTGGCAGGCTCGTACATCAGCTCCGACACCGTCGGCGGCCGCGCAAACGTCCCGACCGAGGTCGCGCGCATCGTGAACTCGTGGACGTACTGGCCCCGCGAGCTCCACTCCGACGCGAAGTCGACGCGGTTGTCGTACATCTCGCGGTACGTGCCCCAATCCTGGGTCTGCTTGATGCCGGCCGTGCCGACGGTCGCGAACCGCGAGTTGAGCGCCTCGAAGCCTGCGGGCAGCGGGACGGACACCATCATGTGGCTGGAGTCCTCGTCGAGCTGCGTCGCCGTGCGCACCACGACCACGTCGCCGACCTTGTACGTCGTCTTCGGCTTGCCCGCCTCGTCGAGGTACTCCTGCGAGATCACGAGCCCCGCCGTCACCGGCTTGAGTGAGTCCGGCGTGCGGCGATAGCGAACCTCGACCGAGTAGTGGACCTCGCCCTTGGGCACGATCGACAGCTCGCCTGCAGTGAACGGAACGGTCACCACGCGGAGCCGCTGCTTGCCACCGAGCGCCCCCGAGACGAGCGTCTGACCGCCGAGCTCGACGGTGACCGACGGTGGGGTGCCACCGGCCGTCTTCGCGTAGCTCGTCAGCGCGAGGAGCGAGTAGATGTTCTCCTGGGTGTCGAGATACTCGGTCGTGCGCCGCTTCTTCATCAGCGCGCGAACGAGCGGCTTGACCGCCTCGTGCTTGGGATCGAGCTCGACGAGGACCGCGAGGACCGCGGCCGTGGTTCGCAAGCCGCTCGACATGTAGTAGCGCATGCCCTTCTCATCGGGCTCCTCGATCATTGCATCGGCCTTCGCCGCCGCACTCGCGAGCACACCGAGCTCGGCGACGAGCTTGGCCACCGCGGGATCCTTGGCGCCGACGCCTGCCGCGAGCGCGCGCGCGACGTAGGCCTTGCCGTAGATCGGCAGCTTCGCGTTCGTGGCCAGCTTGGTCGCGGCCTGCGTATCCTTGTCACCGAGGACCGCGCGGACGTAGAGCGCGAAGGCCTGCGAACCGAGGTTGCCTGCTTCGTTGTAGTACGGCCGCGACTGATCCGGGCTCTTGCCGTCGTTGCGCAGATACTCGAGACCGTCCGCGATCCGCGCAGCGTCGACCGTGTAGCCGCTCTGCTTCGCGAGGTAGAGGCCCCATAGCGCGTACGCCGTGTAGTAGGCCTCGGGCTCGCCACCGGGCCACAGCGAGAAGCCGCCATAGACCGTCTGGTGACGGCCGATCTTCGCGATGCCCGCCTTCACGAAGCCCTCGAGCTTCGCGCCGGTGAGCCCGTTGATGTCGAGCGACTCGGCGAGGTCACGGACCGCGAGCATCGGAATGACCTTGGACGTCGTCTGCTCGAGGCAGCCGTACGGATAGCCGACGAGATCGCGGAGCCCATCCTCGAGGCCGGCAAGGCCGTCGGGATCGAGCGAGACCACGAGCTCCGCGGTCGCGGGGATCGCGTTCGGTGGCATCGCGAGCGGGATCTTCGTCGCATCCTTCGCGGCACCGTGCGCGACCGCGTGCGCCTCGACGGGCGACGGGTGCTGCACCGGCAGTGTGAACTTCACGGCATCGCGCTCGTTCCCCATCTTCACGGAGAACGTGAGAGCCGCGTCGCCGAGCTCGGCGCCCGTGAGATCGAACAGGACGGGCACGTGCGCGCCCTTGGCCATCTGCACGGTGCGTTCGGTGCCGCCAGCCGCCGTGATCTTGCCGTCGGTGACGAGCGTGACGACCGCGCTGCCCGCGGCGCCGGTCTCGTTGTGCACGACCACCCCGCCCTGCAGCTTGTCGCCCAGGTTCAGGAACCGCGGCAGGGCCTGCAGGAGCTGGAGCGGCTTGGACACGGTGAACCGCTGATCGGCCGAGCCGAACCGGTACGTCTTGTCGGCGGCGACCGCCATCATGCGGAACGCGGTCAGGTTGTCCGGCGCCGCGAACTCCACCGTGGCGATGCCGTTGGCGTTCGTCACCGCACCTGGCGTCCACACGGCCGTCGCGGCGAACCGCGAGCGCAGCGTCCCCGGCGCATCGCCACCCGAGGCCGGGCGCTCGACGTTCGGGCCCGGGATGTCGCGGATGTACTCGAGCTGCGTCGCCGTGCTGACGGCGATCCCCCACGGAGCGTAGAACGTGGGGATCGGATCCGGAGTCTGGTAGCCGATCAGCGACAGCACGCCCTCATCGGCCGCGGTGATCGAGACCTCTGCAGATGCGGGCTTGCCGCTCGCATCGGTGACCTTGACGGTCGCGATGACCTTCGCGCCCGGGCGGTAGTCTTTCTGGTCGGTCTCGATCGTGACCGTGAGCTTGTTGTCCTCGGGGCGAACCGGGAGGTTGACGAGGCCCATCCGCATCCGCGGTTTGCCGCGCGTTCCCTCGCCCATCCGGCCCTGCACGAGCGAGACGCTGACGTAGACGTTCGGTGCGTGAGCCGCGGTGATCGGCACGGTGATGTGCTTCGCCTTCGGCGTCACCGTGATCAGGCGCTTCTCGATCACGCCGTCGCGCTCGATCGTGACGAGGCCCGTCGCCTCGGCGAGATCCGTCTTGAGGATCAGCGTCGCCGTGTCGCCGGCCTTGTACTCCTTCTTGTCCGCGACGATGTCGAACGACAGCGAGTCACTGCTGCGCCAGGAACCGCCGCCGTCGCCCCACGCGTAGATCTGGACCGCGGCGGGAGACGCCTCGTCCTTGTCGCTCATGCCCTCGACGACGACCCAGTAGTCACCGCCGGTCTCGGCCGTGAACTCGAACGCGGCGGGTGCCCCCGCGGTGAGCTGCAGCGTCTTGCTGAGGATCGTCTGGATCGACTCCTTGCACTGGTAGGATCCGCGATAGCCCCAGTCCTCCCATACGCAGTTGTAGTCGCGACGCGTGACGGTCAGCTTCGCCGGACCGTCGAGCGCCTTGCCGTCGGCGCCGGCCGCCATGACCTGGAACTTCTGCGGCTTCTTGACGTCGAGGAAGTAGCCCGGCGACTTGATGCCGAAGTACTTGCGCGAGCGGAAGTACGGCACCGTGAACGTCTTGCTGATCACTTCGTTCGAAGGCGAGGTGACGTTCGCACGCACGAGCAGATCCGAATCAGTGCTGACGTCGTCGGCACCGACGGGCAGCGTGACGGTGCCCTTGCCCGTCGGGTCGAGCGCGACCTCGGCCTCGGTGACCAGCATCTGCGAGTCGTCGGACTCGTAGTACGAGTACGCGTCGTAGCGGCGCTCGTCGAGGAACGAGAACCCCTCGTACTTCTCGAACTCGACACGGCGCGGCCGCGCGTGGACTGCAACGCTGACGTTGCCGGCGCGGAGAGGAGCACCGTAGAGGTACTTGGCCTCGATGGTCGCCTTGATCGAGCCCTTGCGGACGAGCTGCGTCTCCTTGACCTTGCCGCTGATCTCGAAGGTCGCCGGGCGGAACTCCTCGACGGTAAACTCGCGCGTGAACGTCCCGTGCTCGAGCCTGGCGCGGATGAGGTAGTCGCCGAGCCGCGCGTCGGCCGGCAGATCGAGATCGAACCAGAAGCCGCCGAACGGACTGATCTTCGCCTCGGCCTCGGTGAACGTCTTGCCCTGTGGGCCATCGACCTCGACCTTCACCTTCTTGCCCTCGCCGGGCGTCGCGAGCGGCTCGCCGAGCTTGGTCACGCGCGCGAGTCCCTTGACGTGAACCTTGTCTCCGGGGCGATAGAGGCCGCGATCGGTGTGCATGAAGCCGCGCAGGCGGATCGGTGCCTTGTCGTAGTCCTGCGAGACGTTGTAGTTCCACGCGGCGAGGCCACCAGAGCGCGTCGGGTTGACCATCGTCCAGTCGGTGCCTTGTGCGACGAAGATCCGCATCTCGCCGCTGCTCTCCTCGCCGCCGCCACCCTCCTCGTCGTTCTCGCTGACGGTCGGCGCGACCTCCTTGTTCAGCTTGCTGGTGCCCGGCAGGACCGCGACACCGTCGGCGTCCGTCGTGCCCGACCACGTCTGCTTGCCCGTCGAATCGCGGACGGTGACCGTCGCGCCGGGGAGCGGCTTGCCGGTCGAGAGCTTGGTCGCCCACACGAGGCCGCGCGTCGGCGACAGCTTGCTGACGACGCCGATGTCCGTGAAGTTGACGAGCACCTTCTGTCGGCCGCCGCCTTCGTAGGGCGCGCTCGCGACCTCGGTCGAGCCGAGCTCGACGTAGAACATGCCGGGCCCCGGCGTGCCGCCGAACAGCTCGGTCGCGCTGATCGGGTGCTGGCCCCACGTGTTCTTCGCGCCGGCGATCGCGAGCGTCTTGTCCTTGGCGACGAGCTTGGTCTTCGCCAGATCGGCAGGCTTGGAGTCCCACCAGTTGATCAGCGGCGACAGCACGTGGAAGTTCGCCGGCGTGATCTCGACGGCCCGGAGCTGCAGCGACGTCACGTTGCGTGTCCACACCGGGATCACGGGGCGCTTGAGCTCCGCGACGAAGTAGCCCGACTCCATCGAGATCGTCGGCTTCGCGTCGGTCGTCTTGAACGACAGCATCTGTGGCTTGTCGAGCACCTGCCCGAACACGTCCTTCTGCGTCGCATCGATCGTCAGCGTGTAGGCGGTCTGCGGATCGAGCTGCGCCGCGCAGCTGATGCCGGCCGGATCGTCGCCGAGGCTGTTGCAGCGCTCGGGGAACCCCGGCACCGGTGGCGTGATCTTCATCTGGTAGGGCGGCGCGAGTGGGTTCGTGAACGCGATCGCGAGGCGCAGGCTCTCGTCGGGGATGATGTCCTGCGCGTTGGGCTCGAGGCTGACGAACCGCAACGGCCCGAACGTGTGGAACTTGTCCTCGACGTTCGCCGCGAGGCCGATGTTGCCGACAGTGCCCTTGAGGCCCGCCTTGCAGACGACCTGCCAGTCCGTCGCCATCGCGAGGTCGGCGACGGGCATGAACGAGAACGCCTTCGCAGGACCGGTCGCGCTGTCGGGCGCGAGCTTGGCCTTGATCTGTTGCGTACCTGCCGTGAACGCGCAGTGCTGCGCGAGCTGGTCGGCCGCGACTTCCTGGCTGAAGGTGATGCTGACGATCTGGTCCTTGGTCGAGCGCGTGCGCGAGCCGACCACGTCGAGCGTGCCCGTCACCCGCTCGGTGAAGAACTCGAACGTGGTCGGAATGCCGAGCGCGCTACCATCGAGAGCCTTCGTACTGCCCGGTACCGTGACGACGAACTTCGTCGACACCGGCAACGACTCGGTCGGGACGAACGTCAGGGTCTTGTCGTCGGCCCAGGTCGCGGTGCCCGCGATCGGCGGCGACACCGTCAGCGGTGGCGATGCGGCGGGCCGGGTGATCTGGTCCACGCCGACCATCGGCTTGGAGAACGCGAGGACGACGCGCATCTGCCCGGTGATCTCGCCGGTCGGTGTACCGGCGACCGAGAGGTCTCCCTTCGTCTTGCTCCCACCCCCACCACAGCCCACGACGGACGCACAGAGCGCCACGAGAACCAGTTCGACCTTGCGCATCGACATCTCCGCCTACGCCCCATGGAGGTCCAATATTCCGTCCTGGCAGGGGCACCGCCGGGAGGCGG
>JANOPP010000099.1:0-35586 GCA_031421915.1 Myxococcales bacterium | reverse complement strand
ACCCCCCCCCTCGCCGGCGGGCCGGCCACCGACGGCGAGATCTTGAACTTGAGTTTCTGGCTGGTCTGCACGTCAAGCGCGGAGTCGTAGGCCATCAGCTCCACGATCAGCTCGTCGCCCTTGAGCGTGGCGTCGGTCTGCAGCGGGAACTCGATGTCCCTGATCTGGTTCGGCGGCAGCGTGTCCTTGAGCTCGAAGCGCGACTTCGACAGCGTCACGCCATCGCCAGTCGCGTTGCGGAGGAGCACGGTGGCATCGGACGTGGCGCCTGCGCCGGCGTTCTTCACGGTCACCTGGAGCTTGAACTTCTCGCCGCGCTGCACGAGGCCGTCGCCGTTGCCCTCGTCGACGAGCTGGTACTGGTACGCGAACACCGGGCGGGGAGCGGCCTCGATGCGAACCACGGCAGGCGACACGCGGACGGTCGCGTTGCGCGCTTCCTTGACCTCGAGACCGAGGCGGTTGACGCGATCGAGTGCGTCCTTGGGGACCTGCATCTTCGCGGTGAACGTCTTGGTCTCGCCGGCGCCGACCTTGCCGATCGGCAGCTCGGTGTCCTCGAACACGGGGTCATCGCCCTGGACGCGGGCGAGCACGCGGTAGGCCGAGCCCGCGCCGGTGTTCTTGACCGTCGCCGTGACGCTGACGATGTCGCCGGCCTTGAGGTTTGTTGCCGGAACCGTCGACAGCGAGACGTCGAGGTTCGCGGCGCCGGCCTCGGCCTGCGCGTGCGCCGACCAGTCGACGCCGATCTTCGACAGCTCGGCGACGAGCTTCTTCTCCTCGTCGGCGCGGACCTTGGTGACGAGCTTGCCGGCGGCGGCGACCAGCTTGGGCCGCGACGACGTGTTGACGCTCGAGACGAGTTCCTTCGCGAACTTCATCTCGAAGTCCTCGACGATCTCGTCGTCATCCGGGCCGTCCTCGTCCTCGGTCGGCGGGGCCACCGGGGCATCACCGGCGCCAGCGACGGGCTTCTTGCGCTCGACGATGAAGCCGATCTCGTGGGTCGGCTTGTCGGTGTCCTTCGCGTACGTCGACACGAGGTGCGCGTCGAGGTCCTTCTCGCCGTAGCTGCGCGACGGCGCGAGCAGGCGGACGAAGTCCTGGGGCGAGTCGTTCTTCTCGGGGACGTACATCCGCTGGAGCTGGATGTCGGGGACGATGCCGAGGTTCTGGATCGAGCGATCGCCAGGGGTCAGGTACTGGGCGATCGTGAGCTTGAGCTTGCTGCGATCCTCGTTGTCGTAGAGCTCCTGGACCGAGCCCTTGCCGAACGTGCGCGTGCCGATGATGACAGCGCGGTCGAGGTTCTTGAGCGCACCGGCGACGATCTCGGAGGCCGAGGCCGAGCCGCCGTTGACGAGAACGACGAGCGACGAGGTCGTGTCGCCAAAGCCGTGCTCGGCGCGGCGCGCCTCACGATCGCGGCCCGACACCGTGGTGACGACGGTGCCCGAGTCGACGAACAGGTCCGAGAGCTGGACCGCCTCCTCGAGGAGACCACCCGGGTTGTAGCGGAGGTCGAGGATCCACGACGTCGCGCCCTTCGCCGACATCTCGCGCATCGCATCGGCGACGTCGCTGGAGATGGCCTTGGAGAACTGCTTGACCTTGATGTAGCCGACGCCCTTGTCGAGCAGCTTGTGCTCGACCTGCGAGACCCGAATGATGTCGCGGATCAGGTCGAACCGCATGACGGCCGACTCGCCCTTGCGCTCGATCCACAGCGTGACGCCGGTCTTCGGGTCACCACGCATGCGATCGACGGCCTCGTTGGAGGTCAGATTCTCGGTTGGCTCGTTGTTGATGCGAACGATGTAGTCGCCGGCCTTGATGCCCTTGCGCCACGCCGGCGTGTCCTTCATCGGCTTCACGACCGTGAGCTTCCGCTCGATCATCCGGATCACGATGCCGAGGCCGCCGAACTTGCCGCTCGTCGACACGTCCATGTCGCGCGCCGCCTCGGGATCCATGAGCACCGAGTGCGGATCGAGCGTCGACAGCATGCCGTTGACGGCGGCGTACTCGACCTTCGCGAGATCGCCGCCGGCGTTCATGTTCGTCTCGATGAAGCGAAAGACCTTCTTCAGCTTGATCGTCATGCGCCACGGCGAGTCGACATCGCTGGTATCGAACACCTCGCGCTTGTCATTCACCGCGACGGTGATCTTGTTGCGCGCCGCATCCGGCTCGATCAACACCTCGGGGACGTTGAACTGCACCGAGTCGAGCGCGGCGTAGAGCATCTTCTTCGGATCGACGCGCACGGGATCGACGTAGCGATCCTTGATGCGGAGCAGCGTCTTGTTGAAGATCGCGAGCGCCGACAGATCGTGGCGCTGGGTCCGCATCTGCCCGGGTGCCGCACGGACCTCCTGCATGTCGAGCTCGAGGGAGAGAACCCCCTCGGGCGACTGCCGGACGAACGTGAGTACAAGGGCGAGAGCACCTGCGACCCCCACCAGGGCCAGGTTCAACCGGCTGCGCATTCACCGATTATAGGGCGCAATGTGTGAGGTGCCAGGCACGATCAACGACCCATCTCGCACGTCGGGTGCGACCGCCACGTGGTCGCATGTAGTACAGTTGTCGACGACGCGATGGCCGAGCGGAATAAAGGCAAAGGCCGCGCCTCCCAGAAGGTGATCGACGTCGGCGAGAAGCCGGCTGAGAAAGATCCCGAAGGCGAGGACGAGGACGCCGAGGAAGACGACGAGAAGTCTTCCGACGGCGATGTCGATCCCGACCTGATCGAAGCCGCTGCGGCTGTCGTCGACACCGACTCCGAGGAGCCGGCCACCACGGACGACGACGCGGAGCCCCCCGAGCCCAAGGTCTCGACGCGCGGCGGCTCGCTCGCCCGGCGCGATCCGATGGCCGTGTACATGCGCGAGGTCCGCCGGTACCCGCTCCTCACCCCCGAGGAGGAGAAGTCGCTGGCGACGCGTCTCGTCCAGCATGGCGATACGTCGGCGGCGCGCAAGCTGATCGAAGCGAACCTCCGCCTCGTGGTGAAGATTGCCTACGAGTACCGTCGCGCGCATCGCAACCTGCTCGACCTCGTGCAGGAGGGCAACATCGGCCTGATCCAGGCCGTGGGAAAGTTCGATCCGTTCCGCGGCGTCAAGCTGTCGAGCTACGCGGCGTTCTGGATCCGCGCCTACATCCTCAAGTTCATTCTCAACAACTGGCGCCTCGTGAAGATCGGCACCACGCAGGCGCAGCGCAAGCTGTTCTTCAACCTGCGCAAGGAGAAGGAGAAGCTCGAGCAGCTCGGCTTCCAGCCCAGCTCCAAGCTCCTCGCCGAGCGGCTCGACGTCAGTGAGAAGGACGTCATCGACATGGAGCGCCGGCTCGCGGCGCCCGAGGCGTCCCTCGATGCACCGATCGGCAGTGGCGGCGACGACGAGGGCACGCGCACCCGCCTCGACTACCTCCCGAGCGACGATCGCCCGGACCACAACGTCGCGCAGAGCCAGTTCAGCGCGTTGCTCAAGGGCAAGCTCGAGACGTTCGCGCAGACTCTCGAGGGTCGCGAGCAGACGATCTTCCGCGACCGCTGGCTCACCGAGGATCCGCTGACGCTGCAGGAGATCGGTGACCGCTATCAGGTCAGCCGCGAGCGCGCGCGCCAGCTCGAGAAGCGCATGCTCGATCGCCTCAAGAAGTACCTCGAGGCCGAGCTGGGCACCGCGGTCGACATCGACGCGATGTCACGCGACTGAGCCCTCGTGGTACTGCACGGACGTATGGCGAAGTGCACGATCTGCGATGCGAACGATCTAACCCTGGACCGAGAAGCGCAGATGCAGGCGTGCGTGCCGTGCGCGGTCAAGGTCGGCATCATTCCGATGCCCTCGCCGACGCGGCCGCCGTTGCCGTGCATGCGCTGCAAGGGGCTCAAGTTCCTCCGCGCGATTCCCCGCGAGCACAGCTCCACGCGCCACGGTGAGATCAACGCCCAGGTCTCGGTTCCGATGATGCTGACGCACGCGCCCGAGGCCCACAAAGGTTGGCTCCTCACCTACGCGAAGGAGCTCGACATCGAGAAAGGCTTCGGCCAGCTCGAGGTCTACACGTGCTTCGGCTGCGGCTTCGTCGAGTGGTACTGCCACGGCGTCAGCGCGATTCCCGTGCATCCGCACCTGATGACCGACGTCGTCGACTACGGGCCGGACGGTCCATACCGGTGAGCACGTGAGCGGCACGCTGTACGTCGTCGGGACGCCGATCGGCAACCTCGAGGATCTCTCGCTGCGGGCAGCGCGGATCCTGCGCGAGGTCGAGATCATCGCCGCCGAGGACACGCGCGCCGCGAAGACGCTGCTCGCATCCGCCGACGCGCTCGGGCCGAGCAATCCGGCGCGCCGGATCGTCTCGCTGTTCGAGGGCAACGAAGCGGAGCGCTCGCAGGAGCTGGTCCGTGCCCTCGCGGAGGGCAAGCGTGTCGCGGTGATCAGCGAGGCCGGCATGCCGGGCGTCTCGGATCCCGGCGCACGCGCGGTCGCGGCCGCGGTGACGTCGGGCGCCAAGGTCGAGGTCATCCCGGGCCCGTCGGCCTGCCTGGCAGCTCTCGTCGGCTCGGGCCTGCCGTCGGATCGGTTCTCGTTCCTCGGCTTTCCGCCGCGCGAGGGCGGTGCACGACAGGAGCTGTTCGGTACGCTGCGCAACGAGCTCGGCACGATGATCTTCTACGAGGCACCCGATCGTGTCGGCGCGACGCTCGTGGATCTCGCCGCGGCTTTCGGTGACGATCGGCGCGCCAGCCTCGGCCGCGAGCTGACCAAGCTCCACGAGGAGCACGTGCGCGGCACGCTCGCCGAGCTCGCCGCGAAGTATGCCGACGTCTCGCCGCGCGGCGAGTGCACGCTCGTCGTCGAGGGCGGGGCAATGATCCGGCCCGATGTCGACGTCGAGGCCGAGCTTCGTCGCCTGCTCGCCGAGGGCCTCGGTCCCCGCGACGCTGCGGCGCGTCTCGTCGTCGTCACCGGCAAGCCGCGCCGCCAGCTCTACCAGCTCGCGCTCTCGCTGACGCGCACGCGGGAGGAGCCGTGAGCGAGGAGATCGACGCGGTCCGCTTCGAGGGCGACTTCCCGCGCCTCGCCGTGCATCGCCGCGTGCTGCCATGCGGCCTCGAGGTGATCGTCCACCCCGATCACACGGTGCCGCAGATCTGCGCGAGCGTCTGGTATCGCGTGGGCAGCTCCGACGAGCGCGCGGATCGCACGGGCTTCGCACATCTGTTCGAGCACCTGTTCAAGGCGTCGCCCGCGCGGCTCGGCGGCTTTCACCACTACGACGTTCTCAAGCGTGCCGGGTCGAGCGAGGCCAACGCCTCGACCAGCGCCGATCGCACCGCGTATCACGAGGTGCTCCCCTCGCATCAGCTCGAGCTCGCGCTGTGGATCGAGAGTGATCGCATGGGCTACTTCGCCGACGGCTTCGACGTCGAGCGCTTGATCACGCAGCAGTCGGTCGTGCGTGCCGAGCGCCGCCAGCGCTACGAGAATGTCCCCTACGGCGCGGAGCGCTTCGCGGTCGGCCTCGCGCTGTATCCGGATGCCCACCCGCTACGCCACCTCACGATCGGTCGCCACGACGACATCCAGGCCGCGACGTTCGACGACGTCCTCGCGTTCTATCGCACGTGGTACGTGCCCGCGAACGCGACGCTCGTGATCGCAGGCGACGTTCCCGACGATGTCGATGCACTCGTCGACAAGTACTTCGGCACCTTCCCTCGCTCGCAGCGCCCCGCGCGCCCGCGCCCCGTCGCCCCGCCACCCGGCGCGACTCACACCGAGGTCAACGATCCGTTCGCGACGCTTCGCCGCGTCCACCGCGCGTGGCTCGGTCCGACAGCGCTCGGCGACGACGAGGCCGAGCTCGACATCCTGACGGCCGCCTGGTCTGCCGTCGGTACCGGCGCCCTGTGGCGCCGCCTCGTCTACGACGCTCCGCTCGCGCAGCGCGTCTCCGCGTGGACAATGAACGGTCGCCTCGGCGGCGAGGTCCACGTCGCCGTCGATCTGCGCACCGGTGTCGATCCCTCCGCCGTGCGCGCGATCCTCGACGAGGTCTGCTCGCAGGGTGCCGATGCGATCGCCGTCGAGCGCCAGATCACGCGGCGCGAGGCGGCGACGATCTGGGGCCTGTCGAGCCTCACGCGCCGGGTCGGCCTCCTCCAGCGCGGCATGCTCTATGCGAACGAGCCCGACATGCTCGCGAGCGAGCTCGAGAAGTACCGCGCGGTCACGCCAGCGACCATCACCGCGGCGATCGGCCGCTGGCTCGCGCCCGCGAAGCGCATCGAGATCGAGACGCTGCCGAAGAGCCAATAGCCGCCGTCGTCGCACCGAGTCGCTCTGCCCTGCGTCGACTGTGGTCGGGTTGGCTCACCCTGTGGCGATGGCGCAACGCTCGCATCGCCTAACCACACGACACGACGTGGCGAACTCTCGGCACGCACCGTGCGTATGCGGTCCGCATGCGCGCCTTCGTCATCCCGAGCCTCGTGCTCGGACTCTCGGGCTGTCTCGGCGGCAATTCGCGGCCAAGCGTGATGCCGAAATTGAGCGAGCTCCCGGGCGATCCGTCCCGGCGGGACGCGATCCTCGACTCGTCGAACGCGACGCCCGGACCGGAGTTTCACCGCGCGAAGCCGACCGGACGCGCAGCGAAGGTCGAGACCGCCGCGGCGACCGTTGCCGCAATCATCGGCGACATGTTCTCGTCGACGAAGAACGTGACGATCGGGCACCTCACGATGATCGAGGAGACGTCGATCGTCCACGGCAGCCTCGCGCCCGCGACCCCGCGACCGCGACCCGCGCCGACCTCGGCACCGAGCGAAGCCCCTGTCCCCGGCGTCTCGAACGCGGACTTGATCCCGTGGATCCGACTGAAGTGATCACCACGTCTCGGTACGGTGGCAGCCAACAAAGAGACACGCCGACGAGCCGATCGCTGAGGACCGCACCGCGAAGCTGCCGCCCTACGCTCACCATCGATTCGCCCATGTCTGGCTCTTCGATCTGCTTGGGCAGACGCGATCTCCGTGGGCGGTCGCGGGCGATTATCCAGCGCCCGTCAGCAGGATGGGCGTCCGAGGTCGGGACCTCTGCGGCGAAGGGCGGCCGTCGCGATGCGCGCACCACCGGCAACGTCGACTCGTGACGTGAGCGTACGGACAGCGGGTACGAGAGAGCTGCACGCGCGGCGGTACCACGTGCCTACGCCCGGCCCCCGGCCGACGCGATGCTCGCACCACCGACCCAGCACAGAGCGCGGGCACCCTCGGAGGCTCGGGACTCGTCGCACGTTCCGGATCGCGTTCTTCGGCTGACAGAGAATCGCACTTCGAGACGTTTCCCGAGACGTTTCCCCTTGACGTGCGAAATGCCCGCGCGTCGCGTGTGTTCGCGAAGGAGGCGTGGATCTTTCACTCGTGTTGCTGGCGTGGGCCGTGCTCGCGTTTGCGGACTGAGCCGAGCTTTCTCGACGAGGAACTTCGATTCGTCGCTCCTGGTGCGCGACGTCGCGCTGAAATACTGCGTGGTACTCGTGAATCTCGAACCAGAGAGGAGCACGAGATGCTGCGTGACGGATCGCGAGACGAGGGCGGTGACGAGGCGGCGATGGTGGTGTCGAAGCAGTGCGGGGGCGGCGACGTTCAAGCCGACTGGCGCGAGGTGCATGGTCACCTGCACTCCAATGCCCGGCGCCGAGCGGCGCTCGATGCCAGTGAAGCATATTGGCTACGCGAGGCGGAGCGCGTGCAGGTCTGGAAGCCGCTCGGCATGGTCTCGATCCTCGACTACATGGAGAGGGTGCTGGGCTATGCACCTCGCACGGCGCATGACCGGCTGCGCGTCGCGAGGGCCCTTGCTCACCTGCCGGTGCTGACCGAGTCGCTCGGCGAGGCCGAGGGTCTGACGTTCTCTGCGGTGCGCGAGCTGGTCCGCGTCGCGACACCCGACACCGAGGATTTGTGGCTCGAGGCCGCGACCGGCAAGAACCAGCGCGAGCTCGAGGAGCTGGTCGCGGGTCACGCGCCGGGCGATCATCCCGACGATCCGGTCGATCCGGAGATCCGGACGCGCGTTGTCCGCTACGAGCTGTCGCCCGCGACGTTCGCGCTCGTGCGTCAAGCTCGACTGGCGCTCGACGAGGAGCACGGTCGCCATCTCGACGACGATCCGTTCGTCGCGGCGCTGTGCAATGCCGTACTCGAAGGAGTCGCGTCGGGCGAGCCGAGTGGGCGAGCGAAATTTCAGATCGCAACGATCGTCTGCGAGCGCTGCGACCAGGCCTGGCAGGAGGGCGCGGGCGTGGAGGTCCCCGTCGACGCGGCCACCCTCGCCCGAGCACGCTGCGATGCCCAGCACCTCGGCTCGCTTGAGGCCGAGCAACCAGCGCGCGCAGTCCAGGACATCCCACCGGCGATCGCGCGCTTCGTGTGGCGCCGCGATGGTGGGCGTTGCCAGACACCGGGCTGTCGATCCGCGCGCGGGCTCGAGCTCCACCACATTGTCGCGCGCGCCGACGGTGGCGACCACGACCCGAAAAATATCACTCTGCGATGCTCGGCATGCCACGCCGCGCACCACGCCGGGATGTTGACGATCTGCGGCACCGCACCGGATCAGCTCGAGACCCGGCGACGTCACGATCATGCGGCGCCTGTCGGCCCGAGCGCAACCGGCCGTGCCCCCGTGGGCGCGAGGCGGCTCGATGCCACGGACGTGCGCGCGCAGGCCCGCGAGGCGCTGGTTGCCCTCGGGTGGAAGTCAGGGATCGCGCGGGCAGCGGTCGATGCGGCATGCGCCCACGTGGGCAGCGATCGGGAGATCGAGGTCGTGATCCGCGAGGCGCTCCGCAGGTGCCCCGTGCCGACGGGATGACGGGGCCTCGCACCTCACAGCTGTTGAAAGAGAAGGCGCATCCTGTGCGAGCGACATCCCCGGTGGCGGAAACGCGCTGCCGGGCTCGGGGCATTGGACATGCGACTTCGTAGCGAAGGGTGCCGGATCTGTCCGTTGGGGGCACCCGGACCCGAGCTGCGCGACTCTGAGGAGCGGGGAGTTACGGCTCGAACTCGTACGCGCCGACGTCTCGGGCTGCTCCTTGCGCCCGCGTAGTTCCGTCGAGATCCAAGGTCGAGTCGAGTCCGAAGATCGAGGCGATCGCTGTGTCGATCGCGGGGCTCGTGCTCTTCAGGTGGAAGTTCTTGGCAGCGGTGTCAACAAACTGCGGATCCACGACCCTCCAAGTCAGCGCGTGGTGTCGATTGACCTAGCGGACGCGGCGGCGGCGCAGCGCGAGCAGGCCGGCGAGGAGCGCGGTACCGACGAGGCCGCTGCCGTCCGTGGTGCTGCAGCCACCGTCGACGTTGCCGGAACCGGGCGGGGTGGTGCCCGCATCGGGGCCACCCGTAGGGGGACCATCGGGTGTCGGCGTCACCGGCGTGTTCGAGAGCGTGATGTCGGCGCAATTGAAGTAGATGTCATCGCTCAGCGCATCGGTAGTGTACGGCGGTTTGTCGGTCATCACCTGGATGAACTGGAGCGTGCAGTTCGCGCACTCCATGTTCGGCAGGGTCACTGACGCAGAGAGCTGACCGTCCGGGATCCGGTCCTTGAGCACGATGCTGTTGTTCGTTGCGTCCAGGCCCTCCTGATTCAGGGTTGGAAAGCCGGTCGCGCCTACCGCCGGTGGGATTCCGAACACCGAGCCGGTGGGCTGAAATGCGATCCGGAAGAAGCCAGGATGCTGGATCGTCTCCAGCCAGGTCACGGTGATCGTCGCGCCGGGCGCCAGCGTGGTCACGCGCGCGGGGTTGCGAACCTGGTTCGCGACGCCGCAGTGCTGCTCCTTCTGATCTCCCTGCAAGCTGTCGGTGCGAGCCATCGGGTACGTCAGGTGGATGTGGGCGAGAGCAGGCGCCGTGGCACCGAGGACGAGGAGGCTAGCGAGGAGCGCGTTACGCATGCCCCGAGCGTCTCATTGCCGGCCCCCAGAGGGGGAAATTTCATGGGCTGGCGTCATCCACAAATGCCAAGAGCTTGCGTCCGACAACGAACACGAACTCTCGTCCGCGCTTTCTCCGCGCGAGAAAGCCTCTGCGCGCGAGGTCCAAGAGGTCAACGCGGGCCGTGTCGTACACGATCCCGTGCCTCTGCTGGTGGCTGGCAATCGTGTACTCAGTTGCCGGCTTGCGTACCGCGTGCGCGAGCAGAGCGAGCTGTCTCGGGTTGACGCTCGCTCGCTCAAGCCTTCGCGCAAGCGAGGCGGTCTCGGCTTTTTCGACTTCGAGATAGTCGAACAGGGAGCGGATCGCTCGCTCGACGACATCGATCTGATGAAAGAAGAAATACGTGAGGTCGTTGTCGTCGGACTCGGTGAACAGGAACGCACGCGCGTATTGCGCCGGCGCTTCGCGAATGTTCGTTGAGATCGCGACGAATTCAGTCAACCAGTAGCCTTGATTCAGCATCGACCAGTAGAACAACGCACGCGCTGTGCGCCCATTCCCATCCACAAACGGGTGGTCATAGGCGAGCCAGAAGTGCAGCGTGATCGCGCGCAGGATGGGGTGGATGAAGGCACCAGGTGTGTGCAGTGAGTTCGCGAACTCGCACATCGCTGCGAGGCGGGTCTCGAGCTCATCTGCGTGCGGCGGGGTGTGCACGACCTCGTTGTCACTGGGATCGACGACCGTGATCGTCTCGTCGTGCCTCCGCAATCGTCCGGAACCGTCGACGATCTCGATGGCTCCCTCTGTGAGGATGCGTTGGACCTCAATGACCATCGCTGGCGTCAGAGCCCGACGCGCCTGATCCCGGATCCATTGGATCGCCGCATAGTTGTTGGCGATCATGCGCTCATCGTTGGTTTGCGGAGAGCGACCCGTCCTGAGCATCTCGATCGCGTCCCGGCGAGTTGTAACGGCTCCTTCAAGCTGGCTTGAGCGGATGGCCTCTTCACGGATTCCTGCGAGGAGGTACCGGTCTCGGGCGGCGCCCTTCACCTCGGCAGGGACGGCTCCTTGTCCGCTCATGATTCGATCGAGCTCGTGGACCTTGCGGTGCAGTTCGTTGGGGAGAGAGAACTGGAACGGCGCTCCTGCCGTGTCGCGAAGCGGAACTTCTACGTACGAGAAGCGCCGGATCGCTTTGAGCTGCTTCCACCAGGTCTTGACGTCGCTTCCCTCGGGCGCCGTGCGATGACGGAGCTCATCCCAGTGGAGGTAAGCGGTGGCACGGTGGAGGGCGCGCAGCTTGTCAAAGCTGTCCATGAACCCGAGGCCCGTCAGTTGCGGCGGGGTGGCAGGACGCTTCACATCTCCAATCTACCAATCAAACTTCGATTGGTAAATCTGAATTACCGATTCGGTGACAATTGGTAGTTCGTCGGTAGTTCAGGGCCCAGGCGTCGGGGGCTTGACGATCTTGACGGTCGCCTCGATGCCCTTGGTCATGTGGACCTTGTTGGCCTCGTCGACCCAGACGACCTCGAAGTCGGTGAGCTTCTCGCGCTTGATCAGGGCGAGGGACTCCTTCACGCCCAGGATGAACAGCACCTTGGACCAGGCGTCGGCGGTGAACGCGTCCTTGGCACGGACGGTCACCGAGCGCGACACGTGCGACGGCTGGCCGGTCCGCGGATCGAGGATGTGGTGGTAGCGGACGTTGTCCTTGACGAAGCCGCGCTCGTAGTCGCCGGAGGTCGAGAACGAGTGGTCCTCGACCGGCGCGAGCGCGAACATGGCGTCGGGCGCGCCACGTGGGTCGCGGATGCCGACGGTCCACGGCTCCGTGCCCTTCTTGCCAGCGATGTACATGTCGCCGCCCGCCTGGATCATGAAGCTGACGAAGCCCTGGTCGTAGAGGAGCTTGACGCACTTGTCGACGGCGTAGCCCTTCGCGATCCCGCCGAGGGTGATCGACATGCCCTTCTTCGCGAGGAAGACGGACTTCTTCTTCTTGTCGAGCTTGAGGTGCTTGTAGCCGATGTTCGCGAGGCGCTTCTTGACCTCGGCGGGGGTGGGCAGGGTGCCGTCCATGTCCTGATCGAACTTCCAGAGGCCCTTGAACGCGCCGACGGTGATGTCGAACACGCCCTTCGACTTCTTCGAGACATCCAGCGCGCGCTCGATCACGGTGAAGGTCTCGTTGGAGACAACGACGGGCTTGACGCCCGCGGCCGTGTTGATCTGCGAGACCTCGGAGTCGGAGGTCCAGGTCGTCATCACCCCGTCGAGGCGCTTCATCTCGGCGAACACGGCGCTGGCGCCCGTGGCAGCCTTGGCCTCGTCGTCGGTCCACAGGAACACGGTGACGACCGTGCCCATCGCCTTGTCGTTGTAGATGAACTTCTTGTCGGGATCGGGCGGGCTGGGGGCGTCTGCGGTGGCGCGACCGGCCAGGAGCGCGATGCCGAGGACGGCGACCGCAGCCGCGCGCACTACGCGACCCAGGAGACGACGCGCAGGACGATCAGGATGGCCCCGACGCCGAGCGACACGAGCACCGCGCCGACGCTGATGGCGAGGGTGCCCTGCGTCTCCTGCTGGATCCCCTTCCACATGCCGAGGCATGCGGGTGCGGCACCGAGCGCTGCGATGATGCCGCCGGCGATCGAGCCGTGCGTGATGCCTTGAATCGCGGCAATCAGAATCCCGACCACGACGAGCGCGAACGCGATCATCGCGGGTGTCTTGCTGTCAGGCACGGATGAACCCATGCCCGAACGCTAGCACGCAGGTCCGAGGTGTTCTCAGCTTTCCGAATACATCCGGATCTGTTCGCGCATGACGTCGTCGGTCAGCGCGGTCTGAACCGGTTCGAGCAGGCAGTCAGCCAGCACGAGGATCATGTCTTCGATCTTCTTCTCGGCGACCAGCTTCGAGAGAAGTTGCTTGGCGTCCCGACTGTCATCCCCCGCGAGAAGCTCTCGCACCTTCCCCACCGTCAGATCACCCTGAAAGTCGATCATGATGTGTTGTCGCAGGTACTCGATGAGGCGATTCACTGGCACGTAGTTAGCGCAGCAACGGATCTGGATCAAGGTGACGGTCCGCGCTTGTCGCCGGCATTTTCCCGACGGGAACGCTGGCGATCCGCACTTGCACCTCCTCACGAGTTGCCGGACGATTGAACGATGCCCCGCGTGCTGTTGACCGGCTTTGCCGCGGTGCCTGGCCCGCGGCGTGCCGGTGTCCAGCTCCGGCATGTCATCCGTTCTCTCACGCCGCTGCACACGGTCGACCTCCTCGTCCTGCGCGAGGGCGAGCAGGCCTACGTCGAGCGCCAGGGGTCGGTTCGCGTCCTCCGCGTTCCGACGCACGAGGCGGATCTGCGGTCGCAGATCCAGGCGTTCCAGCGCGCGCTCAAGCGCCAGCTCGACGGTGCTGACTACGATGTCGTCCACTGTCGTGACAGCTGGAGCGGGATCCCGGTCCTCGAGGCGCGCGCGCGGCTCGGCTACGCCGTCGTCTACGATCTGACGCGCTCGCCGCTCGGCGAGACCACGTTCGACACCGAGCTCGACGCGCAGTACGGCCGCGACGAGGAGGCGTGCCTGCTCGCCGCCGATCTCGTCCTCGCGCCGACCCCTGCTGCCGTCAAGGCGTTGCAGGGACGGGGGCGCCCCGAGCGGGTGATGCTGTCGCCACCCGGCGTCGATGTCGATCGGTTCGACTGGGACGACATCCCGCGCTCGGGTCCGCCGCGCATCCTCTACGTCGGCTCGATCGATCCAGGCCGCGGTGTGCGCGTGCTGGTCAAGGCGATGGCCTCGATCGTCCGCGAGGTCGACGCGCGCCTCGTCCTCGCCGGCTCGATGGCCCCCAAGTTCGAACCGGTGCTGCGCGACGGCATCCGCGAGCTCGGCCTCGAGGACAAGATCGACGTGCTCGGCCCGGTCGACCACGATCAGTTGCCGACGCTCTACGCCACGGCGACCGTGTGCGTGGTCCCGGCCGCCGCGGATCTCACCCCGAATCCCACGGTCGTCTATCCGACCAAGCTCCTGGAGTACATGGCGTGCCGGTGTGCGATCGTCGCGCCGCGCCGCGAGACCGTCGCCCAGGTCGTCGAGAACAACCGCGAGGCGCTGCTGTTCGAGCCGGGTGATCCGGTCGACCTCGCCAAGAAGGTTCTCCGCCTGCTCGCCGAGCCAGCGCTCCGCGCGAGCCTCGCGCAGAATGCCTACGAGCGCGTGCGCGAGGACTTCACCGCCAGCGCCGCACGCCGGGCGCTCCGCAACGCCTACAACGTGCTCGCCGAGCGGTTCGCGGAGCAGCTCGGGGAGGATGACGACGACGCGCCGAAGGTCGAGATCCTCTCCGACGACGACTTCGAGGCGACCGTGTTCGAGGAGGCGCCGGCTCCGGCAGCGGTTGACAACACCGCGCTCAACAAGATGAACCCCCTCGAGGAGGCGCTCTCCCACGACGACGGCACCGGCAGCACGAGCTCGGAGTCGGTCGCGGCACCACCATCGCCGCGCGAGGCCGACGAGACCATGGAGCGCGCGCCGGTGAAGCCGGGCCCGCGTGACGCGAACTGGACCGTCTCGGCGCTCGCCGTACCGCCCGCCCCGGCGGGCCCGCCCGATGACTGGGTCGTCACCAATGTCGCCTCGGTCGTGCGCGAGCTCGAGGACGAGGCCGCCGAGAGCGAGAGTGCCGAGAGTGGCGGCGACGACGGTACGCCGATCGAGGGTGTCATCGCGGCGGCGCCCCCGCTCGGTGGAATGTCCGAAGGAACGTTCGTCGCAGGGGAGATCGATGTCCCGACGCCACCGCCCGAGCGCATCTCGCGTGAGGAGCGCGAGACACCGGCGGTCGACTTCACGGCCGCGAGCTCGATGCTCGGTCAGCCCGACGCGCCCGAGCCCGATACCGGGTCGCGAACGCCGCCGCTCGAACGACGTTGACGCTCCTACGAGCGGGGCCGGACCACGAATCCCCGTGAGGCTCGTGTTACCGTGCCGCGGAGGAGCTGCCCCATTCCGGTCGTCGCCCTGCTGAATCTGCTGTTCGGGATCGGGTTTGCGTTGGTCGCTCGCGACCGCGTTCGCTCCGATGGACCGTTCGCAGCCCCGGCGTTCCACCTCGTGATGCTCCACGCGGCGGCCGTCGTCGCGCCGATCGCGCTCTACTTCTACGCGGTGCACCCGGCGTGGAGCTGGATGTACTGGTTCGATCCCAGGAAGCTCTCCGGCGTCGCTGTGCTGCCGCTCATGGTGAGCCACGCGGCGCTCGTCGTCGGTGGCTGGTACGTCGCCGCGGTGCTCCTTCGGCGCGGCTTCCAGAGTGCCGTGCTCTACACGGGCGGCGTGATCGCCCTGACGCTCCTGGTCATGTTCGTCGCCAGCAGCCGGCGTCTGTTCACCGCCGCCGACTACCTCGGCTGGCAGCAGAACCAACGGACCTCGCTGTTCGCCGTCCAGCTCGGCTGGGCGTTCGTCGTGTCCTTGCTCGCGCTGTTCGGCTCGGCGATCTACATCGCGATCGAGCTGGGCCGCGATGGCCGCCGCGTCCGCGGCGCGGTGATAAGGTGAGGCCACAGGTCATGGGTATGCGGATGTTCGCCCTGGCGCTGTTCGCCGTGATCTCCACGGCGTGCGGCCCGATCGCCTACGTCAACGAGGTCACTCGTCGGGCCTCGACCTCCGTCGACGCAGCGCGCGCGGCGCAGGCCGACAAGTACGCGCCGTACCACTGGACACGCGCAAACCAGTATCTGCACCAGGCGCGCGTGAAGGCTGCGAAGTCGGACTGGGAGGGCGCGAACCGGTTCGGTCGCCTCGCTGCCGAGGCCGGAGATCAGGCCGTCGTCGAAGCGCAGATCGCCGAGAAGGATCCGTCCAAGCGGCCGCTCGAGCTCAAGGACGAGGTCGCGCCCGCCAAGGGAGACGCACCGGCGAAGACCAAGACCAAGACCAAGACCAAGGGCGACATCGCGCCCGCGAAGGAAGAGCCGTGAAGAGCGCGCTCGTCCTTGCACTGGCGTCGATCGTTGCCTCCGGGGTCGGCTGCGCCGGCTCGAACATCCGGCGCCAGACCGGAAGCACGGGTGAGCTGATCACGACCGCACGGGCGAACGGTGCCCAGCGCTGCGCGCCCGTCGAGCTAGCGATGGCGGAGTCGAATAACGACTTCGCAGACCACGAGCTCGACGAGGGCAACTACCACGATGCGCGCAGGCTCGCGGGTATCGCCGAGACCAACGCGAAGCTCGCGATCGAGAAGAGCCCGAAGGACAAGTGTGTCGACAAGGACGCGCCGCCGCCCGTGGCGGGTCCGGGCGACATCGACGGCGACGGCCTGCTCGACGACGTCGACAAGTGCCCGCGCGTGCCCGAGGACCTCGACGGCTTCCAGGACGACGACGGCTGTCCCGAGGACGACAACGACGCCGACGGGATCGCCGACAAGATCGACGGCTGCCCGATGGACCCGGAGGATCGCGACAACTTCGAGGACGACGACGGCTGCCCGGATCCCGACAACGACAAGGACGGGCTCTCCGACAAGATCGATCCCTGCCCGAACGATCCCGAGGACAAGGACGGCTTCGAGGACGACGACGGCTGCCCGGATACCGACAACGACAAGGACGGCATCGTCGACGCGAGCGACAAGTGCCCGCTCGAGCCCGGCGTGCCACCCGATGGCTGCCCGAAGAAGTACGTCAACGTCGTCGTCACCGAGACGAAGATCGAGATCAAGCAGACGGTCTACTTCGACACCAACAAGGCCACGATCAAGAAGGTCAGCTTCGACCTCCTGAACGAGGTCGCGCAGGCGCTCAAGGACAACCCGAAGATCAAGGTCGAGGTCGGCGGTCACACGGATAGCCAGGGCAACGACAACTTCAACCTGAAGCTGTCGCAGAACCGCGCGAACAGCGTCCGCACCTACTTGATCAAGCAGGGCATCGCCAGCGACCGGATGACGGCGCGCGGCTATGGCGAGAACGTGATGATCGCCGACAACCGGACCGCCGATGGCCGGGCCCAGAATCGCCGCGTCGAGTTCGTGATCACGGCCAAGTAGGCGCCTCTCCGGGGAGAACCCGCCTCGACGGAAATGGGGTCAGGCCACCATTTCCGGGCGGCGGGCCCACAACGGGGCCACGACCTGGTGGCCTGACCCCCTTTCAGGGAGCTGGTGGCCTGACCCCATGTTTCCGCCGCTCTGCGTCGGACCCAATAAGGTCTTCGGATCGGTTCGGGGGCGCGGTATAGCTCCGGACATGGGAACGCGCAGTTTCGCGTGGGTAGCATCCGTCGTCCTCGCTGTGGGCTTTGTGGCGCCGGCATTCGCCGACCCCAAAGGCGACATCTCGGCGAAGAGCAAAGAGGCGATGGAGAGCTATGACCTGATGGACTACGACGCGGCGAAGAAGTCGCTCAATCAGGCGCTCGCGATCGCGAAGAAGGCCAAGCTCGACAAGGATCCGGTGACCGCGAAGGTCTACCTCGATCTCGCGATCTCGGCGTACGCCGCCGGTGATGTCGACAGCGCGAAGGTCGCGTTCATCTCGGCCGTGCAGATCGACGCGAAGATCCAGATCGGCCCCGCGTACAAGTCCCCCGAGCTGCAGAAGCTGCTCGACGAGGCCAAGGCCGGCGAGACGGGCGGCGACGAGCCAGTCGCCGATCCAGGCGTCGACTGCGCGACCGTGAAGGGCCTGCAGCACACGATCATCGACACGGCGCCCGCGGGCGGACCGCTCGCGATCGAAGCGCTCGTCGGCAGCGACATCACGCCGGTCAAGGTCGCCGCGATGTATCGCATCGAGGGCGCGACCGACTTCACCGAGGTCAAGCTGACCAAGCAGGGCGACTGCAAGTACACCGGCGCGATCCCCGCGGCGGCGATGAAGGGTTCCCTCATCCACTACTACGTCGCCGCGTTCAACGAGCTCAGCAAGCCGATCGCCGCGAAGGGCTCGGCGGGCTCGCCGAACATCCTCGAGATCTCGGGCATGGTCGCGGCGGTCAAGAACGACGAGGAAGATCCGATCACCGGCAAGGTGAAGGACGGGGGCGGCGGCGGTGGATCGAGCGGCGGCGAGATCGGCGGCGGCGTCGTCGCGGGCGGCAAGGCGCCCAAGGTCATGATCGTGGTCGGCGGCGGCACGGGCTTTGGCTACGTCGCCGGCAACACCGAGGGCGGCAACATGGTCGAGACCTGTTGCGTCGGGAACAGCCTCGTCGTCCTCAACGTCGAGCTCGACTACATGGTCAACCGCAAGCTCGCGATCGGCATCGCCGGTCGCATCGGCATCCCGGTCGGAGCCAACGTCAACGCCGAGGGTGCCGAGGGTCACTCGACGATCGCGCCGGCGGGTCTGCTCCGCGTTCGCTACGCCCTGTCGGAGTCCGGCGAGGGCATCCGGATCATGGGCCAGGTCGGCGGCGGCGTGATGCGCAACACGATCAAGCTCGACACCGGGATGGCCGGCATGGACACCGACATCGTCGCCCAGGGGCCGATCCTCGTGGGCGCGGGCATTGGCTTCATGAAGCGGCTCGGCGGTAACTTCGCGTTCGTGGCCGACCTCTCGGCCCTCGCCGGCATCGCGCTCGGCGACAAGGTGGGCACGACCCGGGTCAACACCGGCATCGGTGCGGACCTCTCCCTCGGCTTCGCCGTCGGCTTCTAGGTCCGGCGCCGCCGCTCGCTCGTGTAGACTCGACCCATGCGGTCGGGTCGGTCAGTGCTGGCTCTGTGGGTCGCTCCGCTGCTTGCCGTGGCGGCGTGCAGCGACAAGACCGTCGCGCTCGACGTCCAGCTGCCGCCAGCCAGCCTCGCGTCGCAGTTCAACACCTCGTGCGTCAAGGCCGTGCAGGTCTACGTCAACGGCGAGAGCTACGACAATGACGGGGCGTACTCGGGAGACTGCGTCGAGCTCGATGCGCCGGCCGCGACCTTCGCGGACCTCCGCAGTGCCCTGCGCGGCACCATCGATGTCGACCTTCCGCCGACGGGCCTCTCGGGGGTCGAGATGTTCGGCTTCGCTGGAGCCTGCGACGCGGCGCGGATCGAGGACTACGACCTCATCTTCTACGCCGAGGGTCCCTACATCGGCGGCGATTCGATCCCGATTCCCATGGTGCCGAACCTCGACTGCGATCCACTCGACGTCGTGATCAAGCCGATCGACCTCCTCAAGCTCGTGAAGAGCGGGTGCACGATGGCGACCTGGACCGAGGGCAAGATCGGGCTGACGACCTTGTCACCGCTGCCGTTCTACAACGACGTGACGGACTGGTGGGGCGGGACCTCGGCCGCGCTCGTGACCAGCGGCCTCGTCAGCGTGCGCGGGAATGTCGACGTCGCGCCACGCTCGTGTCTCGCTGCAGGCCTCTACACGAGCGACTGGGTAGGGGTGACGTGCATGCCTCCGGCGGCGCAGCGCGTGTGTGCGACTGGTGCGCAATACGAGGCACCGATGATGAACCTCGGCGTCTGGGCCGGCTCGCAAGACAGCGCGCTGGTCACCGAGTGGGGCGGTCTGATCATCGGCGCGGTCTACGGCACGGCACCGATCGCGAACGCCACCGTCACGCTCGACGAGGACAGCAAGGACAACGGCGTGGTCGTCTACTTCGACATGCCCGCGGGCGTCGAGAACGGCACCGGCGCGCTGACAAAGCGGCCGGGCACCACCACGGGCCCGAGCGGCTTGTTCGGCATCTACACGGCGGGTCTCGTCAACATCACGGTGACGGCGAACGGGCAGACGGTGAAGCGGTTCGTCGGAGCGCACGCAGAGGAAATGTCCGCAGTTGTCGTGAAGATGTGAAGCACACCTGGCTCTCCCTCCTCCTGTTCGCCGCGGCCTGCGGCGATCCACCACCACCGGTCGAGGTGTCCTCGGGACGCCTCGTCGCTCGGATCTCGCAGGAGCCTGCGCAGATCACGCTGCTCGTCGACGGCAACGAGGTCTGGGCCACGCGCGCCGGCGGAGGCGACGACGGCAACAAGCACACCGCGCCGCACGGCTTTGCCGCGATCGGCTCGCGCGCGACCGCCGTCGAGATGATGTTCGGTTCGTTCCGGTTCACGGAGACCAAGGACGCCGAGGTCTGGCGCGTGATCGACACGCTCTCCGAGGTCGTCGCGACCGACGACGGCGCGACGTTCACGCTGCGCTCCGGTGACAGCGTGGTCGGCACGGGCCGGCTGGTGTTTCGCCCCGACACGAAGTCAGGCCCGAGTCCAGACGCTGCCGGTTATCCGCGCCACGTCCAGATCGAGCTCGTGTCCGATGCGCAGCGGATCCAGATCGCGACCGACTGCGCGGCGGACGAGCACCTCGTCGGGCTCGGTGGCCAGTCCTTCGACGTCGATCACCGCGGCGAGACCGTCCCGCTGTTCGTCCAGGAGGACGGCATCGGCAAGTACCCCGATCCCGACGACGCGTACGCCGGGCTGTGGTTCTTCACCGGCCGCAAGCACTCGACGCATACGCCGATGCCGATGGTCGTGTCGTCGAAGGGCCATGCGATGGCGGTGCAGACGGACGCGCGCGCGGTGTTCGCGCTGTGCGCAGAGGACAAGCCCGACGCGTCGCGGCTCGAAGCCTGGGAGGGCACGCTCGATCTCAACGTGTTTCTCGGCGACGGTGGCAACGCCGCCGATGCGCTCGGTCACATGAGCGCGTGGGTCGGTCGTCCGGTGCGTCCGCCGCTGTCGATCTTCGCGCCATGGATCGATGCGATCTACGGCTCGGCGAACGTCCGCCGGATCGCGACCAAGCTGCGCGCGAACGGCATCCCGGCCTCGGCGATCTGGACCGAGGATTGGCGCGGTGGCGATGACACCGCCACCGGCTACGCGCTGCACGAGGACTGGCGCGTCGATCGCGACGACTACCCGGACTTCGAGGTGCTCGCATCCGAGCTCCACGGGATGGGCTTCGGGTTCCTCACCTACCACAACACGTTCATCGACGATAAGTCCGACATCCTCACCGAGGCGACGGCCGGCGGCTTCGCGATCAAGGATGGTAACGGCGCGCCGTACACGTTCACCGGCATCACGTTCGGCGGCTCCAAGCTCCTCGATCTGACCAACCCCGAGGGTGTCGCGTGGGCCAAGCGCGTGATGGGCGAGGCGTACACGCTCGGCTCCGACGGCTGGATGGCCGACTTCGCGGAGTGGCAGCCGACCGACGCCGTGCTGCACTCCGGCGAGGACGCGCTCGCGATCCACAATCGCTACACCGTCGACTGGATCAAGATGACGTCGGAGATCCTGGCGCCGGGACGCCCGGGCCGGATGACGCCGCTGCACTTCGTTCGCTCCGCGTGGATCGGCAGCCAGCCGTACACGCAGGTGATCTGGCCTGGCGATCAGCAGACCGACTTCTCCGAAGGTGACGGCCTGCCGTCCGTGATCCCGATGGGCATCAACCTCGGGCTCGCCGGCTTCCCGTACTTCGGCAGCGACATCGCCGGATACATGAGCCAGGGCACCGATCCGACCACGGAGGAGCTGTTCTACCGATGGACCGCGTTCGGCGCGTTCAACCCGGTGATGCGCACGCACCACGGCCGCAGCGCGCGCGACAATTTCCAGTGGGAGAACGACGCGGGCGGGACGGCCCACTTCCGTCGCTGGGCGCGCTTGCACATGCAGCTCGCCGCGTACCTGTGGGGCTCGAGCGGCAGCTTCGATCGCGACGGCCTCCCGCTGGTACGCATGATCGCGCTGCAGTATCCCCAGGAGGACTGGGCGTGGACGACGATCGACGAGTACCTGCTCGGAGATCGCATGCTGGTCGCACCGATCCAGGTGAAGGGCGCCGTCTCGCGTCCGATCACGCTGCCCGCGGGCCGCTGGTACCCGCTGCTCGCCGGACCGCCGGTCATGGGCGGCGACAGCATCGCCACGGCGACCGTCTCGGAGATCCCGGTCTACGTTCCGGAAGGGACCCTGCTCGTGCTGTTCCCCGATGGTGTCGACACGCCGCTGCCCGCGCCGGGCTTGCCGTCGGCCGTGACGGTCGACGAGATCGGTGGCGACCGAGACGTCTGGCTCTACCCCGGCACTGCTGCCATCCCCGCGCACGCCACGTGGCACGATGACGACGGGCCCGCGGGCATCGTCCAGTGGACATGGACCGGGCGCACCGCTGCCGCGGCGCTACCGACGAGCGCGCTGTTCAACGGCGTCGACGCGCCGATCACCATGGTCGGTGGCCAGGCCACCGTCACGGTCACCGGCGACGGCACGCTGAGCTTCAACACCGGCGGCACGCTGGCGATCACGCGCGGCAACCCGACGGCGCAGGTCCGCATTCGCCTCCGCGGTCCCTGACCGCTCCGCTAGCTGAGCAGTGCGCGCAGCGGGTGGAGGACGAGGTGGACCTCGCCCGCCGTGACTTCTGCCGACGACGGCGCCGCCGACAGCACGATCGCGGCCTCGACGACGCGGTCACCACCCTCGTTGAGGTAGATCACGCGCTTGATCGGGCGGCGCTTCGTGGACACTTCCTGGAGGTCTTCGAACAGGGTCGGGTAGACCTCGGGGAGTGCGGAGTCGCGGAGCTCGAGGCCACCCGCATCGCCTGCGACGCCGAGGAACTCGAGGAACGCCTGGTTCGCGACGCGTACCTTGCCGTTCGCATCGCAGCACGCCATCGGAATCGCGACGGAGCCGAACACCTCGGAGGCCGCCTTGAGGCGGTGATCAAGATCGCGGCGCTCGCGCGCGGCCTCGGGTGCCATCGCGCGCCTGGCGCGACCGCCCTGGTCAACACCGAGCATGTTCATCAGCGCACGCAGCTCGTACATGAACGCGGCCACGTCGGGGTGGCGCTTCGCGGGATCCTTCGACGTCGCCCGCGCGATCAGCTCGTCGGCGCGCTCGTCGAGCGGCTCGTCGATCATCGATGACGGCTTGGGTACCGGGACCTCGCGGTGCTGGCGGAGCACTTCCTTGAGATCGCCCGAGAACGGGACGCGCGACGTGAGCAGCTCGAAGAACACGATGCCGAGCGCGTAGATGTCGCTCGCCTGCGAGGACGGCGCGTGGTCGATCCGCTCGGGCGCGATGTACTCGGGCGTGCCGTCCATGCCCTCGGTGCGGCCGAGGTCGGGGCGCGCGAGCCCGAAGTCGAGCAGCTTGACGAGACGGCGCTGCATCGTCGTCTTCACGAGGAAGATGTTCTCGGTCTTGATGTCGCCGTGAAGAATCGTCCGGCTGTGGATGAACCGCACCGCGTCGGCGACCTGCCACATGATGTCGCACGCGACCTTCGGCGTGATCTTGCCGCTCTGCTTGAGCTTCTGGTGGAGGTTCTGCCCGTCGAGCAGCTCCATGACCATGAACAGGCCGTAGTTCTCGTCCTGACCGAAGTCGACGATCGAACAGATGTTGTCGTGGGTGAGCGCGGAGGCGAGCCGCGCCTCGCGATAGAACATCTCGCGAATCTTGGGGTTGGTCGCGATCCGGGTCTTGATCAGCTTGAGCGCGAACGCCTTGCCGAGCGCCTGATGGCGGACCTTGAGCACGCGGCCCATGCCACCGCGCCCGAGCTGGCCCTCCACGATGTAGCGGCCGCCGATGACGTCGCCGCCTTTGGCGCCACGGGTCCGGCCATCCCACGAGTCATCGGGGAGGTCCGCGCCGACCCCCGTGTGGATCGAGTCGACCGTGGCCTCGCTCGCGACGAAGCTCTTCATCGACAGCACGGATCTCGTCACGGAGGGCAGCAGGGTCTCGTGCCCCTCGCGCTCGACGAGCTCGCCGACGTCAACCTCGCTGTCCCCGGGACGGGTCGCCATCGAAGGCCATCGTACCAAATCATGGTATGAGGCGCGCATGGACGAGGCCGACTTCGATCGCGTTGCCGCCGAGGAGCTCCACGCGCTCGAGGACGCCTTTGCCGACATCGATCCCGACGATGTCGAGGTGTCGGTCAGCGACGGGGTCCTTCGGCTCGACCTCCGCGACGGGACCCGGATCGTGATCAACAGTCACCGCGCCGCGCGGCAGATCTGGATGGCGGCGGTCTCGACTGCCTGGCACTTCGACCCGGCGGGGACCGGGTGGAAAGCCCCCAAGACCGGCGACGAGCTGCGCCCGACGCTGGCGCGTCTGATCAAGGACCACACCGGAGTCGCCGTTCCTTTGTAGTATGGTCGGTCTCATGGCCGAGTCGCAGATCCTCAGTGTGATCAGGATGTGGGCCGCGATCGCGTGGGCGGACGGCGTCCTCGCGGAAGCGGAGGCGGAGGGACTGCGCCGGTTGATCCGGAATGCCGACCTGACCGCGGACGAGCGGACTCAGGCGTCGCGGCTCCTCGAAGAGCACGTCAGTCTGCCCGAGGCGTACCTGACCTCGATGTCGCCCGAGTCGCGCCGCGGCGTCTACCGAGCCTCCTGCCGGATGGCGATCGTCGACCACGTCTTCTCGGACATCGAGAAGGCCACCCTCGCGAAGCTCCGCGACCTGCTCGCGATCCCCGAGGACATCGCCCGCGAGATCGAGGCCGACGTTCCGGGCCTCGCGACGACCTGATCATGCAGCGTCGTCATTCGGTTCGCCATCTGATCTGGCGGGGCGGGGTGGCGGCAGTGACTCAGGCGATGATGTGGAGCGGGCTGTACCCGCTCGTGCCTCACGCGATGCGCGTGTTCCAGCGCCACGACCACGGTGACCGCCCGTTGCGCGCGGCGATCGCCGAGTGGGGGATCTCCGCCGTGCTCTCGGCCGCGCGGCCTGCCGGCTTCTTCGCGCTGCCCGGGGCGCGCAATCACGGACCGCGCCCGGTGATCGTGATCCACGGCTACGCGATGAACCGCGCGAACTTCGTCCCGCTCGCGTACCGGCTCGCGAAGGCGGGCCTCGGTCCGATCATCGGCTTCGAGTACTGGACGCTCGGCCGCACCGCTGCTGCCGCACGCCAGCTCGGCTGGTTCGTCGACCAGGTGCGTGCCGCCACCGGCGCCAGCGAGGTCGACATCGTCGGGCACTCGATGGGCGGCGTCGTCGCTCGCTACTACGTCACGCTCGCCGGCGGTGACGGTGCCGTCGCGAACCTCGTCACGCTCGGCTCGCCGCACGCCGGCACCGACGTCTCGCGGATCGGCGTCGGCCATCCCACGCGCGAGCTGTTCCTCGGCTCCAAGCTCCTGACGCGGCTCGCTGCCACGCCCGCGCCCGCGCACACCAGGGTCACCACGATCTGGTCACGCGCCGACGCGCTGGTGCCGGGCACGCACCAGAAGCCTCTACCGGGCGCCGAGCTGATCATGTACGACGACCTCGGCCACGTGACGCTGCTCGGATCGCGGCGCGTCGCGAACGAGATCATCGCGCGGCTCTCGCGCTAGCTCAGCGGCCGAACAGGGTCGCCATCGTCGCGCGCTCGATCGTCACGTCGACGAGCTCGCCGACCGCACCCACGCCCGACGGCAGGATCACGGTCTTGAAGCCATCGGTGCGCCCCATGAGCTGCGTCGGATCTCGCTTGCTCGGCCCGTGCACGAGCACGCGCTCGGCGCGGCCCACGTGCGCCGCGAACACCTCGGCCGACACGCGCTCCTGCAGCGCGATGATCTGCTGGAGCCGGCGCTTCTTGGTCGCCTCGTCGATGTCGTCCGGGAGCTTCTTCGCGGCGAACGTCAGGTCGCGCTCGGAGTACGCGAACATGAACGCACTGTCGAACCGGATCTCGGCCATCAGCGCGAGCGTCTGCGCGTGATCCTCCTCGGTCTCGCCCGAGAAGCCCGTCAGGATATCCGTCGACAGCGCGATGTGCGGCATCGCGCGACGCAGTCCCGCGACGATCGCGCGGTAGTCCGCGACGGTGTAGCCGCGCTTCATCCGCTCGAGCACGACGTCGGATCCGCTCTGCACCGGCAGGTGGATGTACTTGCAGATCTTCGGTTCGTCGGCGATCGCCGCGATCACGTCCTCGGTGAAGTCGACCGGGTAGGGAGACGTGAACCGAACGCGCTCGATGCCGTCGACCTTGCACACCGCCCGCAGCAGCTCCGCGAAGCTGGTCTCGTCCCACACGTACGAGTTCACCGTCTGGCCGAGCAACATGACCTCGCGATAGCCTGCGTTCGCGAGCTCGCGCACCTGGCGCAGCACCTCGCGCGGAGGCGTTCCGCGCTCGCGACCGCGCGTGTAGGGCACGACGCAGAACGTGCAGAACTTGTCGCAGCCGCGCTGGATCGTGACGAACCCCGAGACGCCGTCGCCGCCGAGCGCGCCCGACAGCCCCTCGTAGGTCTCGGCCTTGTCGAGCTTCACGTCGATGACGGGAGTCGTGTGTACCTGCCGCGCGGCGGCGAGGAGCTCCGGCAACCGGCGATAGCTGTCCGGCCCCGCGATCACGTCGACGGATGGAGCGCGATCCGCGAGGCTCTCCTTGAGGTGCTCGGCCATGCAGCCGACGATCGCGAGCACGGTGCCGGGCCGCTTCTTCTTGAGCGACCCGAGCTCGGCCGCACGCGCGGTCACGCGCTCCTCGGCCTTCTCGCGCACGGCGCACGTATTGATCACGAGGATGTCAGCGTCCTCGGCCCTGGCACTCGTCGCGTAGCCCGCGTCGGCGAGCACGCTGCCGATGAGGTCCGAATCGGCGACGTTCATCTGGCAGCCGTAGGTCTCGACGTAGACCCGCGGCGCATCGGCTGCGATCACCGGGCGCGAACGCACCTCCGGCTCGCGCTTACCGAGGGGGACCAGCCGTTCCGACATCCGGCACGGTCCTTACCATACTATCCTCAGGCGTGGCCGCGCAGAACGTCGCCCGGGCTGTCGGCTGGACCGCTGGTTGCGTCATCGCGCCGATCCTCCTCGGTGCGATGTTCGGTCCCCGCTGGGTCGGCGTGGGTGCGGCCATCTCGCTGCTCGCGACCCTGTGGCTCCTGCTCTGGCTCCCGCGCTCGGCCCACGCCGCCTTTCAGGCGGGCAGGTTCGCTCGCTCCGCCCGCCGCTACCGCGTGATCGCCATGATCGCGTTCACGAGTGCCCGCGAGCGCGCCGCGATCCTGTCGCGCGCCGGGTGCGAGGTCGCCGCCGGGCAGCGCGAGCGCGCCGACGCGACGCTGGCCCAGCTCGACCTCGCCGCGCTCGATGTCGCCGAGCGTGTGGTGTGGCTCAACAACCGCGCCTGCGCGATCCTCGACGCCGGTGGCGACGCGGCATCTGCACTCGCCTACGTCGAGGAAGCGATCGTGCTGCGCCCCGATGTCCCGGCGATCCAGCACACGCGCGCCCGCGCACTCCTCGCGGTCGGCCGGATCGACGATGCGATCGCCGTCCTCGACTCGATGCGCGCTGGCGGCGAGCTCACGCCGCGCCTCGAGGCCGAGCGCTGCAAGGATCTGGCGACCGCATGGGAGCGCAAGGGTCAGGCGGAGTACGCCGACGACTATCGCGACCGCGCGCGGCTCGTCGCCCGCTGACTACGGGGCAGCGTCAGCGCCTGGATTCGCCGAGCTCGGCTTCCATGATGCCGCGGGCCCGCGACACGCACTCGTCGCACAGAGCCACGCCGCCGCGCCCGAGGAGCTTCTTGACCTCGGCCTCGAGCTTGCCGCACCACGAGCAGACCGCGACGGTGTTGGGCCGGTGCGTCGGTGCGCCGGGCTCGCTCTCGTGGGAGTCCATCAGCTCGGCGGCGGTCGGCACGCGGAACTCGCCGGTCGCGTTGACGCTGAGCCCACCCCCCAGCGCCTTGTGGCACGGGTTGCACACCATCACCAGCTCACCACCCTCGAGGGCCTGCGCGCAGATCGGGCAGTTCACGGCGCTAGCCTAGCCCGCCTTCGCGGGGCGCGGGAGACGGACCACCATCTTCGTTCCTTTGCCGACCTCGCTCTCGACGTCGATCCGCCCACCGTGCTCGGCGATGATCGCGTGGCAGGTCGCGAGCCCGAGACCTGTGCCTTTGCTCTTGGTCGTGAAGAACGGGTCAAACATCCGCGGAATGTGCTCGCGTGCGATGCCGGGCCCATCGTCAGCGACGGTGACGGTGACGCCGGTGGTCTCGCCACGCGCGGTGACGGTCACGTGCTTGCCGCCGGCGGCAGCAGCGTCGGCCGCATTGCGCAGCAGGTTCCACAGCACCTGGCGCAGCTTCGCCGGATCGGCAGACAGCTCGAGGGGCCGCGTGATGTCGCTCGCGACGTCGACCTCCGCGAACGCTTGATCGCCCTTGGCGACCTGCAGCGTCTCGTCGATCAAGACGCCGAGGTCGAGATCGACCGCTTGCTGCGCGCGGGGATTCGCGTAGTCGAGCAGGTCACCGATCAGAACATTGAGGCGCGTGATCTCACGATGGACGATCGTCATCAGGGTGCGGTCGTCTTCGGACGCCTGCGGGGTCTGCTTGAGCAGCTCGATCGACCCGGAGATCGAGGCGAGCGGGTTGCGGATCTCGTGCGCGATGCCAGCAGCGAGCTGACCGACGGTGACGAGGCGTTCGGACCGCCGATTCTGTTGCTCGAGGCGACGCAGCTCCGTCAGATCCTGGAAGTTCACGACGCGGCCGATCATTTGATCGCGCACGTCCCGCAGCGGCGACACCGTGACGCCGATCGCGAGCTCGTGGGCTCCGGCCTGGACTGTCAGATCGGCGCGTTCGATCTCGTCCTTGTCGGCGAGGAGAACCGCGAGGCCGGGCATCAGAGCGGCGATCGACTGGTTGATCATCGCAGCGGGGTTCTTGCGCAGGATCTCCCCGGCCGCGGAGTTCGCCGTCAAGACCGTGCCGTTGGGCGCGATCGTGATCAGGCCGGAGCCGAGCGAGCGCACGATGTCCTGGTGCAGCGTGTAGAGATCAGCGACCGCCTTGCGCGTGGTGGCGAGGGTCTCGGCGCCACGCTGGAGCTGGTCTCCGAAGATGAACGCGAGCGCGCCGACCCCGATCAGGGCGGCGTAGTTGATGCCCACGCTGCGCACGAGATCGATCCCACCCTGCTCCCACGGGCGCGCCTGCGCGGACATCGGGAGATCGATCGCGCCGGTCCACGCGGCCAGCGAGACGAGGGTGATCGCGACGAGCGACGCGACGGTGACCACGACGGCGCCGCGGCGATAGGACAGCGCGCCGGCCGAGACGATCGAGAGAGCGTAGAGGAACGTGTACGGGCTCTGGGCGCCGCCCGTGACGTAGACGAGCATCGATGTGATCAGGAGGTCGGTCGCCTGCATCGGCCGCGTCAGGCGGCGCGGCGCGAACCCACGGCGGAGCAGAAGACCGAACAGGATCGACGACGCATACGTGGTCGCGATGATCCCGGACTGCAGCCAGACCGCCGCGCGCGGCCGTGAGTCGGCCGTGACGAGCAGCCACATCGACAACGCGAGCACGACCGTGACGACGAGCGTGCGCAGCAGCAAGAGACGGCTGACGCGGCGCCCGAGGTCGCTGGTCGTCGCGATCGCGGGTGGCCCGACGAGCGAATCGCCCGGCGACGGTGTCACCGGATCGCGGCGCACCGTCGGCACGGGGATCGTGGCCATCGTAGGGCCGCTAGTTGATGTTTCCGGCGAGGTTGAAGATCGGGAGGTACATCGCAATGATCAGACCACCGACGACGACGCCGAGGAACGCCATCATGATGGGCTCGATCAGCGAGGTCATCGCGGTAACAGCCGAGTCGACTTCCTCTTCGTAGAAGTCGGCGATCTTCTGGAGCATCTGATCCATGGCGCCGGTCTGTTCACCCACGCCGATCATCTGGACGACCATGCTCGGGAACACGCGTGATTCCGCGAGCGGTCCCGCCATGTCGTGACCTTCCGCGATCTTGTCGCGGGCGCGCATGATGCCTTGCTGGACGACCTTGTTGCCGGACGTCCGGCCGCAGATGTCGAGTGCGTCGAGAATCGGGACGCCAGACGCGAGGAGCGTACCGAGCGTGCGCGTGAAGCGAGCGACGACGATCTTGCGCAGCACGGGTCCCATGACCGGCAGGCGGAGCAACCAGCGGTCGAAGATGACGCGACCTCCAGGGTCGCGTCGCATCGCGGTCATTCCGACGAACAGGCCGATGATGATCGCGACGTAGATGTACCACTGGTCGAGAAAGCTGTGCGACATGCGGATCACGAACCGCGTCGGCGCCGGCAACACCGCGTTGCCCATGTTCTTGTACATGTCCTCGAAGGTCGGGATGACCTTGATCAGCATCACCGCGATCACGCCGATCGCGACGACGAGAATGCCGATCGGGTAGAACATCGCGCTCTTGATCTGACCCTTGAGCTTGACGGCCTTTTCGATGTAGACGGCGAGGCGATTCAAGATCGTGTCGAGGATGCCGCCGACTTCACCGGCCGCGACCAGGTTCACGAAGAGGTCGTCGAACACCTTGGGGTGCCGCTTGAGCGCTTCGGAGAACGTCGAGCCCTGCTCGACCGATGCCTTCACCTGCCCGAGGATCCTCGCGAAGATCTTGTTCGGGTTCTGGTTCGCGAGGATGTCGAGGCACTGCACGAGCGGCAGACCGGCATCGATCATCGTCGCGAGCTGGCGCGTGAAGATCTGCAGATCCTTCGGGGGCACACCCGAGCCGAAGGTGATCTGGATCTGCTTGGCCTCCTTCTTGACGCGGCCGACGGTCATGCCGTCGCCACGGAGGCGGTTCTCGACGATCTCGGCCGTCTCGGCCTCCATCGCGCCCTTGCGCTTCTCTCCCGCGCGCGTCGTTGCTTCCCACTGGAACTTGGCCATCGTGGCTCTCCTCGGGCTCTAACGCCGACCGGGTTGGGGGGCAGTGGCGAGGTTGCCGAGCGACCCCCCGCCGTTCAGGATCATCGTCTTCAGCTCGTCTACTTCGCTCGTGTGGCCCATTGCCTCGTCGAGCGAGATCACCTTGCGCAGATACAGATCGACCAGCGACTGGTTCATCGTCTGCATACCGAACTTGGTCTGTCCGATCTGCATCTGGGAGTAGATCTGGTGGAGCTTGTCCTCGCGGATCAGGTTTCTGATCGCGGCGTTCGGGATCATCACCTCGGCCGCGAGCGCGCGACCGGTGTTGCCCTGCTTCGGGATCAGGTTCTGACAGATCACACCCTCGAGCACGAACGACAGCACCGCGCGGACCTGGCTCTGCGCACTCGACGGGAACACGTCGATGATGCGGTTGATGCTCTGGATCGCGTTGTTGGTGTGGAGCGTGGCGAACGCGAGGTGACCGGTCTCCGCGATCGTCAGTGCCGCCTCCACGGTCTCGAGGTCGCGCATCTCACCGATCAGGACGACGTCCGGGTCCTGGCGCAGGATGTACTTGAGCGCGCGCTTGAACGAGGTCGAGTCGCGACCGATCTCGCGCTGGTTGACCATGCAGCTCTTGTGAGCGTGCTGGAACTCGATCGGATCCTCGACGGTGACGATGTGACCTTTGACCCGCGTGTTGATCCGGTCGATCATCGACGCGAGCGTCGTCGACTTGCCCGAGCCGGTCGGGCCGCAGACCAGGATGAGCCCACGCGGCTTGTCGCAGAGCTCCTGGATCACCGGGGGCAGCCCGAGATCCTCGAGTGGGATGACCTGGTACGGCACCACGCGGAACGCGCCGGCGACGCACGACTGCTGCATGTAAACGTTGGCGCGGAACCGCGCCATGTTGCGGATGCCGAACGAGAAGTCGATCTCGAGGTCTTCCTCGAACCGCAGCTTCTGCGCGTCGTTCATCACCGAGTAGCAGAGTGTCTTGGTGTCGACCGGCGTCAGCGGCTCGGTCTGCAGCTTCACGAGATCGCCGTCGATCCGGAGACGCGGCGGCGAGCCAGCGGTGACGTGGAGATCCGACGCCCCTTTGTCGGTCATCGCCTTGAGCAGCGCTTGGAGGTTGAGCGCCACTAGTCCTCCACCGTGGTGCGCAGGATCTCCTCCGGCGTCGTCATTCCCTCGAGGATCTTCTGGATGCCGGCCATGCGCAAACTCTGGACACCGCCGCGGATCATCTCGGTCTTGATCTCGGCCGCCGACGCACCCTGGAGCACGAGCTCCTTGAGCGGATCGGTGAACGGCATGACCTCGTAGAGGGCGACGCGGCCCTTGTAGCCGGTGTTGTTACACGTCTGGCAGCCGCGCCCCTTCATGATCTTTGCGGTGCGGATCTGCTCCTCGGTCATGCCCATCTTCGCGAGCGCCTCCGGGTACTTCTCGTCGGCCATCTTGCAGTCGACGCAGATCCGGCGCGAGAGCCGCTGCGCGACCACGAGGTTGACGGACGCCGTCACGAGGAACGGCTCGATACCCATGTTGAGGAGACGAGACACCGTCGACGGTGCGTCGTTGGTGTGCAGCGTCGACAGCACGAGGTGACCCGTGAGCGCGGCCTTGACCCCGATCTCGGCGGTCTCGAAGTCACGAATCTCGCCGACCATGATGATGTTCGGGTCCTGCCGGAGGAACGCGCGCAGGGCGGTCGCGAAGTTGAGGCCGATGTCCTCGTGCATCTGCACCTGGTTGATGCCGTGCAGGTTGAACTCGACGGGATCCTCGGCGGTGGAGATGTTGCGATCGATCGTGTTGAGCTCGGACAGCGCCGAGTACAGCGTGGTGGTCTTGCCCGAGCCGGTCGGGCCGGTCACCAGCACCATGCCGTACGGCTTCTTGATCGCGTACTTGAAGTCCTCGAGCGGCTTGACGTCGAAGCCGAGCTTCGTCATGTCGAGCTGCAGCGTGCTCTTGTCGAGGAGACGCATGACGATCTTCTCGCCGTACAGCGTCGGCAGCACCGAGACGCGGAAGTCCATCTCCTTGTTGGTGCCGATCTTGAGCTTGATGCGTCCGTCCTGCGGAAGCCGGCGCTCGGCGATGTCGAGCGACGCCATGATCTTGAGACGCGACGTGATCGCGTTGCGGAGCTTGAGCGGCGGCCGCATCTCCTCCTGGAGAATGCCGTCGATGCGGAACCGCACGCGGAAGCTCTTCTCGTACGGCTCGACGTGGATGTCCGACGCCTTCTTCTTGATCGCGGACAGCAGGATCGCGTTGCACAGCTTGACGACGGGCGCCTCGCCGGCCTGGTTCTCGAGGTCGACGACGTTGACGTCGGCCTCGGAGACCGAGGCGTAGTCGACGTTGTCGACGTCGAGCTCGCCCATCATCTGGTCGAGATCGGGGCCCTTGTCGTAGTAGCGCGAGAGGGCCGCCTCGAGGGCGCTCTCCGACGCGACGACCGGCTCGATGTTGTACTGCGTGAGGAACTTCAGCTCGTCGATCGCGTAGATGTTCGACGGGTCTGCCATCGCGACGATCAACGTCGGGCCGTTGCGGCGGACCGGGATGACCTGGTGCTTCTCGCAGATCTCGCGCGGGACCAGCTTGAGCACCGTCGGATCGATCTCGACCTCGCTCAGGTTGATCGACGGCAGGCTGTACTGCTTCGCGACGAACTGGGTGAGGTCCTGATCTTTGACGTAGCCAAGGCGCGACAGCGTTGCGCCCAGGCGCTTGCCCGTGCGCTTGGCCTCTTCCTGCGCCTGCTGCAGCTGCTGTAGCGAGAGCATCTTCTCGCGGACCAGCAGCTCACCAATACGGCTCATTCGCCTGTCTCCCCGGAAATCACGTCTGGTTTCGCAATGGTAATGCGCCGTTGGGCCATGCGTCAAACAACCGATCTGCCAGTGACGGGCATAGAGAAATCAGGACCCACCTGTAGGCAAGCGTGCATCGCTCACCGCCCACGCTCGCGACGAACAATATGCCTCGGGCTCGTGCGTCTGAGAAGGACTGCGGAAAAGTTGCCGCCTACACGACGGCACCCGGAAGGTGACGATGGACGACAACCAGGGGAGGTTCTGATGAGCTACGCCGAGGCCAAGGAGATCGCTCTTTTGCGTCTGGAGCTACGCGCGTGCTGGGACGACGATGACCGCCGGGGGGCGGAGACCGCGCTTGCGAAGCTGTGGCAGGTCGTCGGGAACGACAACGAGCTGGCAGCGGAGGCCCGACGCTGGGCCTTCAAATTTGCGAGCTAGGACGACTACGGCGTGACCGTGATCGTGACCTTGTAGTTGTTCTTCACGTTCGCAGCCGCGTACGTCTGGACGTAGTAGGTGGCCACGGGGAGGTTCGCGACGTACGCGCGCAGCGACATCGCACCGCTCGACGTTCCGTTGTTGAGCGTCGCGCCACCGCTGCCGAGGATCGACACGGAGACCGGCTGTCCGCCCTCGGTGGTCGCGACCGCCTCGAGGTTCGAGTTCGCGGTCGTGATGTTGACCGTGTACGTGTCCTTGTCGCCCTCGGGGCAGATCGCGAGACCCGCGAACGAGATGTCCTTGCGCTGCGTCGCGACCGGGGTCGCGTAGGCGGTCTGGATCGTGTCGTTCTTGCCCGAGCCTTCGAGGATCGAGTCATCCGCGCACTGGAAGCCAACGGGCGCCGAGTCGACGATGCCGCCACTGTCCGAGTAGCAGTTCATCACGCCCATGCCGTTGTCCTGGCACGAGTAGCCTTCGGGACAGCGCGGCTCGGTCATGCCGCACGCGAACGGGACGCCGCCGAGATCGGGGTTGTAGCCACAGCCGGAGACGGCGGCGATTGCGAGGAGCTGGACGATGACGAAGCTACGCATGATCTAACCCCTAGAACCGGAACGCCGCGCTGGCGCCCATGGAAGTCTCGTCGACGGTCGGCACGACGATCCACGCCGCCTCGGGCGACGCGGTGGTCGCCGTCATCCGCGACTCGCCGCGCTTCTTCGCGGTGAGCTGCTTGTACCAGAAGTATCCAGCGACCGCGGCCGCGCCGACTCCGACGACGAGCGTCACGGCCGACAGCGTCTGGCGCTGCTGGCCGCTGTCCTGGAGACCGCGGTTGTAGTCATCGAACGAACCGCACGGCGGCATGCCGCACTTGTTCGCCTCGTCCTCGAGCGCCGTCGCGAAGTTGCCGGCCTGGACGTAGAACATCACCGACAGGCCGATCATCGTCGCGGCGCCGATCGTCGAGCCCCACTTGGCGTACTTGAACTTCGAGCTGCCGACGTCGGTCATGCCCTGGCCGTCACTCGGCCCCTGCGGGTTGATCTCGACGCCATCGCCGCCACCGCTGGGGATCACGGCGATCTTCTTCGGTGTCTTCTTCTTGCCGGTCAGCGGATCCTCTTCGGTGTCGTCACCGATCGTCTCCTGCGGCGTTTGCACGGTCCCTTCCTCGGTGAAGTCGGGATAGAAGCGCGGCGAGGCGCCGGCCTCGAGCGTGATGAGGTTCGGGCTCGTCGACTTGCCCGCCTTCGCGATGGTCGCGCCGGCCTGATCCTTGACCTCGATGTAGTACTGCACCGAATCGCCGAGCATCTTCGTCGCGGGAACGCGACCGACGAGCTCCTTGTAGCGCCACTTCATCTCCTTCGAGGTGAACTTGCCCTCGCCGGCGGTGCGGAAGTTCAGCGTCACGGTCCAGCCCGAGTCTTCGGGGACGAACGCGGTGATGTCGAGCGGCTTCTTGGGCGGCGCGGTGTCGATCATCTGGTGCTGGAAGTCGGTGTCCTTGTACGTGCCGGCCGGCTTGATCTTGAGTGGCTCGGTCCGCACCGGCTCGGTCTTCACCGGCTCGGTCTTCACCGGC
>JANOPP010000098.1:0-35758 GCA_031421915.1 Myxococcales bacterium | reverse complement strand
GGTTCTCACTCTGTCCGCCGGCTCGAGTCCACCGTGTCGTGCGCGCGCCGCGAAGCTCCCCGTCTAGTTCCCCGCGTGGCCGGCTGCGCGATACGCAGCGGCGAGCACCTCCGCCACCCGTGGAACGCGCCGCAATGAAGGGCTCCGCCTCTTCCCATCACCGGGAGAACCTTCGATGTCGGCATCGATCGGATCGTCGAGCTCCGCGTCGAGCCTCGCGTCGAGCTCGTCGTCGGACTCCGTGTCGAGGTCTCGCTCGGACTCGACGAGGCGATCGTCCAGCTCGACCTCGTCGTCCGGTGGCGGGGTCGGCGCCATGCGCGATGTCGGCGATGTGGTCGCGCAGCTCGCAAGCACGATCAGCGCGAGCACGATCAACACGAGCACGCAGCCCGCCGCCCGGATCCGCACGGCCGCACGAGGTCTCGCCGCCGCACGCATCAACGGCTCCACGTCAGCATCACCCACAGGACGCCGCGCGCCGTGGTCACTGGATCGATCCGGCTCGCGATCCCATCGACCGTGCGCGTGTCGACCTCGCGCAGCGTACGTCGCCACGTGATCGCGAGATCGATGCGCCCGATCCGCGTCGGCTCGCGCTCGCGCTGCTCCGCGCGTGCATCGGCCGCGTCCGCATCCGACCAGTCGAGATCGAACGCCGCAGCGTCGGCCAGCTCACTCGGCGAGCCGGCGAGACCCTCGGTGGGGCTGGCCTCCGCGAGCTCGGTAGCCGCGAGCTCGCTCGGCGATCCGGCGAGACCATCGGTGGCGTCGGCCTCCGCGGGCTTGGCCTCTTCGAGCTCGGTCGGCTCGCCGTCCTCACCAGTCATTGTTGACAGCGTGCTGTCAGCTACCTGCTCGGCGGCCGCGAGGCGCACCGTGAACGCGAGCAGCGCGACGGTGATGAACAGCACCAGCCACGCCAGGCGCGATCGAGGTCGGTTGCGCCAGTGGGCGACGGAGCGTACGGTTCGGACGTGGCGGCGACGCTCACCGACAATGCTCTCGCGGTTCTTCGTGCGCGGTATCTCGTGCGCGAAAACGGCGTCGTCGTTGAGACACCGGAGCAGATGTTCCGCCGGGTCGCGCACCACGTCAGCAGCGCCGAGCTCGGGATGGGCTACCTGACCGCCGAGGTCGAGGCGGCACGCAGCGCATTCGAGCGCATGATGTCGACGCTCGAGTTCCTCCCCAACTCGCCGACCCTGATGAACGCGGGCCGGCCACTTGGTCAGCTGGCCGCCTGTTTCGTGGTCCCCGTCGACGATTCGACCACCGGCGTGTTCGAGGCGGTGCGGTGGGCGGCCGAGATCCAGAAGACGGGCGGCGGAACGGGCTTCTCGTTCTCGCGGCTGCGGCCGGCCGGTGACCTCGTCGCGTCCACCGGCGGGAACGCGTCGGGTCCCGTGTCGTTGATGCAGGTGTTCGACGTCGCGACCGAGGCGATCAAGCAGGGCGGGACGCGGCGCGGCGCCAACATGGGCATGCTGCGCGTCGATCATCCGGACGTCCTCGAATTCATCGCTATCAAGCTGGATCCAGGTCGTATGTCCAACTTCAACCTCTCGGTCGCGATCACCGACGGGTTCATGGCCGCGGTGAAGGCCGGGACGACCTACGACCTCGTCAACCCACGCAACGGGATCGTGACGGGGAAGCTCGACGCGCGACGAGTGCTCGATGCGATCGCGAACGCCGCCTGGGCGGTCGGCGATCCGGGGATGGTGTTCATCGATCGGATCAACGAGCTGCAGCCCACGCCCGGGCTCGGTCCGATCGAGGCGACCAACCCGTGCGTCACCGGCGACACCCGCGTCTGGGTCGAAGATGCCGGTCTGGTCGAGATCCGGAGCCTCGTCGGAACCACCCCGCGGATCGCGACCTGGGCCGATGACCGCGTCGTGTTCCGTCAGGCGATGCAGGTGATCAGCACGGGCGTGCGTCCCGTGCTCCGGCTGACCACGGTCGAGGGTCTGACGCTGCGCCTCACCGCGGAGCACCTGGTGACCACCGCGAACGGCGATGTCGCCGCGGCGGATCTGCACGCGGGCATCCGCCTCCGCGGAAACGGCGAGTGGTACACGGTCGCTGGTCTCGAAGCCCTCGGCGACGAGGAGGTCTTCGATCTCAGCGAGCCGACCACCCGTCACTTCTTCGCGAACGGACTGCTCGTCCACAACTGCGGCGAGCAGCCACTCCTCCCGTTCGAGTCGTGCACGCTGGGCAGCATCGATGTCGGCCGGTTCGTGGGACGCGGCGACCTCGACTGGGAGCGGCTCCGCGCCGTGATCCACGATGCGGTGCGGTTCCTCGACGACGTGATCGACGCCAACAAGTACCCGCTCCCCGAGATCGAGCGAGCGACCAAGGCCACGCGGAAGATCGGGCTCGGCATCATGGGCTGGGCCGACGCGCTCGCCGCGCTCGAGATCGCGTATGACGCGCCACCAGCCCTTGAGCTCGCGGGGAAGGTCGCCCGGTTCCTCGAAGACGAGTCGCTGGCAGCCTCGCGCGCGCTCGCCGAGCGGCGCGGCGCCTTCCCGACCTTCCCGTCCTCTCGGTGGGAGCAGGCCGGGGAGCGTCCCCTCCGCAATGCGACCACCACGACGATCGCCCCCACCGGGACGATCAGCATCATCGCTGGCTGCGCGAGCGGCATCGAGCCGCTGTATGCGCTCGCGTATCGGCGCAACGTTCTCGACGGCGCCGAGCTCACGGAGATCAACCCCGCGTTCCAGCGGATCGCCGCCGAGCGCGGGTTTGCGAGCGACGCGCTGTTCGCGAGCATCGCCGAGCACGGCGGCGTTCGCGGCAACGACTCCGTCCCCGCCGACGTTCAGCGCGCGTTCCCGACCGCGCACGAGGTCAACGTCGACACGCACGTCCGCATGCAGGCCGCGTTTCAGCGTCACGTCCACGCCGCCGTCAGCAAGACGATCAACCTCGCGCGAAGCGCCACCCCGCTCGACGTGAAAGCTGCGTACCAGCTCGCGTACGAGCTGGGTTGCAAGGGAATCACCGTCTACCGGGACGGCAGTCGCGAGGGCCAGGTGCTCGTCACGGGTGCACGGACTCCGCGTGCCGTTCCGGCGGCGAGCTGTCCCGAGTGCGGGAATGTCGTCGTCGTGCAGAGCTCGTGCAGGTTGTGCCGGCATTGCGGCTGGTCGGTTTGCGGATGAAGACGGGGTGGACATGACGCGCCGACACTCAGCAAGCTCGAGGCCGTGAACCGCCGGATGTGATCGCGCGCGGTTGCGCGAGCGAGTGGCCGATCGGCGGACAGCGCGGTCGAATGCCGGCGGACGCCCGGACACGAAGCAACATGCTGCGCGCTGCGTCGAGATCCTGCCGCCGGTGGTGGCAACTGCGCGCGGCACGATCTGGCATCACCAATGATTTCGGCCCACGCGCTCGGGGCACGCAGGCTGCACCACCTCGCGGACATGCTTCGTGCCTCGCTGCTCGCTGTCATCGCGCTGACCGGATGCACCACCACGAACGACGATGTCGTCGGTCCCTACACCGGCACCACGCATCGCTTCGTGGTCGACCGCTTCGATCTGCCGCCAAACCACATGCGCGGCCTCGAGATCGGCAACGACCTCGATGGCGACGGCAGCGTCGACAACGTGCTCGGTGGGATCCTGTCATCCCTGATCGGGCAGGGGAACGCGACCCCGCATGCAGACGACATGATCGCGGCCGGCTCGCTCGCCTCGCTCATCGAGCTCCACGCCGACGATCTCGGAAACGACGAGGCCGTCAGCGTCACGTACTACGGCACAGCCGGTGATCCAGCGACGCCGGTTGGCGGTCGGATCGTCGATGGTGTGTTTCGCTCGAACCGCACCGCGACCACGCTCGTGCCGGGCACGGCGATCCTCCGGCTCCCGATCTTCACCGATGCCGATCCGACGGAGATCGAGATCGTCGGGATGGAGCTCGACATCACCCCTGACGCCGTCGGCGGGTACACCGCCATCGTCCGCGGCGGCCTGCGCCGGTCTGATGCCTATCTCGCCACCCGGCGCGGTCTCGTCCAGCTCCTCGAGGCCCGGCCGCAGGATCACCGGACGTTGTGGATGCTCGTCGATCGGGATCTCGACGGGACCGTCACCGTCGAGGAGCTCGACCGGCCGGACAGCCTGGTCCGATCGCTGCTGACTCCGGACATCGCGATCCCGGTCGACGGCGTGGACACCGAGGTGATCTCGGTCGGGTTCGCGGTTCACCTGGTTCCGTGCGCGGCTGGCAAGTGCCTGCCCGCGACGCCGATCGACCGCTGCTTCGATCGCGTGGTCGACGGCGACGAGTCCGGGATCGACTGCGGGGGATCGTGCGGCGACTGCCCGGCGGCCGGGATGTGCCGGACGGGTGCGGACTGCCAGTCGGGCGCCTGCGACGGCGGGTTGTGCCGGGCCCCGACCTGTAGCGACGGGATCCAGAACGGTTTCGAGAGCGATGTCGACTGCGGCGGGATCTGCTCCGGATGCGCGAGCTTCGGGACGTGCGGATTCTCGTCCGACTGCGCGAGCGGGAGCTGCAGTGTGGAGACGACCACCTGCTACTGAACCCGAAACGTAGAAAAGCCCGGTCACCCGGGCTTCCCTCATCGTTATGTAAGTAGATCGTTAGCGGCGGCGGCGACGACGAGCCGGCCTCGGCGCGACGGCCGCTGCCTCGAGCTCCTCGAGGTGCTCGAGCATGCTGATCATCGTGTTACGAGTCGCCGCGTGCGGCTCGTTCGTGATCGCACGACCAAGCGAGATGCGCAGCTCGGCGCGCAGCTCGGACTCGATGAGGCGGTACGTACGGAGGGCCTCCTCGGGGTCGTAGTGGTTGAGGTCAGCCTCGCAGCCCGTGGCGGCAATCCAGACTGCGGCGAGTGCAGCGGCACGGCGGCCGGGCTGCGAAACGGCGAAGTCCTTGACGGTCGAGCGAAGCCGCTGGCGGACCAGCGGGATCGGCGGCAGAGCCACCAGACCGTCGTTATCGTCATCGGGCCGACGGAGGACAGGGCGTGTCATTGACTTGTCGGTTTCCATGGCTTTTTTGTCCTGATCTCGCAGCAGAGCCCTTCGATTTCCCCCCAAAGGGCTGCTCTGCGATGGACCGCGACCTTGCCGGATCGGATTTAAAAAAGCGATGAATTTCGGCGCGTCGCCTTACAAAATGTACGTGGTAACCGACCGCTAACCCGAATCACGCTCAGAAAAACAGCGATGGGGGTTCAACAGTCCCCACCGCCGAGAATTTCGCGTCTCACTCCCGAGGGCGTGGATCGTCCAATTGACGGTCCACGACAGGATCAACCACATCGACTCGTCGCGAGATGAAGTCGCGAATCGTCCAGTCGACGAGCGCGGGACGTTCGATCGGCGCGGTGTGAGACGCGTTAGGAATCTCGAGGAGCTCTGCGTCCGGAATGGTTTCGGCCATCGCGCGACTGCGCTCCGGCGGAGTGAAGCCATCGCGTCCACCGGCGACCACCAGCGTCGGACACGTGACCTCCGCGAGCAGCTCGTCGGCGGAGTGACTGCCCGCCGACGCGAGCATCGCCACGAACAGGCGAACATCGATCCGCGCCATGCCCTCGAGGTACGGCATGAAGTCGGCTGGCTCGACGAGCTCGCGACGGATCTCGAGACGGCTCGCGACTTCGTACGCGAGGCGGGTCGGCAGCAACGTCCGGGTCAGCCGGTTGAGCACGCCAGGAACGCGGCGGATCCACTTCTGGATCGTCGGCAACAGCTCCTCGAGCGCCGCCGAACCCTTGAACGTGCGGAGCGGATGGCTCGACGCTCCACATACAAGGACGAGCCCGGCGACCCTGTCTTTATGACGGCGGTAGGTTTCGAGCGCGACCTGCACGCCCATCGAATGACCGATCAGGACGGCCCGATCGACGAGGGCGTCATCGAGGACGCATACGATGTCGTCCGCGAGATCCTGGATCGTGACCCGTGCGGGATCACGCGGAGGAGCCGTCCGGCCGTGTCCTCGGTAGTGAGGATGCAGGCCGAACCGCGAACCGAGATCACTCCGTAGATATCGCCAGACGTAGCCGTCGCAGCCAATGCCGTCGCACAGGAGGACCGGCGTGGACTGGCCACGCTCCCCCCACGACTCGTAGAACAACGGACTGCCGTCGCTGGGCGAAACGGCGTACCCCCACGCCGCCTTCACGCCTCAGCTCCTAAGCGATCTCTTTCTCGTCTTCCTCGCCGGGGAACTCGTTCACCGACGGGTACTTCATGATCTCCTTGCGGGCGATCTTCCACGCCTTCTGGACAATCCAGGAAAGAGACCGGTCCTGCCGGGTCGCTTCGTCTTGGATTTCCTTAAGCATGTCTTCGGGAAAATACAGGGACTGCTTGCGCTTATCGGAGCCGGCCATACGCGAGCTAGTTTCGAGGACCGCCTACAGGGTGTCAAGACGTCCGTCTCTGTAAGACGATCGGTCAGGAGGGGTTGTCATGGCCACCGCCCGCCACTATCCTACCGCGCTTTCGACAGCGCCCTGAAACGCAGCCGTCGTCGGAACTGGACCTCGACCGAGGGGGGAACAACGTGAGCACAGCGACCGTAACCGCATCAAAGGCGTTGACGAAGAAGGAGCTGAAGAAGTTTCAGGAGCTCCTGGAGGACAAGCGCAAGGTTGTTCTCGAGCGCGCTCGACAGATGCTCTCCGAGGGCATGGTCCTCGACGCCAACGATCTCCCGGACGAGATGGATCTCGCCTCGAGCGAGTACATCCAGTCATTCGAGTTCCGCCTTCGTGGCCGCGAGAAGAGCCTGCTGTCCAAGCTCGATCTCGCGCTCAAGAAGATCGAGGACGGCAGCTTTGGCGTCTGCGAGATCTGCGATGAGCCGATCGGCAAGAAGCGCCTCGAAGCGCGGCCGGAGACCAGCCTCTGCATCAAGTGCAAAGAAGACCAGGAGCGCGAAGAGCGCACGATGGGTTGAGCAGCGTTCGCGCGGCTCGCGGACTGCGATCGTCCCTGGGCCCGAAACGCTGAGCAGTCACGCGACCTCTGGTACCGTGACGCCATGGCGAACGAGGATCCGAACCGCAGGAAGTTCCTGACGGGTGCGACCTGCGCGATCGGCGGTGGCGTTGGCCTCCTCGCCGTCGTGCCGGTGTTGCGGTTTGTCGTCGATCCAGCGACCGAGACCACGGTGACGACGCCGAGCGAGCCGCTCGATCTCGGCAACGTCGACAGGTTTCGCGTCGGTGCGCCGCCTCGCCGCGTCGAGGTGATCGCCCCGATGGTCAAGGACGGTTGGACCTCTGCGCGCGACGTCGTGCTCGGCGCCGCGTGGATCCGCCGCACCGAGCCGACCAAGGTCGAGGCGCTATCCGCCGTGTGCCCGCACCTCGGGTGTGCGATCGGCTGGGAGGGCAAGGACTTCCTGTGCCCGTGTCACGACAGTCGGTTCGACATCACCGGCGCGAAGCAGTCCGGACCATCGGAGCGCGGACTCGATCCGTTGCCCGTGCAGATCAAGAACGGCCGCCTCCAGCTCACGTGGGTTCGCTACAAGACCGGTAGCTCGTCGAGGGAACCGGCATGATCAGGGCGTTCCTCCGCGATCGCGTCCCGCTCGATCGCGCGCCGTCGATGATGGCCGGCGGTGCTTCGTTCGCGCACGTGTTCGGCACGGTGCTGGTGTTCCTGCTCGGGATCCAGGCGCTGACCGGTCTCGCGCTCGCGGCGTTCTACAGTCCGTCGACCACGGACGCGTGGGCCTCCGTCGCATACATCCAGGATCAGGCGGCGTGGGGCTGGCTCGTCCGTGGCGTCCACTACCACGGTGGATCCGCGCTCGTGGTCATCGCGGGTCTACACCTGCTCCAGACCGCGATCGCTGGCGCGTACAAGCAGCCGCGCGAGGTCGTGTGGTGGCTCGGCGTCCTCCTCCTCGTCTTGATGATCGCGTGGTCGATCACTGGCTACTGGTTGCGCTGGGATCAGGCGGGCTACTGGGCGGCGCAGGTCGAGATCGGGATCGCGGCGGGCACGCCCGTCGCTGGCGGTGCGATGAAAGCGCTGGTGCTGGGTGGCAACGAGCCCGGCAACCTGACGTTGACCCGCGCGTACGCGCTCCACGTGATCGCGCTGCCCGCGCTCGTCACGGTCCTCACCGTCGCGCACATCTGGCTGGCGCGCCGCCACGGCACGACGCCGACGAAGGTCGCCAACACCGCGGTCCGCCGGTGGCCCGCCCAGACCGTGAAGGACGTGATCGCGATGGCGATCGTGTTCGTGGTCCTGATCTCCGTCGTGGTCGTGCAGCACGGCACCGATCTCGCGTCGCCCGCCGATCCGACGACCGCGTACGACGCGCGCCCGCTATGGCCCGTCCGCTGGCTCTACGAGCTGCGGATCCTCGCCGGAAGTCTCGAACAGCTCGCGGCCATGGCAGCGCCCGCGATCGTCGGTGGTTTTCTGCTCGCTCTCCCGCTGCTCGATCACGGCACCGAGCGTCGCCCGATGCGGCGCAAGCTGTGGCTCGGTGCGCTCGCCGGGATGTTCGCCTTGATCGGCGCGCTGACCGTCGCGTCGTTCGCGCGCGATGCAAATGACACCGAGCTTGCCGAACGGCTCGCGAAGTCCGAGGTGCTCGCCCATCGTGCGCGCAAGCTCGCGCAGGACAACGGTGTGCCGGTGACCGGTGCGCTCGATGTCTACAAGACGCCGAGGATGTGGAAGGCGCGCACGCTGTTCGCTGCGCGCTGCGCGAACTGTCACGACGCAGGCAGCAAGGAGCGCAAGGGGCCCGTGATCGCGCCCGGTCACGGCAATCGCGTGTGGTTCGACAAGTTTCTCAAGGCGCCGAGCGACGATCACTTCTGGGGCAAGACCAAGCTCGCGAAGACCGACGCTGCGATGAAGCCCGTCGAGCTGCCCGCCGGTGATCTCGCCGATCTCGTCGAGATGCTGTACGCCGAGTCCGGAGCCGACGGCATCGATGCGGTGAAGCGCGACCGCGGACTCCAGGTCTTCGATGCCGCATGCACCGACTGCCACAGCCGCGAGGAGGGCATCGCCGGTGCGTCCGGTCCCGCGCTCGCAGGTCTCGGCAGCCGCGACTGGTACACGAGCTTCATCAGTAATCCGAAGTCGGCACTCCACATGGGGACCGACAAGAGTGAGATGCCCCGGTTCGACCGCGACCTGACGATCGTCGAGCGCGATGCACTCGCCGAGTATCTCGTGTGGCTGCGTACAGCTTCCGAGCAAGACCTGCGCGCACTCGGCTCGCTTTAGTTCCCGCCCGCGCGCCACATCCGATGTGACGCCGCCGCATGATGCAGAAAGTCGAACAGCGGCAGGTGTCGCCGCAGCGTGCGACTCAGTCGATGCGGCTTGATCGGATTGAACCTGCCAAGCGTCGAGAGCCCTTGTTTTGGGTTCTTGCGGACCCATGCCCACGAACCCATCTCGAGCGTCAGCGGCAACAGCACACCGCCGTCCATGGAGCGTCGTCGATCGTAGAGGTAGTCCCACAGGTCTCCGCGAATCGTGTACGCCTGCGCGGTTTGCTCGACGTGATAGACGTGGTTCGGCAGCGACGCATCGAGCAACTCATCGAGCGCGACGATCGCCGGGAGATCTGGCAGCGGCTCGCGCGTGCGCGCGTACGGGTACCAGATGCGATCGACCATCCCGTATCCAGAGTGCAGGTCGAGTGCGATGGCAAGCTCGCTCTCGAACAGCTCGGTCTCGACGAGACGCACGAGGGCTGCCGCTTCGACCTCCATCGGCGCGCCCTCGCGTCCCATGAACCACGGGAGATGGCGCGAGATCCTCTGACCACCGAGCAGTGGAGTGCCACCGAGTGCGGACGGCGGAGCATTGCGCATCAGGTCGACACCGTTGCCATTCGCGCGTGTTCCGCGCTCCATGCCGACCGGATTCAGCAGCGGCACGACCATGACGCGGCACTTCTCGAGTGCTGTGTGCAGCACTAGATCCCACCGGAGCCGGGCAACCAACGTCACGAGGTACGCGACCGCAACGTCGGTGCCGATCCGCTCGACTCCATGCACGCCGCCGGTGACGAGCAGCGCAGGGAGCGTGCGTGTAGCGGGGCCGAAGGAGAAAACGTGGATGGGGTGCCCGCCCGCAGTCGCGATCACCTCGACGCGTCCGAAGGCGCTCGCCGCGCTCGCGAGCCGTTCGATCTCGGCGAATGGAGCAAACATCTAGGGAACGACGACGCTGACGCCCGCGGCGAGTGCGTGTTCCACGGGCCGATCCAGGACTGGCACACCGAGACCTCGCAACGCAGCGCGCCACGTGACCGGTAGCAACGTTCCGTCGACGAGGCTCGGGCCTGCAGCCAGCTCGGCGCACAAGTGCATCAGATCATCCGCGTGCACGCCGACGACGCGTGCACCGCCGGTGCGACGCTCGACGGCGATCCCGCGAATCGCGCACAGGTTCGCCGCGATCCAGCGGGAGGTCAGCGCGCGCTCGACCAGGCTTCGCGCACTGCGCCGGCGCGCATCGATGCCGAGAGCACACATCTGAACGAGGCCGAGTCGGCGAGCTGGTCTCACGCCGCCTCTGCTTGTGGCTCGCGGCGCGGAACGAAGCCAAGACGCTCGTACTTGTCGCGCATCCGCTCGAACGTCGCGCGATCGATCATCGACACGATGCGCTCGTCCCCGGGGCCGTAGTAGTCGAAGCGACGGCCGACCTCCGTCGCCCCGAGCATCTTGTGGACCGCACGCGCGGCTGCGTTGTCCTCCTTGACGGTGAACCAGCACACGTCGACGTGATCGATCACGTGGCGGACGAATGCGCCGATCAGCTGCACCGCCACACGCGTCTTTTGATACTCGGGAATCACGGCCAGCGTGGTGCAGTGCGTCTCGCGACCCTGCGCAAACGACAGCAGGTACCCTACGGCGCGATCCCCGTCGAGCGCGATGAAGCACGACTCGCGGTAGATCTCCGTGCACAAGCGAAGGTAGTGCGGGCACAGGACTGCTTCGCCCATCGCACCGAAGACGTCCCTCTCCAGCAGCGCTAGTGCAGCGAAGTCATCCGACCTGAGCGTACGAACTGTGTAGCGACTCATGGTGTCCTCCTTGCCTTGATGGTGACGCTGCTCGGTGGCGGGAGCGTTACCGCACTCGATCGCGCGTGTGATGTCTTGGCGACGAGACGGCCGACCTGTTGGATGGCCACCGCCCACGTCCCATCATGGCGAAGTCCGGCAACGCCATACCGGAGGATCCCGTCGAGGATTCCAGAGACGCCTTTGTCGCCGAGTGTCGTCGACGGCAACCCAACGACTGCGATCTCGGACTCCGCTGCGCCGACAACACCTGCCGTCATGACATGACGATGCCCGTGACAGACGAGCACGTGATTCTTCACGGCTCGGTGACGATATGCGGACAGGATCGCGATCAATCGATCCGCATCTACACATGTCTCGAACCAGGCCTCGGGATTCATGAACTCGCGATCGCGCCACACATGGTGATGTGTCACCACGAGTACCGGGCCACGAAGACGGCATAGTTGCCGCTCCAGCTCTCCGAGCTGCTCCTCTCCGAGCAGGCCGATGGCGTTCGAGAGAACGTTCGTCGAGCGGAGTCGGCACGAGTCGAGTAGCACCACGGTCGCAGGTCCAACCTCGGTGATGATGGTGTCGACGACGGGGAAGTCCGCCAGGCGACTCGCATGCGCTTGAAACGCCGTCTCGCGCAAGGCACGCCGCGCCAGCGTCAGGTCCTCGTCATAGGGACGGTTGAAGCAGATGTCGTGATTGCCGGGCACCAAGCGATGCGCGAGGCGCGGTGCACTGTCGACGACGCTCAGCCACGCACTCCACTCACCAAAGGAACCGCTGTCGACTTCGTCCCCACACCACAACACCGTGGCCGGTCCGTGCACGGCGATATGTGCAAGCACTCTCTCGAGCCCGTCCGCGATCGTGCGGCCAGATGGCAGAGCGCCAGACCACTGCCATGGCTGATGCGTCAGCTCGGCAGGAACTCCATCGTGCGCGACGATGTGCGTGTCGCTGACCAGCGAACACACCGGCACGAGCTCGCTGGTGTTCACGAGCAGCGACGGGGTCGGGCGCAGTACTGGTACGCGGCGCACACGAATGCCAACTCGGACTGCTGTCGCAAGGCCTCGCGCGATCTGCGAGAGCGGTGCACGTCTCGCATACGAGAGCGAGAGCCGCGCGAGGGCCGCGACGCCCTTCACCGACGCAACGCTACGAGCGACAGGATCTCCCACGCGAGGTACGCCGACAAGTGCGCCGTGATGTCTGCGTGATCGAGCGCGGGGCAGAACTCGACGACGTCACCGCCGACGATGTTCAAGCCGGCGAGGCCCCGAACCAGGGCGAGCGCCTCTCGAGACGTCAATCCACCTGGGACGGGAGTCCCGGTTCCTGGTGCGAACGCGGGGTCGATCGCATCGACGTCGAACGTGACGTAAACAGGACGCGACCCGATTCGCTCTCGTAGCTCGGCGCAGACACGCTGCGGGTTGCGCTCGACGATGGCGTCGACGGAGATGATCGTGTGCTCGCGCTTGCGCTGCAGCTCGTCGTCACGAGTTCCGCCGCGCGGACCGCGTACGCCCAGCTGGAATAGCTGCCCCTTCTCGACGAGCCCTTCCTCGATGGCGTGTCGTAGCGGCGTGCCGTGATGGAACGCGTCGCCCCAGACCTCGACGCTGCTGGTGTCGAGGTGTGCATCGAAGTGGACGACGGCGAGTGAGCCGTGACGCTTCGCGAGAGCGCGCATTACCGGTAGCGAAACTGAATGATCTCCACCGATCACGAGAGGCGTGACGAGAGCGGCGCATAGCTGCCGGACCTCCGCCTCGACTGCAGCACGCATCGCCTCTCGATCGAACGGAGGAAATACAATGTTGCCACCGTCGACGCAGCGGAGCTTGTCGAACACATCGATGCCGTGCGTCGGATGGTAGCTCTGTACAAGCGCGCTGACCCGGCGCACGTGATACGGAGCGAACCGGGCGCCCGGCATGTACGTGGTGCCCCCGTCGTGAGGCACACCGATCACCGCGAGATCAGCGTTGGCGATGTCGCTACTGGTGGGCAGTCGAAAGAAGGGCGTCTGGCCGTGGCGAAGGTAGTCGAGAGCGCTCTCCTGCATCATTCCACCTCGTCTGTTGGAGTAGTCGAGCGATGGCTGTACGCACGCGGGAAGCCATCGCCTCAGGCGCTTCGCCGGTGCGCGGCAGCATGGGCGAGCCGAAGGTGATCATCACGTCGACAGTTCGGCGTCTGGTCGTCGCCAGATAGTGCGGAAGGAACGTCGCGCCGTCGCACCACGCCATGGCGGCGTCGCGATAGCGCAGCGCAACTGGAACGACAGGCACGCCGAGTCGCTGCGCGATGCCGAACGAGCCGCGCCACAGCGGGAGAACTCCTTCGCCATTCGTCGTCGTGCCCTCGGCGAAGTTCAACACGCTCGTGCCGCTCGCGAGGAGGTCGTGAATCCGTCGCAACGCACGTGCGCGTGCCATCGGATCCCCGCGCTGTACGAACACGGCGCCAAGCGCGGCGCCGATCGGTCCAATGATTGGCCATGCGCTCACTTCGCCCTTCGCGACTGGTAAGGCCGGGCACAACGGGAGAAGTGCGAGCGGATCGAGATAGCTAACGTGGTTGGCGACGATCAGGGCCGTCTGTCGCGGAACATCTCCACGCAGCGTTACCTGCAGGTCGTGAGCACGCGCGACCGCGCCGAGCGCACCTGCGAGCCGATGTGCGGCCGCGCGAGAATTCTTTGGCGGGGCCATGCGCACCGAGCCGAGCTCTGCGAGCGCGGCGAACAGTCCGCGTCGGATGTGTCGTGCACTTGTCAGAGCCTCCATGGGCACACCGTAGCGGCGCCGAATGTCACTGCCGTGACGGACGAGTAGCGTTCCGGAGCGATGAGCGGCACGTGTTGGCGTGCGATGGCAACTCGGTGACAACTCGGAGCCGCTTGGCTCGGTGTTCGTGCCTTAGCCGAACACCTGGCGCGCACGTGCGGCGAGTCCCCACGCGACGCTCGTGAGCTCTTCGCCACCGACGAGCTTGTCCGCGCCGAACCGACCCGAGAGCCGCGCGCGAACCGCGGGGACGAGCGAGCTACCACCGGTCGCGAACACGCGGTCGACGTCGCGAGCTGCAACGCCTGCGCGCTCGAGCACCTCGTCGAGCACGCCATCGATCGCCGACAGATCTTCGCCGATCCACGAGTCGAACCCGTGCCGCGTGACGGGCATGTCGAGATCGATCTCTCGGAAGTTGACGGAGTCGATCTCGTTCGCGGACAACCGGACCTTTGCGCCCTCGACGGCGCGGTGAAGCACGAGGCCGAGATCCTCGTCGACGACGCGCTGCAACCGCTCGAACTTCACCGGATCGGCGGCGCCGTACGCGACGCGCTCGAGCAGGCGCAGCGTCGGCTCGTCGCGGAGGAACGACAGGTGATGCCAGCGCCGCAGCTTGCCGTAGAGCCATGCGGGTACCGGCGCCTCGCCGCCGAGCTCGTCGCGATAGATCGTCCCACGGCCGAGGGCGGGCGCGACGACGGCATCGATCACGCGCGCATCGAACGCGTCGCCAGAGACGCCGATGCCGCCGTTCGCGAGCACGGTGCCCGCGGTGGTCGGCCCGACGCGGATCACGGAGAAGTCGGTCGTGCCACCGCCGAAGTCGGCGACGACGATCAGCTCGTCCTTCGCGAGCCTCGCCGCGTAGCGCGCCGCGGCGCCGACCGGCTCGAACTCGAACACGACGTCGGTGAAACCGGCGGAAGCGAGCGCCTCGCGCATCCGACCGATCGCGCGGTCGTCGTCCTCCTGATCATCGGCGCCCCAGTACCGCACAGGCCGACCGCACACGCAGCGCGAGCCGAGATCGATCGGCGACGCCTCGCGGATCTGGCGGAGGTACGCCGCGATCATGTTCTCGAGGGTCCACCCGCGCCCCATGATGTGCGTCTTGGTGAACGACGCACTCGCGAGATGCGACTTGATCGACTGGATCAGCCGACCGTCTCCGCCAGTCTCGAGGTAGCGCGCGATCGCCGGCGCACCAGCGGTGAGCTTGCCGCCCGACTCGAAGAACAGCACCGTGCGCCAGTGGTTGGCCGTGCCACCGAGCTGTACGAGGCTGACGTCGCCGGACGCGGTGGCGATCCCAACTGCCGAGTTGGTCGTCCCGAAATCGATCCCGACGAACACTACTTGTGCAGCTTCTTGAGTGTCCCGCCGCCCGAAATCCCCGCGAAGAAGTCATTGCCCTTGTCGTCCACGACGATGAACGCCGGGAAGTCGACCACGTCGATCTTCCACACGGCCTCCATGCCGAGCTCCGCGTACTCGTGGACCTCGACCTTCTTGATGCAGTCCTGGGCGAGCTTCGCCGCGGGACCGCCGATCGAGCCGAGGTAGAACCCGCCGTGCGCCTTGCACGCGTCGGTGACCTGCTGGCTGCGGTTGCCCTTCGCGAGTATCACCATGCTGCCGCCCTGGCTCTGGAAGAGATCGACGTAGCTGTCCATGCGGCCGGCCGTCGTCGGTCCAAACGAGCCCGACGCCATGCCGGTCGGCGTCTTCGCAGGACCCGCGTAGTACACGCAGTGATCCTTCATGTACTGCGGCAGCCCCTCGCCGCGGTCGATCCGCTCCTTGAGCTTCGCGTGCGCGATGTCGCGCGCGACGATCATCGGACCGTTCAGCGACAGCCGCGTCTTGATCGGATAGCGCGACAGCATCGCGCGGATCTCGTTCATTGGCATGTTGAGGTCGATCTTGACGACGTCACCGCCGAGATCCTGATCCGTTGGCTCCGGCAGGTATTTCGCAGGATCGGTCTCGAGTTGCTCGAGGAACACGCCCTCGCGCGTGATCTTGCCGAGCGCCTGGCGATCCGCGGAGCACGACACCGCGAGCGCCACCGGGCAACTCGCGCCGTGGCGCGGCAACCGGATCACGCGCGCATCGTGCGCGAAGTACTTGCCGCCGAACTGCGCCCCGATCCCGGTGGAGCGAGCGATCTCGAGGACCTTCTGCTCCCACTCGAGGTCGCGGAACGCGCGACCGAGGTTGTTGCCGGTCGTCGGCAGATCGTCGAGGTAGCGCGCCGACGCGAGCTTCGCGACCTTGAGCGTCTGCTCCGCGCTCGTTCCACCGATCACGACGGCGAGGTGATACGGCGGGCACGCTGCCGTGCCGAGTGACCGCAGCTTCTGGTCGAGGAACGCGGCGAGGCTCTTGGGGTTGAGCAGCGCCTTGGTCTCCTGGAACAGCATGCTCTTGTTCGCCGAGCCGCCACCTTTGGCCATGAACAGAAAGTGATACTCGTCGCCGTCGGTCGCGAAGAGATCGATCTGCGCCGGCAGGTTGTTGCCGGTGTTCTTCTCCTCGAACATGTCGAGCGCTGCGACTTGCGAGTAGCGGAGGTTCGACTCTGTGTACGTGTCGAACACGCCGCGCGAGATGGCCTCCTCGTCGTTGCCACTCGTGATCACGTACTGGCCGCGCTTGCCCATCACGATCGCGGTGCCCGTGTCCTGACACCCGGGGAGGATCCCGCCGGCGGCGATGTTCGCGTTCTTGAGCAGCTCGAGCGCGACGAACCGATCGTTCGCCGACGCCTCGGGATCGTCGAGGATCGCGCGGAGCTGACCGAGGTGGCCTGGTCGCAACAGGTGCGCGATGTCGCGCATCGCGGTGCGCGTGAGCAGCGTGAGCGCTTCAGGCTCGACGGCCAGGAACGTCTTGCCGCGCGCTTCGAACGTGCTGACGAAGTCGCCGGTCAGCTTCTTGTACGGCGTGGATTCGTGGTGCCCAGGTTCGAAGATCTCCTGGAACGCAAAGGTCGGCATGGCGCGGCCAGCATAGTACGTCCTCAGCCTGCGCGCCGCGGTCTGCCCTGGCGGGCGCGCGTCTCGAAGCCTGTCTAGGCGTGAGCTCCGAGGAACCGCGTGACGGCCGCCAGGAACGCATCGGGTTCCCATGAACTTCTCCGGGATCCGCGTGGCGAAGTACTCGTCGGTCGCATTCTTGTAGATGTCGCGCATGTACTTCGCGCTATCCACCAACCCATGCCCCCACGATAGCGCAAGACATCATGGTGACCGTTCCGCCTCAGCACTGTCACGCAGCCGAGCGGAGTCTGTGGTTCAGTAGAGCACCTTGCGTCGACTTCCTTATGCTCTCGTGTGCGTCAGTGGCCTCGCGTTCGCGCAGCCGCCACCCGCCATTCCACCGACGGACACGCCGCAGGAACCCGACGCGAATCGGGTCCCGGAGCCCGAGCCGGCTCCAGTTCCACCGCCGGTCACCGTTCCTCCTCCCATGCCTGCCCAGGCGATCGCAGTGCCAGTGGCAAGCACCGAGCCCCCGTCGACGGGGACCCTGCACGAGGTGGAACCGCGGTTCGCCCCATGGAAGATCTGGCTCGACGGCTTCCTCCAGCCGCAGTTCCGCACGCGGCAGAACTCGGCAGCGCAGTTCGACGAGGAGGGGTTCCGGTTCAAGCTCGCTCGTGTGGTGCTCCACACGAGCACCACCGCCGGTAGCGTCGACATCTCGTCGTTCATCGAGGTCGAGCTCCAGCCGACGTTCGAGATGGTCGACGCCCTGGTGACCGCGACGCGCAAGCTGCCGCATCACGGCCAGATCGTCCTCGACGTTGGACAGATGCGCGTTCCGATCTCTCGCCAGCAGCTGCTCTCGGATGCTCGCCTCGCGTTCGTCGACAAGGGACAGATCGCGACGCTCGCTCCTCGGCGCGACCTCGGCGCGCGCCTCACGCTCGTCGTGCCGAAGCTGCCGCAGCTGCGAGTCATCGGTGGTGCCTTCAACGGCGAGGGACCGAATCAGGTCCAGAACATCAACGAGAAGTACCTCTATGCGGGACGCGTCGAGGTCACGCCGCTCGGCCACGAGACCCAGCTCTCCGAGTCCTCGTTCAGCGGAAACTTCCTCACGATCGCTGCCTCGGTCGGTCTCAACAAGCTGACAGCCGGGACGCGCAAAGAGGATGTTCGCTACCTCGGCTTCGACATCAGCGGCGCGTACAAAGGGATCTCGGGGTCGTTCGAGTACCTCCAGGTCGATCACGAGTACAGCGAGGCTGGCGCGATGACCGTCGAGGACTTCCGCGCGAACGGCTTTGTCGCGCAGCTCAACTACCTGATGCCGGTGCAGCTGCCACCTCACCAGCAGGGTCGGCTCGAGATCGGCGCGAGGCTCGAGGAGATCGACCGGAACGACACGATTCCGATCGCGCAGATCGGAGACCCGGAGCAGTCCGTGCGGCAGATGACAGGCGTCGTGTCGTTCTACCTCCGCAAGCACTCGCTCAAGGCGCAGCTCGCCTTCAGTCACTTCGAAGAGATCGAGGACATGACGTCCGTCGGTGAAGATGCCGTGTACGACAACGATCAGCTCCTGCTACAAGTCACGTACCGCTGGGAGTAAGCATGCGCGCAACCATCTCGACAGTTGTTCTCGGGGTTCTCTTGGTCGGGTGCGTCAAAGGCAACCCCGGCGAGGAGCTGTCGGCGTTCACCGATACCGGCGGCACCCTCGCGGTCGACGGGTGCGGCTACAGCGTCACCACGCGAATCGGCGCCGAGCCGCCGACCAAGGCGACGTCACAGGTCGGTCCAGATCCAACGCCGCGCCTCGTGCACCTCGGCTTCATCGGTGATCCGAAGACCTCGATTGTCGCGCAGTGGCGCACCGTCGACGAGACGACGCGCGCGACGGTGATCCGCTGGGCAGAGGGAGCCAATCTCTCCGAGGCACAGCTCACCGAGACAACGACCGGCATCGTGTTCGGCTACCGCGCGACGGGGGCGACGATCTACACGGTGCATCAGGCGCACCTGTGCGGCCTGACGCCTGGCACGGCGTACAGCTACCAGGTCGGCTCGGAAGGGAAGCTCTCCGCGGTCTACACGTTCCGCACCGCGCCCGACGTCGTGGCGAACCCGGCGACGGAGACCGTGATCGGGTTCCTTGGCGATTCGCGCGACGGCTACGATATCTGGTCCGATCTCGTCGAGCTCGTCGAGAGCAAGACGCCGGACCTGATCCTGTTCTCCGGCGATGCCGTGACCGTCGGGCTCACCCAGTTCGAGTGGGAGGAGTTCTTCGGGCGCGCGGAGCCGCTGTTCGCGCGGGTGCCGATCATGTCGGCGCACGGCAACCACGAGGTCAACGCGGTCAACTACTACGCGCAGTTCGCGATGCCCGGCGACCAGGAGACGTTTGGCTTCGATTACGGCCACGCGCACGTCACGATCGCGAACGACTCGCCAGAGGACATCGCCTCGATCCTCGGCCCTTTCCGCGCGGCAATCGCGTCGGACTTCGAAGCGAGCAAGAATGCGCGCTGGAAGCTGTTCATGCACCACAAGCCGATGTGGTCGGCGTCGACGCGCCACGGCTCGAGCGTCACGCTGCAGGACGCGTGGGGGCCGCTCGTCGACCAGTACGGCATCGATCTCGTCCTCAACGGCCACGATCACGACTACGAGGTCTCCAAGCCGCTGTTCAACAAGCAAGTGCAGACCACGAACGCGAACGGCACCGTCTACGTCGTCTCTGGTGGCGCAGGCGCGGATCTCTACGACAACGGCACCGGGTTCTGGACCGAGTACTCCGAGAAGACCTATTCGGGCACGATCATGCGCGTGCGGCGCGATTCGCTCGTGATGGAGGCCTTCCGAGCCGACGGCAGCGCCATCCCAACCGGGTTCTCCAAGACCAAGCCATGAACCTGGGCGCGCTCGCGCTGCTCGCGACGATCGCGCTCGTGGGCGGAGAGGCCGCCGCGGATGTCGCCGCGGATGTCGACGCGGATGCCGACCGTGCGTTCCGCGAGGCAACGCAGCGCGCGGTGGCGGGCGATGCGGGAGCGATCGCCGCGTTCGAGGCGCTCGGAGCGGAGCGACCGGTGACGCAATGGACGCAGCATGCGTGGGCCGAGGTCGCGCGGCTCGCCGAGCGCACCGGGGATCTCCCGCGGGCGCGGCGTGCGCTCGACCAGGTGATCACGCTTGGGACTGACCAAGCCCTTGTCGAGCGCGCCCGGGTCGCGCAGGCCGGCCTCGCCGCGCAGACCGCCGGCGGGCAGTGGGATGCCGTGGCGGTCGAGCACGATCGGCTCGTCGAAGTGATCCGCGGGGGGAGCGATCCGCGCGCCGCACTCGGGGAGCTCGAGGCGCTCGTGCGCGCGAATCCCAGGTATCCGCGTACCGCGCTCGCGCGTCGCGCCATCGCGCGTGGCTGGGAAGAGGAGGGCGACCGCGATCGCGCGATGACCTGGCTACGAGAAGACGCGGTCGCGGATCTGGGGCTGCGCATGCATCTCGACCTCGCACGCATGCTCGTTCGCGATGGTGCTCTCGACGAGGCCGAGGCCGTCGTGCGCAGCGCGAGCGTGCGTCCGGGCGCCGATGTGCCAGCGTTTCGCGATGTGCTCGCCTCGATCGAAGAGGCGGAGCGGCGCCGCTGGCGTCGCGCGGGTCTGTGGGCCGTGCTCGGCCTCCTCGCGCTCGGTGCCGCGGGCTCACTGCGCCGGACGACCGGATCGTGGAAGGTGGCAGCGCGGCGGTTCGTGCGACCACCGATCGAGGTCGTGTTCCTTGTCCCGGTTGCGGTGCTGGTGATCGTGGTCGCCGAGACCGGTAACCCGCTGGTGGCGCGCGCGGTCCGGTCGATCGTGATCGCCGGCGTGCTCGTAGCGTGGATCTCGGGGACGCTACTCGACGCCGTTCGTGCGCGCGGCTCCCTTGGTATTGCTCGCACCGCAGTGCAGGCCGTGCTCGCGGTGCTCGCCGTTGCCATCACCGCCTATCTCGCGCTCGATCGCGATCGCGTCGTCGAGCTGCTGCTCGAGACCTGGCGCGGCGGCCACGCGCTGCGGTGAAATGGTGAAGCTCCAGCACACCACCCTCCAGCGAGGGTGCGACGCCTATCGCCAGCCGCGGAAGGGGAGGAGGGGCGGGATGACGGCGGAGGATGATGTGCTGGGCTTCTGAGAGATAGAACGCGCGGCGCGCTGAACGGATGCCCGTCGCAACACACCGTAACAATCGGCGGTCGCTGTCACGTCGCGGCGGGCAGCGTGACGCGCATTGCGGTGCCCGTGCCGGCGGTGCTCGACGCCTCGATCGTGCCGTCGTGTGCCTCGACGATCCGCTTCGCGAGCGTCAGGCCGAGGCCGACGCCGCCGGTCTCTCGCGATCGGCTCTTCTCGCCGCGGAAGAACGCGGTGAACACCTGCGGCAGATCGTCGGCAGCGATGCCCTGGCCGCGATCCGTGACCTCGAACACGACGCGCGTCCCGTCACGGCGGGCGGCGATCTTCGTCGGGCGATCGAGGTCGGGTGTGTACTTGTGGGCGTTCTCGAGGAGGTTGTCGAGGACGCGGCGCACGAGCATCGGGTCGACGTTCAGCATCGGCAGGTCCTTCGCGATCTCGACCTCGAGCGTGCGGTTCGAGTGCCGGATCTTCTGGCGGTCGACGGCGGCGTTGACGATCGAGTCCGGCGTGACGTGCGCCTTGCGCAGCGGCAGGGCAGCGACGGCGCCCTTGCCGCTGGCGATCTCGAACCGCATCGCCGACAGGATGTCGTCGACGATCGTCTCGAGCTCGGTGACATCGACCGCGATCTCGGCGAGCGATGCGCGCGCGGCCTCGGCATCGCCCTCGCCTGCGAGATCGAGCGCGACGCCGATCCGGGCAAGTGGGGTGCGCAGCTCGTGCGCGACGTTCGCGAACAGCTCCTTCTCGCTGCGCATGAGGTTCTCGATTCGATCCGCCATCTCATCGAACCGGTGACCGAGCTCGCCGATCTCGTCGGTGCGCTCGAGCCGGCTGCGCGCTGCGAGATCGCCGCGACCGAGAGCACGCGCCGCGCGTGCGAGGCGATCGATCGGCCGCACGATCCAGCGCGCGGTGACGACCGCACCGAACACGAGGATAAGCAGGCCGCACACGAGCGTGAGCACGGGGCCAGCCCAGCCGGGTGGCTTCGCGGAGGCGCCGCGCGCGACGAGCACGCCGCGATCACCAGCGATATGGAACGGCGCCACCATCGGGCGGTCGCCGCGCATGCGCGGGCCGCCTGGGGGAGGGCCACGGCCGTCACCAGGCCCGCGACCATCCGCGGGACCGCGGTGCTCCTCGGTGGATCGCGCACTGTTCGAACCGGCACTCGAACCTCCGTTCGAATCGTCGCCCCGGGGTGGGCCTCGCTCGTCGGGGGGCGGCGGTCCGCCACGGTCGTCGGGCGACGGGCCACGGTCGTCGGGCGGCGGTCCGCCACGGTCGTCGGGTGGTGGTCCATTCTCGGGTCCACCGGGTCGGGGTCCTGCGCCAGGACCGCGCGGACGCCAGCGCGGCGGAACCGCGAGCGGCGGATCGACGTTGGTCGCCACGAGCTGGCGCTGGCTGTTGTAGATCGAGACCTGGACTTCCTTCTCGCGCAGGTCGACGAGGGCGGCGTGCAGCGCATCGGTTTGCTCGCCGATCAGCTCGAGCTTGCGCGGATCGACGTGATCCTCGGCGCGTACCGCCGCGCGGGGACCCGAGATCAGGAAGATCGCGAGCGCGGTCCCCGCGAGCAGCGCGAGCTGGAGCACCCCGACGGCGATCATCCGCGATGCCAGCGAGCGGAACCGCTTCGGCTGGATCGCCGGAACGCCCCCGGTCGAGTTGAGCGGTGCCGTCATTTCTCGCCCGGTGTCAGCATGTAGCCGACACCGCGGATCGTCTTCAGCAGACGCGGGTTGCGCGCATCGAACTCGATCTTCGCACGCACGCGTGAGACGACCACGTCGATCGAACGATCGAACGCTTCTTCCGACGTGCCGTGCAACAGCTGGAGCAGTTGCTCGCGCGCGAGGACACGACCGGCGCGCTGGGCGAGCGCGTGGAGCAGTGAGAACTCGATCGTGGTGAGCGGCACGGGGGCGCCGTTGACGGTGACCACCATGGTCGTCGTATCGATGGTGAGCGCACCGACCTCGATGCGTTCGGCGCGCGGGCCGGCCTCACCGCGACCGCGGCGGGCCTGGGCGCGGATCCGGGCCAGCAGTTCGCGCGACTGGAACGGCTTGGACACGTAGTCATCGGCACCGCCCTCGAGCCCGATCACGCGATCGGCCTCCTCGGTTCGCGCCGTGACCATGATGATCGGTACGTCGAGCCGGGCGCGGATCTGGCGGCAGACCTCGAGACCATCGATCCCGGGGAGCATCAGATCGAGGAGCACGACGTCGGGGCGAATCCTGAGAACCTCGGCGACGGCGAGGTCTCCGCGCGTGACCAGGTGGACCTGGATGCGATGGGACGCGAGGTACTGCGTGGTCAGCCGCGCGAGGCGATCGTCGTCCTCGACGTAGACGATCACGATCTCGGAGTCCTCCGTCACCCGCGCAGTATTCCACCTCGCACCACGCAGCGGGGTCGTAGACACAATCCGAAATACTCAGCGTGGGCGGCGAGATAGAAACATCGTGCAACGTCACTGACACAGCCCGGAAGCCTGGTGCCGGCATGGTCGGCGGATGAAGAACCTCATTCTCGTCAGCGTGGCCGTCGGAGCTTTCCCGTTTGCGATCGCGTTCGCGGATCGCCCACGTCCCCGCAAGCCGCCGCAGGCCGCGTTCGATGCGTGCGCCACGTCCAAGCAGGGCGATGCGTGTGGCGTCACCCACGGCGATCGCACGATCGAGGGGACGTGCGAGACGTTCCCCGACGCGACCGCGCTCGTGTGCCGCCCGAGCCGTCCGCCGGGCCCGCCGCCGGAGGCAATCGACGCGTGCGCGTCTTCGAAGGAGGGCGACGCCTGCACCGTCACGCTCGGCGATCACTCGATCAACGGCACGTGCGCGAAGGGCCCCGAAGGCAACGGCCCACTCGCGTGCAAGCCCGCGCACCCGCACCCGTGAGTGCTTCGATGTCTTGCAGCGTGCAAGAACGGCCCGCGAGCGCGTCTAGTACCAGGCCACGCCGGCGCCCCACACCGCGGCGGCGAGGATTTCCTGCGGCGGCACACCACCAAGGCTGATGCGATTGAACAGCTCGATCGTGACCCGATCACTGCGCCACAGGTCGACTGCGAACATCGCATCGACGAACACGCCGCCACTCCATGTTTCCTCATTCCCGTTTTCTCGATGGTCGTGCTGCTTGAACGCGAAGATGCCGCCGCCGAGCGCAACGGTGACCGGAGAGATCGGATGCCAGCGTCTGCGCCCGCCCGTGAGAACCGTCGTCAAGGTGACGTTGAACGCGGGGCCCGAGTCGGGGACGAGCTCATCTGTATAGCGGGTCAGGCTCGCGAACAGGCCCCAGTCGCGCGGCGACCACTCGACCTCGATGAGCGGCGCCAGACCGTCGGGTGAGTTGTCTTCGCGATAGACACCGATCTTCGTGACACCGACGCGAACGCGCCACGGCTTGTTGTCGACGGGTTCGGGCACGCAGCGCTCGATCTGCGGTGCCTTCGGCGGCGGTGCCTTCGACGGCGGTGTCATCGCTGGCTGCGCGATCGCCGTCGCCGTGGCGATCCCCATGCCGAATACGACGAGCGCTGGTCGGATCATGGAGCGATCCACCCGATCCCGATCGACGCCACGCTGAGGTTCGCACCCTCGCCCGCACTTGTTCGCCCGCCGACCTGGAGTACGAATGACCCGAGCTCGAGCACGGTGATATCCGCGAACAGCTCGCCGTACTGACCGTAATCGAACCAGTGCTCCTTGTAGCGAGGCGTATCGTCGATCACGTCGGCCTGGCTCACCATGAAACCGAGCCCGAACCCGACCACGAACCTGGGATGCAGGTGGGTGCCGAGCCGCACGCCGACGTGCGTGATCGCGTGGTCGAGCGGAAAGGGTTCGCCCGCGTAACGGAAGCGTGTGTGCGAGACCACGCCCGAGACCGAGCCACGTGGCGACACCCACCGCCGGACCTCGAGCTCGCCGACCGGTGCATTGCCGTCGGTATCTGGTCCGTGCGAAACGCTATGGCCGATGCCGATCCGAGCGAGCACGCGCGTGCTCTCCGTGAAACATGGCGCGGCGGGTTCAGCGGACACGTAGCTCGCGATTGCGAGGACACACCCAACGATTCCCACTCGCATGGATCGAGTGTCTCAGATCTAGTCGACCAGAAACGGCTGGATCTGGTTGAGGTCGGCTCGGGCGGTGAACGTCGGCTTGCCGTCCTGGAGCACGCAGCACTGTGCCGTGCGGAACTGCGGGAACGCTGGACGTCCCAGCAGGAACGCGCCGAGGCTCGAGATCATCGGCTCGTGGCTGACGCTGATCACCGACTGACCGCGCGCCATGATCTCGTTCGCCGCGACGCGTGGGTGCGCGCTCGGTTCGAGGCAGCGCAGCGACGTCACGATCCCGATGTAGTCGAGCGCCTGCGCGAGCAGCTCGGCGGTCTGCACCGCGCGGGGCAGGGGAGAGGACAGGATAACATCCGGCTCGCACCTCTCTTCGCGGAGCAACCGACCGAGGATCCGCGCGTGCTCGCGGCCCTTCGCTGACAACCAGCGATCTCGATCACTTCCCGCATCCTCCTCGGGAACCGCATCGCCGTGGCGGACGAGATAGATCAACATCTCCGCGGAGCATAACGCGACTCCGACTAAGATGTGCTGCAAGGCAACTTCGTGAACGCCGACGTGCAAGAGATCCAGGCAGCGTTGCGGGACCGCACGCCCGTCGCCGACGAGGTGTTCGACGCGCTGTATCCGCGGATCTCGCGGTTTCGCTCGAGCGTGCACTGGACACCGGTCGAGGTCGCGCTGCGCGTTGCGGAGCACCTCGAGGGCGCGCCCGGCGGCCAGGTCCTCGACGTCGGCGCCGGCGTCGGCAAGGCCTGCATCATCGGCGCGCTGACGACGAGCCTCGCCTGGGTCGGGATCGAGAAGAACCCGGCGATGGTCCGCGTCGCGCGCAAGGCGGCGGAGCGCATCGGCGTCGAGCAGCGCACGCGGTTTCTGTGCGGTGACGCGATGCTCCTCGACTGGTCCACGTTCGGCGGCATCTATCTCTACAACCCGTTCGCCGAGTCGCTGTTCACCGACGAGATGATCGAGCCCGGCGCGCGGCGCGAGGCGTACGTCGAGGAGGTTCGTTCTGTCGAGCATCTGCTCGAGAGCGCTGCCGCGGGGACGCGCGTCGTCACCTACCACGGCTTTGGCGGCGACATGCCCGACAACCTCGACCTCGTCGTGCGCGAGAAGATCCGCGAGGACGAGGTCTGCCTGTGGATCCACAGCGGTCGCAAGCGCACCGGCTATCACAAGGTCACGGACTCGTCGGATCAGTGAGACGCGGGCGCTCAGTGAGTGTCTTCTGCAATCAGTAGCGCGGGCGGGGCGTCCCATACCATTGGGTATGACGAGACTCAAATTCTCCGTGGTGGCCGGTCTTCTGATCGGCATGGTTGGGGTCCCCTTCGTGGTCGCGAAGAGCAACGACAGCGTGCTCGACAACGCGACGAAGATGATCGAGCAAGGGCGCGAGACGTTCCGCTACGACACGTTCGGTAGCGAGGCGTTCTGGGGCGATACATTGCAGCTCCACAAGGCGATCGCCGGCGAGAAGCTCGGCGGCGTCGGTGGCGGCGTGTCGCCCAAGATGGCTCTCGACGTTGGCCTCAAGGTCGATGCCGAGAGGATCCCAGCGGCGGTCGCTACCTCGATCAAGGCCGGCAAGACGGATCTCGCGGATCCCGCGACGACCCTCGCGCTGCTCAAGCTCGACGCGATCGTCGGCGTCAAGGGGACGTTCGATGCCAAGGGCACGCTGACTCACGTCGGCATTCGCTGCGCGTTCTGTCACTCGACCGTCGACAACTCGTTCGCACCCGGAATCGGCAAGCGCCTCGATGGCTGGCCGAATCGTGATCTCAACGTCGGCGCGATCATCTCGCTGGCTCCCAACCTCGCGCCCGTCGAGAAGATGCTCGGCGTCAACAACGCGACGCTGAAGAAGGTGCTCGGCAGCTGGGGCCCCGGTCGGTTCGATGCGCACGTGTTCTTCGACGGCAAGGGGCTGCGTCCTGACGGAAAGACCGCCGCGGTCCTGATTCCCGCGGCGTTCGGTCTCTCCGGTGTCAACGCGGCGACCTACAACGGCTGGGGATCGATCACGTACTGGAACGCGATGGTCGCGAACAACGAGATGCACGGCATGGGTCGGTTCTACGATGCGCGCCTCGCCGACAAGAAGAAGTACCCGATCGCGGCGAAGGCGAAAACGAACGATGTCATTCCCGACAAGGATCTCGTGACGTCCAAGCTCGGCGCGCTCGAGCTCTATCAGCTCGCGCTGCCGGTCCCGACGCCGCCCGCGGGCACCGTCGATGCACAGGCCGCGGCGCGCGGACAGGTGCTGTTCACCGGCGTCGCGAAGTGCGCGAGCTGTCACGTCGCGCCGCTCTACACCGAGCCCGGCAACAACCTCCACACGCCGGCCGAGATCGGCATCGATGCGTTCCAGGCGAACCGCGGTCCGGTCGGTCGCTATCGCACGACGCCGCTGCGCGGCATGTTCACGAAGACGAAGGGCGGCTTCTATCACGACGGTCGGTTCGCGACGATGCCCGACGTCGTCGACCACTACGACCGCCACCTCAAGCTCAAGCTCGACGCGAAGCAGAAGGCGGACCTCGCCGCATTCGTGATGTCGCTGTAGTCGCTACTCGGGCTGGGTGACCGGGCCGACGCCCGGCTCCTCGGGCGGGAGGGGCGGTTCGTCCGCCGAGCCCGAGCCGATCGGATCGACGACGACCGGCGTCGCCTTGCAGCCCGGGGCCGCCGACAGCGACAGCGCATCGAGCGCGATGCCAACCTTGTTGTCGAGCTTCACGTCCTCGCGCCACGTCGCGGCGTTCCACACGCGAATGCCGCCTTCGCCGTCCTCGTAGGCGAGGAGGTTCGCGTCGATCCAGTGCGTGCCGAACTGGCTGCGCGACGTCAGCACGTGGCGCGCCGTCCCCGTCTTTGCATCCGCGATGTACAGCGATGGCGCCGTGGTCTTCGCGCACGGATCGACCGCGGTCGCGAACGCGACGCGCCCTCCGCCCGGTGCGACCGCGACCGTCGCCTGGGCCGCGGCACCTGACTCCGGGATCGCGATCGCCGCGCCGGTCGTGGTCTTGAGGCTCGTCGTCGTCGCGGGCTCGCCGCTCCAAGCCGCGACGATGCCATCGGCTCCACGGACGAGGCGACCGTCGTCGATCGACAGCATGATCCGCGGCACGGGCGGCGCTGCATCCGTTGTCACGAGCTTGCTGGTGGTCTTGTCGACCACCGACGCCACGCCATCGAGCGCGACGATCAGTTGATCGCTGGCGCCGTAGCCGACGCTGATCTCACGGCCCGAGCCGAGCGCGATCTTCTTGGTCGTGGCCTGCCAGTCCTTGGTCTCGATCACCTGGACCCAGATCGCGGCGAACGACGACGGCTGCTCGGCCGGCTTCGGATCCGCCTTGGGATCGACCTTCGGCCGATCGATCTTGTCGAACCCGACGATCGCGATCTCCGCGCCCGACGCCGAGCGCACGTACGCTGCGACCTTGTGATCGGTGTGCGTGAGGCGCAGATACCGCCGCGTCTCGCGATCGAACGCGTACAGCTCGCCACGACTCGTGGCCGGCTGCACGCCGGGATCCTTGGGCCACTTGAACGGACTGCGCCTGCCGACGACCCACAGCCCGCTCGTGATCCGCTTGGTCGCGTCCTCGCGCAGCGTGGCTGCGAGCGCCGTGATCGCCTGACCGTGCGGCGAGCCGAGGAACTCGCCGAGCTCGGAGTCCTTCGCGAGACCAGGGCCGTAGCGCCAGTAGTCCGCGCCAAGCGCGACCACGAGATGATCGACGACAGTCGCGTGCTCGCCGGCCTGACCGAGGATCCGCGCGAGCAGGTAGTGCGCGTCGAGGTGCATCGGATCCTTGGCGACCGCGATCTCCGCGAGCTTGCGCGCGTCATCCATCTGCTTCTTGCGATACGCCTCCATCGACTTGTCGTACGCGGGCCATCCGTCCCCGTAGACGAAATTCATGCGCTTGATCTGATCGACGCCGCTCGTCGGCACGGCGAGTGGAGCGACCTGCGGTCCTGCGGCGGCATCTTCCTTCTTCCCCTTCGCCGCTCCGTCTCCCTTGCTGCCACAGCTCGCGAGCACCGCCACGAGGGCGAGTCGGGCAATCCGTGATGTGGATCTCTCCATTGCGGCCACGATACGGCGAATGTGGCAGGATTCGCCGCATGAAGACCATGACTGTCGCCCTCGTCCTCGCAACTGCCTCGCTGGCGGCCTGCGGCAGCAAAGGCAAGGCCAAGACGGCCACGACGGTTCCGACGGCCAAGAAGCCGGCAGCGGTCGCCACCAAGCCGGCACCCGTCGTCGACAAGGACCAGGCGGTCACGCCGGGCCTCGCGATCGCGCCCGACATCCTCAGCGCGTGCGGGATCACCGCGATCGCCACCGCGAACCCGACGTTCGATACCGACCAGGACGCGCTCACCGCCGACGATCGCAAGATCCTCGACCAGATCGCGACCTGCCTCATGACCGGTCCACTCAAGGGCAAGGCCGTGTCCTTGATCGGTCGCGCGGATCCGCGCGGCACCGAGGAGTACAACCTCGGCCTCGGCTCGCGCCGCGCCGCTTCGGTGCACCAGTACCTCGCGCGCCTCGGTGTCAGCGCGCCCCAGCTCGCGGTCACGACGCGCGGCGCGCTCGACGCGACCGGCAGCGACGAGTCCACCTGGCAGGCGGACCGCCGCGTCGACGTGCAGCTCGCGCAGCCGCTGCCACCCGACGTCAATTGATCGCTAGAGACCCGCGGCCGCGCGCAGCTCGATGATCGCCTTGGCCGCGAGCGGCCGGCGAATCGGGCCGTAACCCTGCAGGAAGAACGCGTCGTCGCCCGACACCACGATGAACACCTCGTCGTAGTCAGCGGTCGGGTTCAGCGCTTCGTCGGTCGGGACCTCGTTCCACGCCGCATTGGCGAGCTCCATCAAGAGCTCCTCGTTGCGCTTCGAGAGGTCCTTCTTCGACTCCTTGTCCATCGGCCCGAACGACGGTGCGTTCGACGTCGATGCGGTGCCGCCGTACAAGGTCTTTGCCTCGAGGTCGAGGATCACGCGCCACGCACTCGAGACCATACCGCCACCGGCAACGTAGACGCCGTGCCTGGGCAGGAGCGGCTGGATCGCCGCCGGCAACTTGCTGCGCGGTGTGACCGGTCGAGCGTTCGCATTCACCGTCGTGCGCTTCGGAGGTTGGTCACCACCGCAACCAGCTAGCGCACAGACCGTCGCAAACGCGAGCACTCGGAGCATACGCGCATCGTAGCCCAAGGCGGCCGCATGCTACCGTCCAGGCGTGGCACTCGAGCACGTCGCACAAGGCCAGACGCGGTTCTTCACGCCCGGTGTCGCTCCGGATCCGCGCGGCATTCTGCTCGGCCGCTACGCGGTGATGACGTTCGCGACGCTCGAGGGTGCGGTCTCGTGGTTCCGCCTCTATTCGTCGGAAGCCTCGCTCGACGAGCTGATGGCGAACCTCACGATCATGAAGTGCAAGACCGCGCTCGGCGGTCGCGAGATCGTCGTCCAGATCCCCGCTGTCTCCTCCTATGCCACCGATCGCGCCGCGCGCTTGTGCCGCCTGGTCGGCGGGGCGGTCTACACCGGCACGGCCAAGCACTTCGTCAAGTACCGCGATGATCGCTCGCCGTACGGCTACGACGCCGTCGACATCGGCGCGATGCCTGCCTCCACGGACTTCATGGTTCATGGCGACGAGTTCGCGCAGGGCTACGTCCGCGAAGGTGACCTGCCGTTCGAGCGCCTCCTGTTCCGACTCTCGATCCGCAAGCTCCCCGGTGGGGAGAACCTCGACGGCGACGACCGCGGCGATCTGTTCCTCGCGATCGCGCGCGGCCTGTCCGAAGGCATCATCCGGTACCTCTGGCGCAACCGCGTCGAGGCTCACGCGGGCCTGTTCACCCCCGGTACGACTTCGGCGTTCGAAGATCAGTCGCGCGAGCGCGGCTACATGCTGATCCGCGTCCGCTCGCTCCCCGAGCGCATCCTCCAGCTGTTCCTCGGCACCCCCGGCATCGACGTGTTCCGCCCGGCGGGCGCGACCGCCGCGGTCGCCGTCGGCTACGAGCATCCGATCGATCTCGGGTCGTGCTCGTCGGTGTTTCCGCCCGAGACGTTCCACGTCTTCTGGCCCAACGATCGCGTCGACGTTCTCCCGGGTCCCCTCGCGCTCAGTGACATCGCCGACCTCACGCGTGTCGACCTCGAGATGGACCGGCCGAAGGACCCGACGCAGCACGGCGGCAAACCGCCCGAGCCGATCGGCGTCGAGCTCAAGCTGGCCGCGTCGATGGGCCCGCCGCGCCGGGTGGTCGGCACGCTCATTCAGCTCGAACACGGCCCGCGCCTCAAGCGGATCCTGTTCGCCCTCCCGCCCGTGTCGCTGCGCGGTCATCGCGTCGCCGCCACCGATCGCGGCATCCTCGTGATCGGCTCCGAGAACCTCGACGTCATCCCGCTCGGCCAGCTGCTTTGCGAGCTCACGCCTGGTCTCCTGGTTCCGCTCGGCATGGACGTCGTTCCGCGCGTCACGCCCGAAGTGCTCGCGCGCGCGCTCGGTCACTCCGCCGGCATCATCACGGTGTTCACCACCGACGGTCATCCGTTCCAGGTCAGCGAGGGCGCGTTCGCTACGCTCGAGCGTCGCTCGCTCGCCAAGATGGACGTCGACAAGGCCGAGACCATCGACTACGCCGCCTCGGCACCCGCCGATGCCGAGGTCGTCAACGACTCGGTCGGTCGGTTCGCGCTCTGGGGCTACCCGGACGCGCCCGATCGCAAGCAGCTACCGCCCGGCAAGTAGATGGCGAAGCTCCACGTCAAAGACTTCCTGACGAAGTTCGTGAAGCCACTCGTCGCCGGCGGCGAGCTCCACATCGGCGCCCCGATCCCGCTTCCCGATCTCGATCGCTGGGATCGCGAGCTCAACGACGCCTCGGTCGAGTCCGTCGAGGTCGACGACGCGCGCGTCGCGGTCCTCTCGACGCTCGTCTGTCGCCCGCCCGCGTTCCTCCTCGAGGCCGACGAGCTCGCGCTTGCCGCCGGTCTCCACAACGCCCTGTTCCTCGTCCATCCGCGCGCCGATCAGTGGTCGGTCTCTGACCGCCAGCGTCGCAAGATCATCGACACCTCGCTCGCGATGGTCTCGCAGCCCCTGACGCAGAACCGCACGCGCGTCATGGCGCGCCACGCGCTTCTCCACAAGCTGATGTCCCTCACGCGCCGCGACATCACGGTTTCGTGGTGGACGGGCCGCGCCCGCTTCCAGGGCCAGAAGCCCCCGTCGCGCCTCACCGCCTGGAAGGGCATGCGCCGCGTTCGCGAGGAGGTCACCGTCGTCGACTTCGACGAGCTCCTCGCCGTTCCCGACACCGCCCCCGTGATCGCGACCCTCTTGCGCCGCACGCCGCTGACACAGCTCCTCGACGCGCACCCCGGCGCCCCTCCGCTCCACTGGGAGGACGCCGTCTTCCTCCTCCGCGATGCCGAGCTCGCGCGCGCGATCGCCTATCGCCTCGTTCCCGACGCGCCGCCGCGCGATCAGGTCACGGGCCCGGCGCGCCTCGCCGCCGCCTTCGAGCAGATGCTCGAGCGCGCGCCCGACGAGGGCGACGTCCGCGCGGTCGCCGCGTTCCTCGTCCACATCAACGCGCTGTTCGCGCTGGCCGAGCTCAACCTGCGGGAGCCCGGTGCCAAGTCCCCGCTGATCTCCACCGTCCTGGCCGCCGAGGCTGCCGGTCAGCGCCCGCGCGGGCTGGCCACTCTCTTTGCTCTCCCGGGCGCGATGGCGCTCGTCGATCCCCGCCTAGCGATGCCGCCGGGAATCGCCGAGCTCCCCGCGCTCGCGCAGCGCTGGAAGGTCCACCGGGCGCAGACCACCGAGCTCCTCGGCGACGCCGTCATCGACGCACTCGCCGCCCGCATGCGCCGCCACTTCCGCCTCGCGATGCGTGACCCGTCCGAGGTCGTGCAGCTCCCGCCGCCCGCGCCGCCCGAACCGCCCCCGGCGACTTGACGACTACTCGCAGCCGTACGAGATCACGACGCCATCCTTGTCGATGGTGTACTGCTTCGTCGCGAGCCACTTCTTCGAGCGCGCCTCCGAGATCCGCACATCGAGCTCGCCGGCTGCCACGCCGTTGAGCTGCTCGACCTTCCCCGCCTTGATCTCGAACGCACCGAGCGTCGCGCCCGAGACGCGGTTCACGAGCTCGAAGATCAGCGCCGTACGCGGGGCATCCGCACACTTGTGCATGTGGTTGTTGAGCTTCGCCACGTACGTCCGCCCCGGCTTCTTGTCCGCCGCCGCTGCTGGCGCCGTGTACGCCACGCGCACCTCCGACGTCTGCCCGCGCTTCACTTCGATCTTCGTCGTCAGCGTCTCGCCCTTGAACGTGATCGTCACCGGGATGAACGCATCCGCGTTCTCGACCTGGAGCACCGTCGGCAGCGTGTCATCCGCACCTGCACCGGTGACCCGCGCCCCTTCGGGGCCGAGCACCTTGATCGCGGCCTTGCCGGACGGCTTGAACTCGATGGTGTGAGACAGCGCGTCCGCCGCAGCGATGCGAACCATGGCGACCAGTACGAGAATCGAGGTTGCGACGATCTTCATGGCGCAGTCCGTAACACGCGCCCTACGGACCTCCCACCGATTTCTTCGTAGAGGATCGGCGGCTGATAGTTTTGTAGTGGCCGCAACAACGGCGCGGTCGGCCGCAACAGCAGAAGGACAGTCTCGGCCATCGCGGTCCGGTCAGTGCCCCTCTGTATGCTTGTTCGGTGATCCGGACTCTCGCGTTCGCTGGCTATCGCTCGCTGCGCGATCTCCGTGTGACGGTCGGACCGCTCACCGTGATCACGGGCGGCAACGGTGCGGGCAAGTCGAACGTCTATCGCGCGCTGCGCCTGCTCGTCGATGCAGTCGAGGGCAACCTCGGTCGCGCACTCGCTCGAGAGGGCGGCATGCCGTCCGCCATGTGGGCGGGTACTCCGCCGAAGAAGGCCAAGGCCTCGGAGGGCCGGCGCCTCAGCATCGGGTTCGCCGACGACGTCCTCGCGTACGAGCTCCGCCTCGGGCTGCCGTCGCAGGAGTCGGTTCCTCCCGGACCGTTCGATCTCGATCCACTGGTGAAGGAGGAGACGATCCGTACCCTCGGTGCTCGCCACGTGAACCTCCTCGAGCGGCGCAACGTCTCGGCGATGCTCCGCGACGACGAGGGACGCCCCGTCACGTTCGGCGGGAGCATCGATCTCGGCGAGTCCGTCCTCTCGCAGCTCGCCGAGCCGCATCGCTATCCCGTGCTCTCCAGCCTCCGCGAACGGCTGCGGCGGTGGCGCTTCTATCACCAGATCCGCACCGACCCCGACTCGCCGGTCCGCGCGGTCCAGATCGGCACCCGCACCCCAGTGCTCGCTCACGACGGTCACGACCTCGCGTCCGCGCTCCAGACGATCCTCAGCAACGGCAACGACGAAGCGCTCGCCGAGGCCGTCGCCGAGGCCTTCGAAGGGAGCCGCGTCGTCATCGCCCACGACGACGCACGCTTTCGCCTTCTCCTCGAGACGCCCGGCGTGTTTCGTCCGCTCGATGCAGCCGAGCTGTCCGACGGCACCCTCCGCTATCTCGCGCTCCTTGCCGCGCTCCACTCACCGCGCCCGCCCGAGCTCCTCGTCCTCAACGAGCCCGAGACCAGCCTCCACCCCCGCGTCCTCGCACCGCTCGCACGCCAGATCGTCTCGGCTGCGAAGCAGTCGCAGGTGATCGTCGTCTCGCACGCCGCGCCGCTCGTCGACGCGATCGCCACGGCGCGCGACTCGGTCCGCATCGAGCTCGTCAAGGAAGACGGCGAGACCAAGGTCGCCGACCGCGCCCGGCTCGACGAGCCCGCGTGGAAGTGGACGACCTAGCCGACGACGGGCGGCAGGATCTCGGCCGCCGCGACGATCACGTCCGGGAATGCCTTCATCGCGATCGTCTCGCCGCGCGCGTGAGTGGACTTCGACCGCCAGACGCCCTCGTGGCGGTCCCGGTAGACTTCGACGAGGCCGCCCTCGACGTCGACGATCCAGTACTCGTCGACGGCGCACTGAGCATAGAGCATCGCCTTGATGCCGCGATCCCGGCGCAGCGACGTTCGAGAGACCTCGATCACCAGCAGCGCTGATGTCGGATGCTGGCGCCAGTAGTCTGCGTTCGGCACGACGAACACGTCCGGTTCGGGTTCCGAATCATCCGACGCCGCGAACGGGCTCTGCGTCATCACCATCGCCCGATCGGTTAGTCCGCGCTCGATCGTCCTCCTCACGTGATAGACGGAGCTGACGTGGGTCGTGTCAATCGGCGCCATCTCGACGACCACCCCGAACAGCAGCTCCACCTTCTCTTCGTCGAACTAGCCCTCTGCGGCCATGCGCTCGTACTCGACGCGCTTGAGACGCCGAATGGGCTCGGTCGCGAGGATCTCGGCGGGTGACGACATCAACATGAGGATACTCCTGCATGCGCGCCTGGGGAGGCACCGATCGCGCCGTGCACCACGCCTCGTGGTTCTCGTGAGATAGCGCGTTCAACGGACGCCGGCTGGACAT
>JANOPP010000097.1:0-8698 GCA_031421915.1 Myxococcales bacterium | reverse complement strand
CGTTCGTCGCGTTCGTCGCGTTCGTCGCGTTCGTCGCGTTCGTCGCGTTCGTCGCGTTCGTCGCGTTCGTCGCGTTCGTCGCGTTCGTCGCGTTCGTCGCGTTCGTCGCGTTCGGTGTCGGCCGCGGAGGCGCGTCATCGGGCGCGGCGATCGGCGCGCTGCCCGTCGCGACCCGGTCGTCGACCGGTGCCTGATCGCGCGTGCGCCCCAGCGCGAGCCAGAGCGCGAGCGCAGTCATCACGACGGCCATCCCTCCGACGATCGGCAGCAACCGCCGCGGGGGGCCGACGGCCGCGGTGATCTGCGTCGCCTCGGCGCTCGCGGGTCTCGCGGGCTTCGTCGGCCGGTCGGGCGGGGGCGGCGCTGCTGCCGGGCGTGCCTTGACCGTCTCGGTCGCATCGCGCGCGTCGACGGCGCGCACCACCGGCGGCAGCTCGCGATCGAGCGCAGCGGCGAACCTCTCGGCGTCGGCGAACCGATCGTCCGGTGACTTCTCGACGGCGCGTGCGACCGCGGCGACGAGTGCGCGCGGGAGGCCCGGGCGGACCTCATCGAGGGACGGGATGCGATCGCTCAGCTGCAGACGGGCGACGCGGGTGAACGTCGCACCCGTGAACGGTTCCTCGCCGGCGAGCATCGCGTAGAGCGTGATGCCGACGGCGTAGAGGTCAGCACGGTGATCGACGTCCTTGCCGAGGACCTGCTCGGGCGCCATGTAGTTCGCGGTGCCGATCGCGTGGCCCGGCTTGGTGATCGCGACGCTGGCGTCGAGCGCCTTGGCGATCCCGAAGTCCATGATCTTCACGACTTCGTCCTCACCGTCGCGCGCGGACAGGATCACGTTCGCTGGCTTGATGTCGCGGTGGACGATGCCGCCCTGATGGATCGCGTGCAGGCCGGCGAGGAGCTGGCGGATCACGGCGATCGCGCGCGTCGGATCGAACGGTCCGTCCTCGCGGAGCAGCTTGCTGAGGTCGCGGCCCTCGACGTACTCCATCGCGATGTAGTCGACGCCGTCGGCCGAGCCGACGTCGAAGATCTGCACGACGTTGGGGTGGACGATCCGGCTCGCGGCACGCGCCTCGCGCTGGAACCGGGTCACGAGGTCGGCGCTCGCCTTCGCGTGCTCGATCACCTTGAGCGCGATCGTCTTGTCGAGACCGACGTGGTGCGCCTCGTACACGACGCCCATCCCGCCGCGGCCGAGGAGCCGGCGGACCTGGTAGCGACCGTCGATCGTGGTCCCGATCACGGGCGCCACGGTGCCACGATCCCGAGGCACGGACATCGGGTGATCGGACCGGAAGAACGGGGGAATACGGCAGTGGGCCCGCCCGGTAGACCCGCGGGAGCCCCTCCATGTCACAATCGCTGTACCCCGTGAGCCGCGAGCCGAGTCCGCGTCATCCCAGCGAGTCGGGACTTCTCACCAAGGTCCTGGCCGTGCTCCTGCTCGTCGTCGCAGGAGCGCTGGTCTTCACCGTGGTGCAGCAACGCCGACAGACCGTGCGAACGATGTCGGTCGAGCCTCGGCCGATCGCGCAGCGGCCCGACGACAAGCTCGGCGCCGACGAACAGTCGACGATCGACGTGTTCAGCAAGTTCTCGCGCTCGGTAGTCCACATCACGAGCCTCGAGACACACCGCGATCGGATGACCCTCGACGTCAGCGAGATTCCGCAGGGCACCGGCTCCGGCTTCGTATGGGATCAGGCCGGTCACATCATCACCAACTTCCACGTCGTCGCACACGGTGACCGCGCGTCGGTCACGCTCAACGACGGCACGACGTACGCGGCGACGATCGTCGGCAGGGCGCCCGACAAGGACCTCGCGGTGCTACGGATCGATGCGCCGGCGCAGAAGCTGTTGCCGCTGCCGATCGGGCAGTCGGCGAACCTCAAGGTCGGGCAGAAGGTCCTCGCGATCGGCAATCCGTTCGGTCTCGATCAGACGCTGACGACGGGCGTGATCTCGGGGCTCGGCCGCGAGATCAAGAGCATGACGCAGCGCTCGATCTTCGACGTGATCCAGACCGACGCATCGATCAATCCCGGTAACTCCGGTGGCCCGCTCCTCGATAGCTCGGGCCGCTTGATCGGCGTCAACACGGCGATCTACTCGCCGTCGGGGGCGAACGCGGGCATCGGCTTTGCGGTGCCGGTCGACACGATCAACACGATCGTTCCGCAGCTACTCTCGCAGGGCAAGCTCGTCCGTCCGGGGCTCGGCATCAACATCCTCTCGGATCAGATCGCGATGCAGCAGAAGATCGACGGCGTCGTGGTCCTCGGGGTCGCGGCGGGCGGGGCAGCGGAGAAGGCCGGGATCCGGGGCACGCGCCCGGCCCAGGGAGGCTGGGAGCTCGGGGACGTCATCGTCGCGATCGACGGGACCGACGTTCACCGATCGAGCGACCTGTTCCGTGTCATCGACGCACACAAGGTGGGAGACGAAGTCGATCTCACGCTCGTCTTCCAGGGCGCCCGGCGCACCGTCAAGGTAACATTGCAACCAATCCCTTGAGCAGTCGTACCGCACGCGCCACTGCCACTCCTCCCGTGGATTCCGTCGCTGCAGCGCGACCGCGCCTGTATCGCGAGACGCTGTGGCGGCGCACGCGCTCGGCCGTGGCCTCTGCGTTCTTCGAGGGACTCGCGTCGGTCGGCCAGCTACATCCCGCGGCGAGTCCGAAGCGCCATGGTGTCGAGGTCGAGCGCGACGTGTCGTACGGGCCAGGCCATGCCGACTGGCGGCGCCTCGATATCTACAAGCCGGTGCATCGCCCGGGTCCGTGGCCGGTCGTGTTCTACGTGCATGGCGGCGCGTTCCATCTGCTCTCGAAGGACACGCACTGGCTGATGGGCCTGGTGTTCGCGCGGTTCGGGTACCTTGTCGTCAACATCAGCTACCGGCTCGCGCCGAAGCATCCGTATCCGGCGGCGATCGAGGACACGTGCCTCGCCTATCACTGGATGGCGTCCCGGATCAAGCAGCTCGGCGGTGACCCCGACCGCGTCGCTGTCGCGGGCGAGTCCGCTGGCGGTAACTTGATCACGGCGCTCGCGTTGACTGCGTGCCAGCGGCGCGCCGAGCCATGGGCCCGCGACGTGTTCGACTCCGGGCTGGTGCCGCGTGCGGCGCTGCCGTTCTGCGCGATGCTCGAGGTCACGAACCCAGGAAGGTTCTCGGAGCGCCGTCGCCTGCCGTTCTGGGTCGACGGAATGCTGCGCGATGCCTCGGAGTCGTACCTCCATGGCTATCCGTCGGGACCGAGCGCGGAGACGGAGCTCGCCGATCCGCTGCGCGTCCTCGAGGAGTCGGTCGCGGGGATCCGGTTGCAGCCGCACTTCGATCGGCCACTACCGCCGTTCTTCGCGCCCGTCGGTACGCGCGATCCCTTGCTCGACGACACGCGGCGGCTCGAGAAGGCGCTACGTGCGCTCGATGTCCCCGTCGAGGCGCGGTATTACCCCGGCGGCATCCATGCGTTCCACGCGATGGTCTGGGATCCGGCGGCGCGCCGCTGCTGGCGCGATGCGCTCGCCTTCCTCGATCGCCACATGCGCCCCGCGCAGGCTGCGCCCGCACTCGTCCCGCTACCGTAGGTTGGTCGCGTGACCGCACCCAAGCGCCGCCTCGGGCTCACCGTCACGGCGGCGATCGTGATCGCCAACATGATCGGGACGGGCGTGTTCACGAGCGCTGGCTTCCAGTCGGCCTCGCTGCACGATCCCATGACGATCCTCGCATGCTGGGTCGTCGGTGGCGTGCTCGCGCTGTGCGGCGCGGCTGCGTACGCCGAGCTCGGCTCGATGATGCCGCGCGCTGGCGGCGAGTACGTCTACCTGCGCGAGGCCTATCACCCGGTCGTCGGCTTCATGAGCGGCTGGGTTTCTCTGACCGCCGGCTTCTCGGCGCCGATCGCGACCGCGTCGATCCTGTTCTCGATCTACCTCGCGACGCTGATCCCCGCGCTGCAGACCGCGGAGCCGTGGATCTCGGGCGTGATCACGATCGGTCCGCAGCAGCTCGTGTCGCTCGGCCTGATCGGCGTGATCACCGCGCTGCATTCGTTCGACACCAAGGTGGGTGGCTGGGTGCAGGCGGGGTTCACCGCCGCGAAAGTGCTGCTCATCGTCGTGTTCATCGTCGCCGGTCTGCTCGTCGGCGACGGCAACTGGGGCAACCTCGCGAGCCAGGCGGGCGGCCTGTCGAACATCGGAACGACCGCGTTTGCGACGTCGCTCATGTACGTCAGCTTCGCGTACTCGGGCTGGAACGCGGCCGCCTATATCGCGAACGAGGTCGAGCGCCCCGAGCGCAACCTGCCGCGTGCGCTGCTCCTCGGCACCGGCACCGTGATGGCTCTCTACGTGCTGCTCAACCTGGTGTTCCTCTCCGCGGTGCCGACGAGCGTGCTCGGAGGCAACGGTGGAGCCCCCGTGATCGAGGTCGGCGACGTCGCCGCGAAGGCGCTGTTCGGCAACTCGGCCGGCAAGCTCGTCAGCTCGGTGATCGCGATCGCGCTCGTGTCGTCGGTCAGTGCGATGATCATGGCCGGTCCGCGCGTCTATGCGGCGATGGCGACGGATCGCGCCCTGCCGCATCAGCTCGCGCGTCACAACCACCGCGGCGTCCCGGTGCTCGCCGTGATCACGCAGGGCGTGATCGCCTCCGTGTTCGTGCTGTTCGGCGATCTCGGCTCGCTGATCCGCTTCGTCGGCTTCACGCTCGCGATCTTCGCCGCGCTCACCGTCAGCGCGGTGTTCGTGTTGCGCGCCCGCGGTCACCGCGCCGCGTATCGCACGTTTGGCTATCCGGTCACGCCGATCGCGTTCATCGCGCTGTCGGCGTGGATCGCGTACTCGCAGATCCGATCGCAGCCGAAGGAGAGCCTCGTTGTCGCGGCCGTCCTCGCTGTTGGTGCCGCGCTGTACACCGTGGTCGCGCACGGCAAGCCGCCGCTCGCCGACCAATCGATGCCGGAGATGGAGAAGCCGGTGATCGCGGACTCGCCCGATGTCCCTGCTGCGCGCGTGGTGAAGGACGACGAATCGCCGTAGCGCACGAGGCCGCACGACATGCTGGCGCGGGGAGGTGCTCGGTGTCAGGCGGCGCGTCGGGCCTGCAACCTCACGACGATCGCCGCGAACGGCTGGTGTCCGATGTCATCAGCGACTCGCGGAGTAGATCTGCGCCGTGCCGTTCCGCGTACTCATGAAGTAGATGACGCCCATCGCGTCATCCAGCCATGGGTCGTCATCGACGCCCGGCGAGGACAGCGTTGCCTGTTCGATCGACGCGGTGAAGTCACTGGCGGTGGACGCCCGGGTGGAGATCCAGAGATCGGAGGAGCCGGTTCCACTGCTGCGTGGCGATGCGAATGCGACCGCGAGGCCGTCGTTCCGGACCCAGGGATTGAACTCCGCGTCGACCGTATTGGCTAGGCCGGGGAGGGGTGCGTTCATGCCGAACGTCGCGCACCCCGAACCGGTGCGAAGTGCAAGCCAGAGATCCTGGTTGCCCGGGCCACCGGGTGCGGTCGTCGCGTAGATCACTGCGCGGTCGTCGAAGAACGGTACGACCCCGCTGATGCCCTCCACGATCACGAGCCCGCTCACGTGCACCGGTGGCCCCCACGGGCTCGCGCGATCGGGCCGCGTGGTGACATACGCCGCGGGTACGGGGGATCCGGATGTCGAGGAAAAATACAGCGTGAGCCCGTCACGGGAGATCTCTGGCGTGTTCGCCATCTGTCCGTCGAGCTCGACGACGGGCGTCGGTGGCGACCACGTCACCCCGGCTGACGCGCGCTCGGCCCGCCAGATTTGCGGCATGCCACCGCGCGAGGATTCGAAGTAGATCTCGAGCATGTCCGCCGTCAGCGTCGGGTCGTCAGAGTAGCCCGCCCCCGCGAGCTCGGCGACCATGCTCGGGGGACCGAACAAGCTCGTCGGCGGTGTCGCGAGCGCTGGAACGGGCGCCGCGCAGGCCGCGTCCGCGGGCGGTATCTCGGCAGAGGCACCGTCGTTCGTCACGTCGAAGCCAACCCTGCCGCACGCGGCGCACAGGATCAGCGAAGCCCAGGACCGCACGCCCTATCGTACGTCATCACGCGGCCACAATTGTGGTGCCAAGAACCACGCGCTGGGAGGGGTCTATGCTCCCACCATGAGACTCGCACCATCCCTCGTCGCTGTCGCGCTCGCGCTGGCCGTCGCCCCACGCACCGTCGACGCGTTCTGCGGGTTCTACGTCGCGGGCGGCGATCAGCTGATGTTCAACGACGCGACGCAGGTCGTACTGATGCGCGCCGGCACGCGGACCGTCCTGTCGATGCAGAACAACTACAAGGGACCGCCAACCGACTTCGCGATGGTCATCCCGGTACCCGTCGTGCTGCGCGAGGGCGACGTCAAGACACTGACGAAGGAGGTCTTCGCGCAGGTCGAGGCGATGGGCGCGCCGCGCCTCGTCGAGTACTGGGAGCAGGATCCGTGTCCGTCGCCGTCGGCCGCGAACACGGGCATGGCGTACGCGACGACCGAGTCGAGAGCGGCCGAGCCCGCGCCGCCATCGCCGAAGGAGACCAAGGACCTCGGCGTCACGATCGAGGCGCAGTTCACGGTCGGCGAATACCAGGTCGTGATCCTGTCCGCGAAGGAAGCGACGGGCCTCGACACGTGGCTACGGCAGTCCGGCTACAAGATTCCGGCCGGTGCCGAGCCGCTGTTGCGGCCATACGTCGAGAATGGAATGAAGTTCTTCGTCGCGAAGGTCGATCCCGCGAAGGTGAAGTTCGAGGACGGCCGCGCGGCGCTGTCGCCGCTGCGGTTTCACTACGACAGCGAGGACTTCTCGCTGCCGATCCGCCTCGGGCTCGCGAACTCGTCGGGCACGCAGGATCTGATCGTCAATATCCTCGCGCCGATGCAGCGCTACGAGGTCGCGAACTACGACAACGTCACGATTCCGACGAACATCGACGTCGATCCCAAGGTGAAAGACACGTTCGGCGCGTTCTACGCGGCGCTGTTCGATCGCACGGTGGAGATGCATCCCGGTGCGGTGGTGACCGAATACGCGTGGCAGGCGACGACCTGTGATCCGTGCCCGGGGCCCGCGCTCGATCAGAGCCACTTCTTGACGCTCGGTGCGGATGTCCTCGGCGGTACGAAGGACAACGTCATGCCGTACCAGAACGCGGACTTCGTGCTGACGCGCCTGCACGCGCGCTATGGCAAGACCGTGACGAACGACCTCACGTTCAAGCAGGCCGCCCCGATCACCGGTGGCCGCGAGGTGCACGTCAATGGACTTCTCGAGGAGCGCGCGACCAAGGCACAGTTCAACAACTTCCAGGGGCGCTATGCGATCCGCTACGCATGGACGGGACCGATCAAGTGCGAGAAGCCGATCCGCGGCGTCTGGGGCGGACCGCCGGCGGAGCTCTACGGCAAGCCGGGGTTCCAGGCGCCGAAGACCCGGCCCGCGCTCGACCTCGCGTTCGTCAGGCGTGGCGAGGTCCAGCTCGCGTCGTCGGTGTTGCACGACGTCCCCGAGATCGACCTGCGGATCGGGGCCGCGAAGGCGCCGACTCCCGCCGTGGCCACGCCGGGCGGCACGAAGCCGTCGGGCGATTCGAAGGCGAAGAAGTCCGGCTGCGGTTGCCAGAGCACCGACCGCGATGGTCAGCTGATGGGTGGGTTGCTGGTCGTGGCCAGCATGATGATCGCGGGCCGCCGTCGTCGGTCCCGCCGGCCTAGCTGAGCGTTATCGATGGCTTGAGAGGTACGAGGCAGATCGAGAGACCTTCGTCCCTCCGGACACGTTGAACAGGAGACATATGAGCAGGATCGGGATGACGCTCGGCGCTACGGCGCTCGCACTCGCAGGAAACGCCGGCACGGCCGACGCGTTCTGCGGCTTCTACGTCGAAGGTTCGGGCGCCAAGCTCGCGGCCGACGCCTCGCAGGTCGTGCTGATGCGCGATGGCACCAAGACGGTGCTGTCGATGCAGAACGACTACAAGGGTCCGCTGACGGACTTCGCGATGGTGATTCCGGTGCCGGTGGTGCTCAAGGAAGCGGACGTCAAGACGCTGTCGAAAGATGTCCTCTCCCGGATCGAGATGCTCGGCTCTCCGCGGCTGGTCGAGTACTGGGAGCAGAACCCGTGCCCGATGCCGCACAACGACCGCGACTACGAGATGGCGAGGGGGGGGATGGCGGCGCCGACCTCCATGATGTCGAGGGACGAGGGAGAGGCGGACGACAAGACCACGGTGAAGATCGAGGCGAAGTTCGATGTCGCCGAGTACAAGATCCTGATTCTGTCAGCGACGGAGGCGACGGGCCTCGAGCGCTGGCTCAAGGCGAACGGCTACCAGATTCCCGCGGGTGCGGAGCCGCTGCTGCGGCCGTACGTCGAAGGCGGCTCGAAGTTCTTCGTGGCGAAGGTCGACCCGAAGAAGGTGCAGATGGTCGACGGTCGTGCGGCGCTGTCGCCGATCCGGTTCCACTACGAGAGCGAGGAGTTCGCGCTGCCGATCCGGCTGGGCATGGCGAACTCGACGGGCAAGCAGGACCTGATCGTCTCGATCATCGCGAAGAGCCGGTACGAGGTGGCGAACTACAAGAACGTGGTGATCCCGACGAACTTCGACGTCAAGGACGGGGTTCGGACGCGGTTCGCG
>JANOPP010000096.1:0-17323 GCA_031421915.1 Myxococcales bacterium | reverse complement strand
TTCGGGTTGAACATCATCTTGACCTGCGGCATCTGGCCGACGACCGAGTGCATCGCCTGCTCGACTTCGTCGCCGCCGTCGAGGAACGGCACCATCCCGACGCCGATCTTGGCCTCGGGCTTCCCCTGTGCTCGAGCCGGGCCGGCCGTCGACACTACCGCCCCGATCCCCATCACCACGACCAACAACCACGTCCTCCGAACGATAGTTTTCATGGACCCTCCAGCTACCAGCGTAGTCGAGTCCGTCGCCGCCGTGTCGAATCGCGGCGAACCGCGCGCTACCGCGTCCACCCGCAGACGCACCGACTGACATCCTTCTTGACGATCATGTTGCAGCGCGGACACTCGATCGCGGGCGCGCCCTTCGCTGCAGGCGCGGTCGCCACGAGGTAGTCCGCATCGGGCGCGAGGAACCACTCGAGCCGACCACAGCGACGACAGTGATAGACGTCGGCCGACTGGTCGTGCTGGTCGAGGCCGAAGAACGACGCCAGGGCTGTGTTGAGCTGGGCACGACGCTGATTGAAATCCGTGCAGCCGCAGTGCGTACAGGCGAGCTTGCGAACCTCGGGGGGCATGCCGCTACTGTCTCACGCAGTGCCAGCGAGCTTCTCGAGCTACTCGTGCGGCGTGATCTCACAGTCGACAAGCTCGAGGTCCTCGAGCTGGCCATGCACCTTCAGCGTGCCGTGCACGTCGAGTCGGAGCTTGGCCATGTCGAAGGTCATCGCGGCATCTCGGAACTTCTTGTTGCCGTCCTCGCCGCCTTTCATCACACAGGTGATGTCGTCCTTGGCATCCGCGGTGGCCTTGAACGTCACCTCGTCGTTGCCCTGGCGCGCGAAGAAGCAGTTACTGAACGCGAACGTCTTGCCTTTGAGCTCGGCCGTCGAGGTCTCGATGATCTTCTGAATCTCGGGCTTGGAGAGATCCATGTTCTTGCCGTTCGCATCCGACAGCTTCTTCGCGAGGTCCGCCGCGCCCGGGTCGCACGGCGTCGAGGCGACCTTGACGACATCCTTCTCGATGACCTTGGGGGCGCTGGTCGCTACGTTCTGGCGCTTCGCCGAGGTCTGATCGGATGTGGTCTCGCCGGACTTGCACGCGGCTAGGGCGGGGACGAGCAGCGCGATCGAGAGCAGGTGCTTCATGGCGCGCATCCTGCCCACCCGGTGCGCCAGGTTGGGTCGATACGATCGGCCGTCCCGCTCGGATCAGTCCCTGCCGCCGAGCGCGATCAGCACGACGAACAGCGCCATCGCGGTTAGGATCGGCGGACCGGTGAGTTGGTGGAGCCGACTGTGGGGGACGACGACGCATGGAGAGCCCGTGGCGCGCCAGCTCAAGCGGGTTCAGCCACGGTCGATCGCCGCGGTCGTCGACGGTGGAGTGGTCTGTATCGCCGGGGTGGTCGAGCCTCTCGAGGCGCTGCTCGCGGCACCGCTCACGGGCCGACCGTGCGTATTCTGGGCGGTCTCGGTGACGGAGCTGTGCTGGAGCCTCGCGTCGTACGAACTGGGGAGTCGCGATCAGGGCGTGCCGTTCTTACTCGTCGACGGAGACACACGCGCGCGGGTGATCCCGGAGGGCGCGCGGGTCGCGTTGCCGTTTGACACGCGGATTCGGGCGCTGGTTCCAGTCACCACTCCGCTGCCGCTGGCGAAAGGAGGCTGGGGAGCCTCGGAGCCGTCGGTGATGTCCACCCACGAGCGCGCGTTCTACGATTCGCTGCGCGTGCGGATCATGGAGACCTCGCGGGTGCGGCTCACCGAGTACGTGATCGAGCCCGAGGTGACAATCGTGGTCCAGGGACACGCTGCGCGCGAGCCCGATGATCGGGCAGTCGAGGTCGGCTATCGCGAGGCACCGACGCGGTTGGTGGTCAGCTCGGCGAGACGAGCACCCCTGCTGGTCAGTCAGCCGTCAAAGCGCTGAGCCGCCGACGACCTGTTGGTCACCGTCGGTCGGTCGCAGAGGACGACGTTGGCGGCGAGTCCGAATCACATCGGCGCCATGGCAACTCTGCACCGGCCGATCTCGGCTCCTCCGAGATCTACGGTTAGATGTGCCGGCGCAAGCCACCATCTAGAAGGTCGGCCGGACGGCGTCCGCTCGCCGCGCGCGGCTGAGACAAATGGAGCTCCTTGCGATCGATGCCGATACTCTTGAGGGTCGGCACGAGGACGCGGGTGACGAACTGCTTGCCGCCGAAAACTCGATGCCGCTCGATCATCTCGCCCTTGCGTGCCCAGTCCGGAATGAGGTGATGCGCTGGCATCGCGAAGTGCTGAAGTACGAACGCGACATCGTCCACCGTGCCACCGCGATCGTGCTCGAGATGCTCCCGCACGCAATCGGCGAACATATGGTGGTGGACGCCCTCATCACTCGCGATCAGCAGGATGAGCTTCTGCAACGCCTGATCGCCCGCGGCCGCGGTGATCTTCGACAGGTTCACGTAGTTGAGCTGGGTCGCCAGCTCCTGGAACATCGAGTAGATCATCATCTGGCGCGAGGTCGAGAACGGCAGATCCCATTCGACCGAGAGCAGGCGGTCGTTGAGCTGCTCCATCTGTTGCGGAGTTCGGCGCCCGGAGCGAATCATCCACTCCTCGATCGCCATCGAGTGCTTGGACTCCTCGTAGCACCAGCTGGTGAAGAACCACGCCAGGCCATGGTTCTGCCGGTTCAGCGCGATGAGCTTGGAGCTGTAGTCCGGGAGGTACATCTCGACCGAGTAGAACGCTTCGAGGATCTCGACCAGATCTTCGTCGACCGCCTGATGCTTCACCTGGTCCCACGGGATGCCGTCGACCACGCTCCACCGGCGCTTCTTCTCGGCGTGATCGAAGAAGGCGCGATAGAGCCCGCGAAATCCAACGATCCGAGTCGAGGGATCGGGAGGGGACGGTATCGCGGCAGGCTCGTGCATCGTCGGGATCATAGCGAGACGACTCACGAAGCCCGAACATGGTTTCGTCATCGAAGGGGCGTCCTGACGACGCCCGTTCACGACACGCGGATGGCGATCTCACGCAGGTCCGACCGTGCCAGCGAGCTTCTCGAGCTCCTGCCAGCGCGCGTACAGCCGACCGACGTCCTGACGTGCGACCTCGAGCTCCTCGGTCAGCTTCGGGATCTCGGAGCCGCGCGTGCGCACGATGTTCGGGTCGAACAGGGTCGACTCGAGACCCGCGACCTTGACCTCGGCCCGCTCGATCTGCCCCTCCATGCTGGCAAGCTCCTCGGCCTCCTTGAAGCTCAGCTTGCGCGCGCCTTTGATCGCCGGCGGGCGAGTGGTCGAGGCCGCGCGCGGGCTCGCACTCGCGGTCGGCTTCGGCGCCAGCTCGCGCTGGCGTCGCTTGGCCTGGTAGCTCGAGTAGCTGCCTTCGTAGAACGTCACGTTGCTCTCGCCGTTCGGCAGATCGTCGAACGCGAGGATGCCGGTCGCGACGCGATCGAGGAACCACCGATCGTGGGAGACGATCAGCGCGCACCCCGGAAACGCGATCAGGGCGTGCTCGAGAGCGCCGAGCGTGACGAGATCGAGATCGTTGGTTGGCTCGTCGAGCACGAGCACGTTACCGCCACGACGAAGGAGCTTCGCGAGCTGGACCCGGTTGCGCTCGCCGCCCGAGAGCTGGCCGACCTTGGAGTCGACGACCGTCGCCGGGAACCCCATCGTCTTGAGGAACGACTTGACGTGGACCCGACCGTCCTCGAGCTCGACATGATCGTAGCCGTCCGCGACCTCCTGGACGACGGTGTTCTCGGCCACCAGATCGCGGCGGCTCTGTTCGAGGTACGCGGGACGCGTGTTCTGGCCGACCACGACCGTGCCCTCGTCGGGCGCGAGCTCGCCGAGGATCGTCCGGATCAGCGTCGTCTTGCCAGCTCCATTGCGCCCGACGATGCCGATTCGATCTCCCTTCTTCATCACCAGGGTGAGGCCGGAGAACAGCGTGCGCGCGGTGTCTCCTTCGCCGACGCGCTTGGCGACATTGTCGAGCTCGATGATCGTGCTGCCGAGTCGCGGCCCGGTGGGGAGCCGCAGCTCGAGCTCGCGCGGCAGTAGCTGATCGCCGACCGGCCGCGCGGCGATCGCCGCATCGAAGCGATCGACGCGTGCCTTCGCCTTGACCCCGCGTGCCTGGGGCGCCCGCCGGATCCAGTCGATCTCGCGATTGACGAACGCGGCGCGGACCCGCTCGTGCTCGGTCTCGACCGAGAGGCGCTCGGACTGCTTGAGCAGGAACTCGGTGTAGTCGCCGTCGTAGCCATGGAGCTTGCCGCGATCCATCTCGCAGATCCGGGTCGCGACCTTGTCGAGGAACGAGCGATCGTGAGTCACGACGATCAGCGCGCCGGGCCACTGCGCGAGCCGGTCTTCGATCCACTCGACGGTCCGGACGTCGAGGTGGTTGGTCGGCTCGTCGAGCGCGAGAATGTCCGGCTTGCCGAGCAACGCCCGTGCGAGCGCGACTCGCCGGCGCTCCCCGATCGACAGGTTGCCGATCGTGGACGCGAGAGGTGGCAGTTGCAGCGCATCTGCGACCGTCTCGATCTCGTAGTCGTAGATCTCCTCCGATCGGGCGAGGGTCGTGCGAATCGTCGCCGCCTCGTCGAGGCGCGGCTCCTGCGCCACGTACTCGAGCACCAGGTCCCGCCGCCAGGTGACCTGCCCCTGATCGGGCTCGAGGAGCGCAGCCTCGGTCTCCGAAACTCCCGCACCCCGCACGATCATCTTGAGGAGCGTCGACTTCCCGGAGCCGTTCGCGCCGATCAGGCCGATCCGATCGCGATCTCCGACTGCGAACGAGACGCCGTTCAGCACGACGCGATTGCCGAACCGCTTGTGCAGGTCCTGGACGGTGAGGATGGTGGTCATGCTTCTCTCGGGTGGCCGCGGAGTTCTTACACTCTCCGCGGGCCCGGCGCGACGTCTACACCGTAGCGATCCCATCTGTGATGCCGTGCCGCCGGCTCACTCCTTGGCAACGACGTCGCGTTTGTACATCGTGTAGACGTAGACCGGGATCGCGAGCTCGCCGAGGTGGCGCTGGATCAACGGCTTGACGTCCTTCCAGTCCAGTCCGCCAGCGCCCGTCGCGAGGCGCGGCAACGCGACGCTCTCGATGTTTTCGCGGAGGATCTCGGCCTTGAGCTCACGTAGCGCATGGTTCACGAACTCGACCTGAGCCTTGCCTGGCCGTGCCTTCTCGCTGGGCGCCGGAGCGTGCGTCAGGAGGTTCACGATCCGACGACCGTCGGGCGTGGCCCACGTCCACAAGCCGCCCGGCTCGGCGTTGTGAGTATGCATCCAGTGGCGAAAGTCCTTCGCCAGGGCCGGCCATTGTTCACGGAGCTGAAGGGCGAGGCCGTGGTCGAAATGGTCATTCGGAGCGATGCCATGAGCGATCGCCTTGGCGGTGGACATGAGGATGTCCCCCTCGACTTCTTTGATCATGCAACGCACTGCTCGCAAGACACGGACCACGGCCCATGGCCGCCTGACAGCGAAGGCCCGAGCAGGTTCGCGCAGCGATTGCACGATGCAGCGCCCGCGCGAAGAAGCTGCGTGCATTTGCACGCGGCGCGGCGTCAACGGTCGATCGTGTGCAGGAGCTTGCCCAGCGCAGCGCAGACGTCGACCGTCGTGAGGATCCCGATCACCTTCTGATGTTCGACCACGATCGCCGAGCCCAGCTTCCGGGACGCCATCTCGGTCGCAACCTCGGCAAGGGACGCCGTCGCGGCCACCTCGTACACATCGGAGGTCATCGCATCCTCGACGGTGAGCCGGTCGGCGTTGACCTCCAGCCGGTCGATCAACGCGAGGTCGCGATCGGAGATCACGCCGTCGAGCTTGCCGCCACGGAGAACCGGCAGGTGGCGGATGTCATGCAGCCGCAGCAGCTCCTGCGCCTTGCTGATCGGCTGTTCCACGCCGATCGTGTAGGGGCTGGCCGTCATGTAGGCCTTGACCGTCGCGTTCTTGTTCATCGCCGATCACATGTAGCAACGCACGTGCCGACTCCGAGCGCTCACAGCGCCATCGCGAGGAGCGCGAGCAGTGCAGCCGGTCGACGTACCCGAGCAAGGACACCGACGACGCGTGCGCGGGGCGGGCCGTGCTCGGTCCCCATCTCGAGAACGCCCGCGGCATCGATCGTCACGCGCGTCGAACGATCGATCAGCTCGCCAGCGGGGCCATAGGTGACCACGCTTGACGAACCACTCATGCGGATCACCCGATCCGGGCCATACGTGATCCGGCCGCTGCGGACCAAGGTCAAGATGCTCTACGGCGTCGGCTGCTGACGGTGCGCGATGAATGCCCCTGCACGGCCGCCAACGTCAGAGCGCGAGCGAGCCACCGGCCTCGCACGCCTGACGAGTCGTCTCGTGCCGGTAGGCAAACAGCTTGTCGAGCTGCCCCCGCGCGATGCGGCCCCCCAGCAAGCGCCCTACCGCGCCAAACGGCAACTCGTACTCGATGTCATCGGTCAGCGTGCACTCGTCCGGACCGCGCTCTGTGACCGTGTGGCGATGGAGCCAGCGCGCAAATGGACCACGATTCATCCGATCAGCGAACATGACACCTGGCTCGTAGGCAACGTGCTCGGCCTCGATCGTCTGCCAGAACGGTCCGACCTTGGTGCGAAGGACCACGATGGTTCCCACCTCGAGCGAGCTCGGCGGCTTGATGATCTCGGACTTCTGCCACGGTGGCTGGAGTCGCGCGAAGGCGTCGGGCGCCTCGTGGAACGCGAACACGGTCTTCGCGGGCGCCCGGATCACGCTTGATTTGACGAACTGCATCTTCTTGACCTTGGTCACAGACTACGACGAGAACCATTGCTGGGCGGGGGGATCGCCCGTCGACAACCCGGCATGCACCAGGCCGCGCCGCGGCGTGACCAGCTTGGCGGTCGAGTTGAGGTCGCGCCACGCGGCGCGGATCGCGAACGCGTAGCCGGTGATCGCGATGACGAGGACCGCGGCCGCCATCATTTCGTCCTCAACACGTAGCCGGTGATCCGCTGTCCCACGACGAGGGGCGGCGTACCATCGAGCGCCACGACAACTTCGAGGATCTTCGTGTCGTTGCGCTCGACCGGGTCATCGGTACGCACGTTCTTGCGCCCCATTCGCCGACCGATCTCGACGACCGTGCCGGGATAATCCTGGCCGGGGAATGCACTCGCGCGGACGATCGTCTTCGCTCCGACCACGAGCCGACCGATGTCACGCTCGTCGACATCGAGGCGCGCACGCAGGCGCGTGGTATCGCCGAGTACCGCGAACGGCTCCGAAGCGCCGCCTTGCGACATGGCCTGGTAGTACTCGCCAACGCGATACGGGAGCTGGAGTACCTCGCCCGCGCTCGGCGCGACCATCAACATCCGCGCGTGGACCGCGGCAGCCTGGTCGCGTCGAGCCTCGGCTCCGGCGAGCCGGGCGCGCGCGAGCTGGACGTCTTCGCGGCGGGAACCAGCGATCGCAGCCTGCTCGCGCGCCTCCGCGCTCCGTGCGACCGCATCGGCTGACTCGGCCTCTCGACGTGCGCGATCGAGCTCCTCGCCGGTGAGCGCGCCCGCCGACGCTGCGCGCTCGGTCCGCGCGGCGACGCCGCTGGCGAGCGTCGCACGAGCTCGTGCGCCCTGCGCCTCGGCACGCGCCGCACGAAGGTCTTCTGCGCGAGTCCCGCGCAACACGCGATCGAGGTCTGCGCGCGCGGCGAGCACGTCGGCCTCGGTCGCAGCGAGCGCCGCCGCCTCGACCCTCCGATCGAGCTCGGCGATCACGTCGCCCGCGGCAACGCGTTGTCCCTCGCTGACCGCGATCCGCGCGATCTGGCCGGCTACCGCCGCACCGATCCGGATCTCGGGCTGCGCTGGCTCGACAACGCCGTTGGCCGACGCGATCGACGGCGGCGGTGGGGGCGCTCGCTCGTCCACCTCGTTGCCGGGGGACTTCGCCACTCGGGTCGCGGCTTGCACATCGCCTGGACGAGGTGCGGTGGGCGGCTCGGCACGCAACAAGCGAGCGGCCTGGACACTCATACCGACGACAGCCAGCGCCAGAACGATCGTGAACCAACGTGGTCTCTTCATGCTGCTTTCTCCTCGGGCACGATCCGCCCGTCGGCGATGCTCACGATCCGGTCGCCGAAGCCGAAGATGCGCGAGTCGTGAGTGACGATCACGACCGTCGAGCCACGCTCGCGGGCGAGCTCCGCGAGCAGCTCGGTGACCGCGAGGCCGGCCTGCGCGTCGAGAGCCGCGGTTGGTTCGTCTGCCAGCAAGAGCGGCGGATCACCCGCGACGGCGCGCGCGATCGCGACGCGCTGGCGCTGACCTCCCGACAGCTGCGTCGGATAGGCGTCGAGCTTGTCGGACAGCCCGACTCGCGCGAGCACGGCCTCGCTCTCGCGCCGTGCATCTCGCCGGACCACCCCACGGGTCTCGAGAACGAGCTGGACATTCTCCCGTACGCTCAGCGACGAGATCAGGTTGTGACCCTGAAACACGAAGCCGATCAACGCGCGCCGGATCGTCGGGAGCTCGGACTCGGAACGTGCGGCAGTGTCCGTACCGAACAGCGAGACCTGGCCCGCGGTCGGGCGCAGCACGCAGCCGATCATCGACAGGAGCGTCGTCTTCCCGGATCCGGATGGGCCGACGAGCATCACGATCTCGCCGCGCTGAACTTGGAGCGAGGCATCGCGCACTGCGGTGAACGCGAGCGAACCAATGCCGAACGTCTTGGTCACGCCTACGACGTCGATCGCCGGGACCGTCATCGGAACACCATCCCCGGCTCGAGCCGCGCGGCGCGATAGAACGCGAGGAACGACGCGAGCACACACAGGACGATCATCGCGGGCGGAGTCGCGAGCACGAGAAACTGCGGGATGACCAGGCTGAGGTTCGCCGAGCGTATGCCCTCGGCGGCGCCCGCGACGAGCCCGAGCCCGACTACCGAACCGAGCACCGCGTAGACCATCGCCTGGACGACCAACATGCGCATGAGGTCGAGGTTGGTGTAGCCGATTGCCTTGAGAGTCCCGAGCTCGCGCAAGTTGTCGATCACGGACGAGTACATCGAGAGCAAGACGATGACGAAGCCGATCACCAGCCCGAACAGAGTCGAGACGCCAAACGTGATCCCGAGCTGCTGAGACAACAGCGTCGCGACGATCAGATCGTGAAACGAGTCGCGCGAGATCACCGTGGCGGTCGGCAACTGGCGCTGCAGCTCGGCCGAGACCACCGCGAGGTCTGCACCGTCGGCGACGTCGACGAGGACGAAGCTGAGCTCGTCGGTCGGCACGTTGCCGATCTCCCGTGCGAAGTCGAGGCTGGCGAAGGCATAGGCCGGCCCGAACGGCAGCAAGCCCCACGTGAAGCCGCCGATCCGCACCCGCTGGCCACCGACCTCGCGCACCGACTCGAGGTTGAGCCCGCCGAATCGCTCACGCTGTGCGTCCTCCATGATGACGGTATCGGGTGCGTGCAGCACATCCGCGTCTCCCGCGACCATGTTGAACGGCCCACCGAGCATGGTGTCGAGGTCGACACCGACGAGCGTGATCGCTTCGCTGCCACCACCCGGCTTGGTGATCGACGTACCCACCACGATCAGCGCCGAGGCGCGCGCGACCCCGGGGACGATCCGGGCCTGATCGAGCAACGAGGTGCGCTGGCGCTGTCCAGGCTGCGCGAACGTGGTGGCCGGCGGCACGATCCAGAGATCCGCATTCGCGTTGTCCACGAAGGTGGTGTTCTTGGCGAGCAGCCCGAACAGCGTGCCGAGCTGGAAGTTGGCGAGCATCGCGGCGAACACGACGCCGAGCAACGTGCCGACGAACTTGGCCCGGGCGTGAAACGCCATCCGGATCGCCAGACCGATCGTTGCTCTCCACCGGGTCACCGGATGGCGCTTCACCGCCGCGATCCGGCGGGCGACGTCGAGAGGCTCGCTCACCTCTGTGAGACGCTGACTTCCGACTACAGGTTACCTACGATCCAGCTACCTGGACCCTGTCACAAACTCGGCGGAGTCGCGCTGCCCGAACCCGATCCCGAACCGGATCCTGGCGGCGGCGGTTCCTCGATCTTTGCAGGAATCTCGACAAGGATCTCGGCGGACTGCATCGCAGGAGCAGCGCCGACGGAGATTGGCTTGCAGAACGCGCGAAGCTCATCGCCGTGGCGCTCGGCGTACCCCATCGCTTGCATGCCACGTACCTCGGCTGGAAACGGCACGACACAAGCGGTGTAGCGACCGCTCGCCACGTCGGCGAACCGCACGGGCTCGCCGTTGCGGACGATCACCCACTGCGACGCGCCCGGCCCCATGGCGGCCATCCGTAACGAGAGCTCTGCTGCAGTCTCCGCTGCGAGCACGCCGCTGGTCAGCCATACGTTCGCGACACCGAGCTGGCCCGCGCCAGGCCTGGCCGTGATCGTCAGCGCGACGGTGCCGGGCTCGACCGAGAGATCGACGGTGACCTCCTTGCCGCTCGGGACATCGACCTGCTTGGAGTAGAACTTCATCCCGGTCATCGGCATGCCGAGCGTCGCCGAGACCTTGTAGGTATCCGGCGCGAGCTTGTCGAAGCGATACGTGCCATCGGGACCCGACGCGACGTTGTACAGAGAGCCCGGAGTGGAGGTCGACTGCGCGCTGACGAACACGCCCTCGGCCGGCTTGCCGCCCTGGCGGAGCACGCCCGAGAGCGCGCCGAACGGTTGCAACTCCAGCTCCAGCTCCGTCTGCCCGGGCATCTGGCTCGGAACGCGGAGGCTCCGCGATCGTCCGATGCTTGGCTCCTCCGCCACGATCGTGAGATCGCCGCCGAGGAAGCCGGAGAGTGAGAACGTTCCGTCGGCTGCCGTCGTCGTCTCCTTCGTGCCTCGCCCCATCGGCCCGAACTGTGCGCTGCTCGTCGATCCGGTGCCGAAGATCATCTTGCCCGCATAGACCTTCGCGTTCGCGATCGGCCGGCCCTCCGCGGTCACGATCCCCGCGAGTCCGCGTCCTTTGGCGACGGTGATCGTACCGACGTCGACGGTCTTGCCGCCTTCGAGAAGGACCTCGATCGTGCGTGGCTGGAATCCCGGGCCGCGCACGCCGAGCTCGACCCGACTCGGTGCGAGCGCATCGAGCAGGAAGACATCACTGGTGAACGTCTGTGACGTCATCCCGATCGAGACGGTGTACGCCGATGGCGCCGTCCCATCGGCGTACGCGACCTTGCCCTTGACTGCACCCTCGGGCTGGAGCACGAGCTTCAGATCCATCCGCCCCGTCTGTGCGGCAACACCTTCGCCAAAGCCGCGGCGTCCGCGGCTCGCGGTCTGAGCGCGCATCGCATTGACGAGGTAGTTCCCGGGCGCGAGCCCGGTGAGCGTGAATCGCCCACCTGCGTCGGTCAGCTCCTGCGGGAAGCCGCGCAGTCGCCACTGCGACATGTCCGAGCTCGTTCCGGGGTCACGGAAGTTGGGGCCCGCGGAGACCTGCACTCCTTCGATCGGCTGGCCCTTCGGGTCGACAACGATTCCCGCGATCGTTCCGGTGATGTCGAGAGTCAAGATCACGTCCGACACGTCGCCCCGGGTCGCGTCGACCTTCACGCTCGGCGACGCCGCGGTCTCGTGGATCGCGACGGCGACGAGCTCGCGCCGCGGCATCCCGCCGAGCTCGAACGCGCCACTCGCATCGGTGAACGCCTGGCGCGGCGGCGCGGCGAGCATCGCTGACGATGCGACCCCGATTCGCACCCGCGCGGACGCGACCGGTTGCTTGTTGGCGTCGACCACGCGCCCGCGGAGCAACGCGCCCGCGGCGAGCGTGATGGTGATACCGGAGCGCTCGTTCTTGCCGTCGAGCGTGATCAGCGTCGACGTACCTGGAGCGAGCTGATCATGCGTCGCGACGAACCGGAACGAGCCTGCAGGCAGTGCCGCAAACGCGAAGGCTCCATCGGCGGCCGACACCACGGAATCGCGTCGCTCGTCGCCTTGCGCGCTCCAGTCGGACGCACCGCTGTAGACCACTCGCGCGCCAGTGACCGGCGCCCCCTTGTCGTCGAGAACCGTGCCCGAGACTCGCGTCCCGGGCAGCAGGGTCAGCTTCACGTCGTTGACACCGGCGCCTACCTGGAGCCACTGGAAGGCCTGCGCCAACCCCGGCGCCCAGCCTGCCACCTGATAACTCCCCGGGACCACCGTCGCAAACATCGCCGTGCCCGCTTTCGTCGTCTCGCGCTGATCGTCGATGCCTCGCAGCTCGACGGTCGCGCCATCGATCGGAAGTCCCTTGGCATCCACGACCGTGACGTTGACCTTGGACGCGGGCCGGAGGTGGAGCACGACGGGCTCGCTCGTCGCCGTGAGCTTTGCCGTCACGGGCCCCGCGATCCCTGCATCGCCGCGGGCGACCAACGTATACGGACGGCCGACGAGCGCGTCGAACGCGAACCCTCCATCGGCCTCCGAGGTCACGCTGCGCGGAGGGTTGGCGCCGAGCACGACCGTGATGCCAGCGACGGGCTTGTCGTCGTCGCCGACCACCAATCCTTCGAGCCGGAGCTCGCCGCGGGGATCGTTGTCGATCATCACGCGTAGTGGCGCAGCCTGATCGCCGGCAGCGGGTCCCGAACGTTGCGGCGCCTCGATACCTGGTGTCTGCCGCGTCGCGACCGGCGTCGTCATCGACGAGCCTGGATCGCGACGCCACCACCACAACGCGATGGCCAGGCCGGCCACCAGACCGACCGCGATCAAGACCTGAAGCTTGCGAGGCATGCGCAGGGGAGTAGCACGCTCCGCGTGCGGTGGTGGCGGCGGTCTATGCGGGTGCATCGTGACGTCGCGCCGTGAACACCCACGCGTCGAGCGTGACGTTCGACATCCGCCGCGGTGAGGCGAGCAGGCGCGTCGTCACCGTCCCCTCGTCGATGATCGGCAGGCCACCGGCGGCGAAGATCGCGCGCGCCTCCTCCGCTGACCACATCTCTCCAGGACGATAGAAGTGCCAGCCCAGCGGGCCGATGTGCACGAACACGCCGCCGGGCTGGAGCACCCGGCGCGCCTCGGCGACCAGCGACGCAAGAGAGACGACATCGGTGAAGAAGACGGACACGACGGCCGCGGCGGCACCGTCGGCGAGCGGGAGCTGGAGGGCATCGGCCACGCAGCGGGTCACGTTCGGCGGCAGCGGCGGCAACGTGGCCGCGAACTCGTGCACGACGTCGTCGACCTTCCAGGCGTTGCGCTCGTTGATCTCGGCCAGCGTGATCGGCGCGGCCTCCGCGGCGACGGCAGCGAGGGTCATCGCCGGCGACAGCTCGACCGCGACGACGGAGTCGAACGTCGGTGCGATCATCCGCGCGTGGGTCCCGAGCCCCGCACCGAGCACGACAGCGAGACCACCGGGCGTTGGGAGTCGTGCGGCCAGAGCGCGCGCGATCACTGCCTCGTCGTCGGAACCGTCGGGTGTGCCTGCGACGCGGAGGTAGTCGACGATGTCGATCACGTAGCTCGAACGATCGGTGGAGGGCGCACCGGGTGGCACGGCGATCGCCGCCGCGAGCCGCGCGAACAGCGCCGCGTTCTGCGCGTAGGCATTCGCGAGCCGAGCGAGGACGACGGTGCGCGTGGCGCTGCCATTCGCGAGATCGCGCGAGCGAGCCGTGAGGCGCTGCGCCGTCGCGTCGAGGTCCGCACGCGCGCGCGCGAGCAGCTCGCGGGGCTCACGCGTCAAGACCGGGATCGTGTCCGCGAGTGTCGGATAGCTACGCCCGCACCCCCGGCACGCGCGCTCGACCAGCGGCCCCCGACACGCAACGCAGACGAAGGGGAGGGCCGGGCCAGCGATGGTGTCGATGGTACCATCCGGCGGTGCGATTCGTCGTAACGGCTCCCGCGGGATGGCAGATGAAGCAACGTGGCGCGATCACCATGCTGGTGCGTGGTGACATCACGACGCCAACCGCCGCCGCCGAGGTCGGCGCGATCGCGAGCGTGCCCGACTCGAGCGAAGCGTGGATAGGGCTCACGGTGGCGCGCGACATCACCTCGCCGATCCAGCTCCGCATCGACAGCGCTGCCGAGCTCACCTGTCGCGATGGCTGGCGCGGCCATGTCCTCGTCGGCGTCGTGCACAACGAGAACGAGGTCCGCGAGCACCGCGCCGGTGTATTCCTGCGGTTGCTCGACGACCTCGGCGTGTCGATGATCGTCCGCGCGGGGACCGGCCCCGACCTCGAGACCGCGATGAACGAGCTCCTCCCGCAGATCGTCGCGGGCTCGCCCGACTGGTACGCCGACGGCGAGGTGATCGCGATCAGCCAGCTGTTCGCGACTTGATGAAGATGAAGATCGCGCCGACGAGGTTGACCCCGGCCAACCCGAGGAACACGCCGCGCGCTCCCGCGTCGCCAATTCGACCGATGAGGTTCTGGATCTTCGGTGCATCCCACAGCAGCGCGGGCCGCGAGATGCCGATGAAGACGAGCACTGCCGCGATGATCAGCATGAACACCGCAACTCCGATGAGCCTCGCCATGCGCTGCAGGCTACCACCCAGTGTAAGATGTGCGCGATGATCGCGGCGAACGTGTTGCCCACCTGGCGGCTGGCACAGACGGCGGATGGTCTGATCCTGTCGCCACCCGAGGGCACGCATCTCGGGCTGCTCCGGTTTCGTGAGAACCAGCGCCCGCTCGCCTCGGCGGCGACGCTGTTCACGCACGCGGCGCAGCAGCTCCCCGTCGACAAGCTCGAGCTCGGACGGATCGAGCAGATGATCACCTGCGAGGGCGAGTTCGCGGCGATTCAGATCCAGCGCGGCGTCGGCCCGGACGGGCAAGCGTTCATACGCTGCCTCGGTGCCGTGTTTGGCGACGATCAGTACACGCTGATCGACGCGGGCACGACCGTGCCGGACCGTTTCGCATTCTTCGAGCAGGCCGCGCGCACGTTCACGTTCTACGTGGCACTCGGGCTCGGCTACCGGCGTCGCCGTCGATTCGAGTACAAGTCGCCCACGATGTGGAGTGGTGTCGCGCGCGGGCTCGATGCGGTGTGGATGCCGCCTGGCTACCCACGCGTGCGCGCGCAGATGACCGTGCATGCAGCCGTGCCCGCAGGCGCAACGCCAGCGGACATTCGCGATTCGATCATGAAGCGACTCGAGCTGTCGGGCCTCGCCAGTGTCAAGGTCGGCGATCCGGAGCGGCGGTTCACGGGCGGAGAGCTGAGCGGCGTCGCCTGGCGCGCAACCGGCAGCGACGAGGGAACGACCACCCACGCCGATGTCGTCGTCCTCGAGGACGAACGGTTCCTGTATCCCCTCGAGCTGGTCTCGAGCGCGGAGCACGTCGGCGAGGCGCGTACGGCCTTCGACGCGGTCGTTCATTCGGCGCGCGGCGTGCCGCTCCCCGAGGCGCAGCCCATGGCCGACTCCACGCTCCACTGGGCGACATGACCCTGGTCCGGACGAGCTCGAGCCTGCGAGTCCGGTCGCTGCTCGAGACCCTGGAGATCGCGCGCAAGCTCGCTCCCACCGTCGGGATCACGCGCGTGACTGACACGACATCTCTCGATCGCCTTGGCGTGCCGGTGTTCGCGAGCATCCGACCAAACGCGACGCGCGGATCGCTGTGCGTCAGCGCGGGCAAGGGCATGACGGCCGACGAAGCGGAGGCCGGCGCGTACATGGAGGCGATCGAGCTCGCGTGGGCGGAGCCCCGGCGAACGGTGCTCGCGAACCGCATGGTGCGCGCGGGCGACCTCGGCGATGGCGAGCCCCGCCCGGAGATCTGGGCCGACTTCTTGCCGCAGCTGCCGATGACGGCCGACACGATGGTGATGGCCGTCGAGATGACGCACCTGACGACGGGACGGACCTGGCTCGTTCCCGCCGAGCGCGTGTACTTTCCACTGATGCCCGGCGAGGGCGGCGGTCTCTACGGGTCCGAGGGCAACGGCCTGTGCTCCGGCAACTCGATCGCCGAGGCGACGCTGCACGGCCTGTGCGAGGTGATCGAACGCGACGTGACGTCGTTCATGTTCAGCGTGCGGAAAGACACCAGGAGAATCGAGAACGCGACCTTGCCCGCTCACCTGCGCGCGATCGCGGAGCGCCTCGAGCGCCTCGACTTCGATCTCCACGTCCGCTACGTGCCGAACATCTTCGACCTGCCCTACTTCGTCGCCGGCGTCGTCGATCGCGCGGATCCAGATCGCGCGCACCGCGGCGACGGCCTGCACCCTGACGCGACGATCGCCGTGACGCGCGCGGTGTGTGAAGCGTGTCAGTCGCGGCTCACCGATATCCACGGCGGGCGTGACGACCTCGCGTTTCATCGCGCACGTGACAACCCTGCGGACGACACGCCGGAGTCGTTTCGCCGCTTCATCGTCGCGCTCGCATCGGGATCCACCATCGATTTTTCGTCGGTGCCCGATGCAGCCGGCGAGGCGCGCGATATCGAGTCCGCCACCCGGCTGCTCCTCGATCGACTCGCGGCGCAGGGACTCTCCGATGTCCTCGTCGTCGAGCTCGCGCCGCCGGATCTCGGCGTCCGGATCGTACGGGTCGTCGTTCCACGTCTCGAGTGTCGCGTCGGGTTGGCGCGCCGCATCGGCAAACGTCTACGGGAGGCCCATGCAGCCTGGGTCGCACGGCAGAGCGGGCCGTAAGTACATCTTTGTCGGACCGACGCTGCATCGCGGACTCGCCGCGAAGCTGACGTTCGATCTCGATGACTTCGTGCTGCTACCGCCGGCGAAACGCGGCGACGTACAGCGCCTGCTCGGCTCGGGCGCGACGCCCGGCGTGGTCGCGGTCGTCGACGGCTACTTCCACCTTCACAACCTCGCGATCGGTCACGCCGAGCTGCGGATGGCGATCGCGGCGGGCTGGCAGGTGTGGGGACTGTCCTCGATGGGCGCGATCCGCGCGGCAGAGATGCGCGACCTCGGCATGCGCGGCTTTGGCGCCGTGTACCGCTGTTACGCGGACGATCCGCGGTTCCGCGATGACGAGGTCGCGTTGCTCCATCAGCCCGACCCGCCGTACCGCACGTTCAGCGAGCCTCTCGTCCACATCCGTGCGTGGCTCGACGCGATGGTTGCCGCTGGAGATCTCGCGGCCGACCGACGCGGCGAGATCCTCGCGACGCTGATGCCGATGTGGTTCGGAGACCGAACCCATGACGTTCTGCGAGCTTGCGTCGGTGATTCCGCCGCGAAATGGGTGGACCGACTCGAAGATTTTCAGCTAAAATCCAGGGACTTAGCAGATTT
>JANOPP010000095.1:0-2167 GCA_031421915.1 Myxococcales bacterium | reverse complement strand
CGCAGCTCGCGGATGCGGACAGCGCAGAGTCGAACCTCCTCCGTGGTCTCGCCATCGATCCGGCGCACGTGCCGACGATGGAAGCTCTGACGAAGCAGTACTCGGACCGCGGTGACTGGCTCAAGGCCGCCCAGATGATGGTGCGTGCGGAGAGCTACACGGCGGTCGCGATCGACAAGGTCCGCCTGCTGTTCGAGGCCGCGAACATCTACTCGTACAAGCTCAACCAGGGCGACCAGGCCAAGGCGCTGTACGCAGCGGTCATCTCGCTCGATCCCGAGCACGTCGATGCAGGCCGGCCACTGGCCGAGCTCTACTTCGAAGATCAGCAGTGGTCCGAGCTGTCTCCGGTGATCGACATGCTGGCCCGCAAGGTCGGCCAGCTCCAGGCGGATCCGAAGGAGCTCAACGAGCTCTACTACCGCGCGGCGAAGACGGCAGACGAGCTCGGCGACTTCCAGCGCGCGCTCGGCTACTACAAGGCTGCGTACGACATCGACTCGACGTATCTGCCGACCCTCACCGGTCGCGCCGATCTGTTGTTCAAGATGTCGGACTTCGACAACGCCGGAAAGATCTACCAGACGATCCTGGTCCAGCATCGCGACGGCCAGGACGAGAAGGACGTCGTCCGTATCTACAACAGGCTCGGTGCGGTTCGTCAGGCCCTCGGTGAGCGCAAGAAGGCGCTCAACATGTTCGAGAAGGCCCTCGAGATCGATCCGAACCATCGCGACACGCTGATGGCCGTGATCGACCTGCAGCAGCAGCAGGGCGACTGGGAAGCCGTCGTCCATGCCAAGCGCGGCCTGATCGCGACGGCGAAGGACAAGGAGAAGGTCGAGCTCCTCGACCAGATCGCGACGATCTATCACGACAAGCTGCAGAACCCGCAGAAGTCGACGGCCGCGTACCTCGATGCTCTCGAGGTCGCGCCCGACGATCACCAGCTGCTCCAGAAGGTCCTCGACCTCTACACGGAGCAGAAGCAGTGGAAGAAGGTCGTCGAGACCATCGATCGCTTCATCGCGCTCGAGTCCGACACCATCCGCAAGGGTGCCTACTACCACGCGGCCGCGACGATCTATCGCGACGAGCTGAAGTCCCTCGACGAGGCGGTCGACTACTACAACCGCGCTCTCGACAGCTTCTTCGAGAACACCGACAAGCTCTCGGAGCAGATGATCCCGCGCGCTCTGCGCTCGTTCGAAGCAATCGACAAGGTGCTGACCACCAAGCGCGATTGGAAGGGCCAGGAGCGTGCGTACCGCGACATGGTCAAGCGCATGCCGAAGGCGGGCTCTCCCACCTTCCACAAGATCCAGGTCGGGCTGTTCGACGGCCTCGGGGAGATCTATCGCTCGCGTCTCAAGCACTACCAGTCAGCGACGCAGGCCTACGAGATTGCCCAGCAGCTCGATCCCAAGAACGAGCTGCGTGCCGATGGCACCGACCGTGCCGAGATCCTCGCCGAGCTCTATCTCGTCGCGGGTCCGGACTACACGGACAAGGCGATCGACCAGCACATGCGGATGCTGAAGAACGAGCCGTTCAAGTACGACTCGTACAAGGCGCTGCGCCGCATCTACATGGATGCGCACCAGTACGACAAGACCTGGTGCGTCTGTAACACCCTCGCGTTCCTCAAGAAGGCCGACCCGGACGAGCTGCAGTTCTACGAGCAGTACAAGCCGCGCGGCCTCGTGAAGGCCAAGAACGTGATGAGCCCGGATACGTGGGCCAAGCTCGTTCACCCCGACGAGAACCGCTACATCAGCGCGATCTTCGGGTCGTCGTGGCAGGGCGTCGCCGCGATGAAGGCGTTCCCGCACAAGGACTTCGGCATCAAGCGCAAGGACCGTCGGCAGCTGCCGGGCGATCCGCTCATGTTCTCGAAGCTGTTCTACTACGTGGCGCAGGTCCTCAACGTCCCGCTCCCCGAGGTGTTCCTCGTCGAGGACAACAAGCCGGCTGACATCCAGCTCGCGAACGCGATCGAGAAGACGGAGCTGTGTCCGTCGTTCGTCGTGCGGCCACACCTGCTCCAGGGCAAGAGCGAGCGCGAGATCGCGTTCCTCTCGGCCCGCCGCCTGACCTTCATGCGGCCGGAGTACTACCTGAAGATGCTGCTGCCCACGAACACCGAGCTCAAGGTGGTCGTGCTCAG
>JANOPP010000094.1:0-2231 GCA_031421915.1 Myxococcales bacterium | reverse complement strand
AACCAGGACTCGACCGAGCTCACCGGCGACATCAACTACCGCAAGATCGCGACGTTCGGTTCGGACTCCGATCCGCGCGCGTTCAACTTCGACGGCGAGTTCAACATCGCCAACCGCGGCATCCTCGAGTTCGTCGAGATCCTGAAGCTCGACGTCGCGTTCCTCTACGATCTCCTCGGCGCGACGCAGGAGCGCAAGATCAAGCCGAAGAAGTTCGCGCAGACGGACATCGACGAGGTGATCCTCGGCCACACGAACGAGGCCGAGTACAAGAAGCTCCTCAACAACGAGTTCATGGAGGCGCTCCGCGATCGCACCGTGAAGGTCGACATCCCGTACATCACCAAGGTGTCCGAGGAGGTGAAGATCTACACGAAGGACTTCACGACCGACCGCGTGGGCAAGCACGTCGCGCCGCACACGCTGTACGTCGCCGCGCTGTGGGCCGTGCTCACGCGCCTCGAGGATCCGAAGAAGCACTCGCTGTCGCTGCTCCAGAAGGCGAAGCTGTACGACGGCAAGACGTTGCCCGGGTTCACGCAGGACAACATCAAGGAGCTCCGCAAGGAGGCGCAGCGCGAGGGCCTCGACGGCATCTCGCCGCGCTACATCCAGGACAAGATCGCGAACGCTCTCGTCAGCGACAAGGCCGACGGCGCGATCAACCCGTTCATGGTCCTCAACGAGCTGGAGAGCGGCCTTCGCAACCACTCGCTCATCAGCTCCGACGAGCAGCGCAAGCGGTTCAGCGAGATGCTCTCGGTCGTCAAGCAGGAGTACGAGGACATCGTCAAGAACGAGGTCCAGCGTGCGATCAGCGCCGACGAGGACATGATCGCGAAGCTGTGCGCCAACTACATCGACAACATCAAGGCGTACACCCAGAAGGAGAAGGTCAAGAACCCGTACACGGGTCAGGACGAGGAGCCGGACGAGCGGCTGATGCGCTCGATCGAGGACAAGATCGATATCCCGGAGAGCCGCAAGGACGACTTCCGCCGGGAGATCATGAACTACATCGGCGCGCTCGCGATCGAGGGCCGGCAGTTCGACTACAAGACCAACGAGCGGCTGCACAAGGCGCTCGAGGGCAAGCTGTTCGAGGATCAGAAGGACTCGATCAAGCTGACGTCGCTCGTGTCGAGCGTCGTCGACCGCGACACCCAGGCCAAGATCGACGTGGTCAAGCAGCGCTTGATCAAGAACTTTGGCTACGACGAGGTCTCGGCCACCGACGTCCTCAACTTCGTCGCGTCGATCTTCGCGCGCGGAGACGTCAAGAGCTGACGATGAGCGACCCGCTGGGGAAGGGTCCGATCACGGTCGAGCTCAACCACACGTTGGCCGAGCTGCTGGCCAAGCTGTGCGTGGAGCTCGACACGGATGATCCGGCGGACGTGATGTCTCGCGCGCTCGGCTTGCTCGAGATGGTCCAGCACACCAAGCGCCAGGGTGGTCGCCTGTGCTTCGTCAATTCACGCGGCGATATGGCCGACGTGGCCCTCTAGGAGATCGACGATGAGCCAGAAGATCGATCTCGACCACGGCCGGTTCCGCCAGATCATCCGCGGGAAGATCAAACAGAACCTCCGCAAGTACATCTCCCAGGGCGAGATGATCGCGAAGAAGGGCAAGGACACGGTCGCGATCCCACTGCCGTCCGTCGACATTCCGCACTTCAAGCACGGCGACAAGCAGCAGGGCGGCGTCGGGCAGGGCGATGGCGAGGTCGGCGACTCGCTCGGCCAGGACGGTGAGGAGCAGCCCGGTGCGGGCCAGGCAGGCGATCGCCCGGGCGACCACCTGATGGACATCGAGATCTCGATCCAGGAGCTCGCAGAGATCATGGGCGAGGAGCTCGAGCTCCCGCGCATCCAGCCCAAGGGCACCGAGAAGATCGTCGCGTGGAAGGACAAGTACTCGGGCATCCGGACGACCGGCCCCGAGTCGCTGCGCCACTTCCGTCGCACCTACAAGCAGGCCATCCGTCGGCAGATCGCGATGGGCACCTACGATCCGAAGAACCCCGTGATCATCCCGATCAAGGACGACAAGCGGTACCGGTCGTGGAAGAAGGAGCCGCTGCCGCAGTCCAACGCCGTCATCATCTACATGATGGACGTGTCGGGCAGCATGGGGGATGAGCAGAAGGAAATCGTCCGCAACGAGGCGTTCTGGATCGACACCTGGCTTCAGAGCCAGTACAAGCGCACGGAAACCCGGTTCATCGT
>JANOPP010000093.1:0-3067 GCA_031421915.1 Myxococcales bacterium | reverse complement strand
CGCCGATCGTGCGCGACAGTGGCGGATCGCCGATGGTGAGGCCCTGCACGATCGTGAGCTGCGGCGGTGTCACCACGACGAGCTCACCGCTCGCGGAGCGCGCCTCGATCTCGAACGTGCAGGCGCGGCGTGGCAGCAGCGTCACCGACGTGAGGAACGTGCCATCGGGACCGACCGTGGCCTCGATGCTCGACCAGCCGCCATCGTTGCGCACGAGCTTGATCTTGGCCGGCGGGTCGTCGCCAACGAACTTGCCGACGACGTGCGGTGTCAGATCGGCGGAGACCGCCGGGTACTGGAGCCACACCTGGCGCCCAGCCGACACCGTGCTCGACGCGGCCCGACCATCGAGGCTCGCGGTCGCCGCGTACAGCGCCGCTCCCTGGGCGACGAGCGTCATCGGATCGTGACCTTCCGCGATCGTGGCCTCGAGCCGTGCGGCGACGCGCTGGCGGACCATCGGCATCACCGTCGGTCCGCCGACGAGCACCAGCTTCGCGAGCCGCCCCGGTGCGAGGCCATTGGCCGACAGCAGGCGGAGACAGACCTCGAGGGCCCGATCGACAAGGGGCGTACACAGCCGCTCGACGGTGGCGCGCGTCAGCTCGAGGTCGACGTCGACGTCCTGGCCGTCGATCGACAGCGGCTGCGCGAGCGTGACCTGCGCGCGATCACCGCGCGACAGCTCGATCTTGGCGTCCTCGGCCGCGAGGCGCAGCGCGCGCAGCGCCGCCGTGTGCTCGGGGTTGTTCCGCTGGGGGACGACCGAGAGCTGCGAGGCGAGGTGTTCGGTGATCACCCAGTCGAAGTCGCGCCCGCCGAGGAAGTTGTCGCCGTCGTGCCCGACGACACGGAGCAGTCCGTCGCGCGTCTCGAGCAGCGACGCGTCGAACGTGCCACCGCCGAGGTCGAACACGAGCCACGTGCCACCGCCGTCGTCGTCCGCACGCCAGCCAGCGGCGAGCGCCGATGCGATCGGCTCCTGGAGAAGCTCCACGCGCGTGAACCCGGCGAGCCGCGCGGCCTCCGACGTCGCGGCGCTCTGCGGGAGCTCGAACAGCGCGGGCACCGAGATCACGGCGCGATCGATCTGGATGCCGAGCTGGTCCGTGATGTCCTGGCGGAGCGCCTTGAGCACCTCGGCCGACAGCTCCTCGGGCTTCCTCGAGCTGCCCTGCGCGGGGAACTCGATCGCCTTGCCGGTGCCCATCAGGCGCTTGAACTCGGCCGCCGTGTTCGCGCTGTCCTGCTCGAGGAACCTGCGCGCGCGCGTACCGACCGTGATCCGGCCGGCCTTGTCGATCCGGACGACGGACGGAGTGACCGTCGCGCCCTGGGCGTTGCGGATCACCGAGACGCGTTCGCCGTCGAACACCGCGGCGGCGGAGTTGGTCGTTCCGAGATCGATACCGACGTAGAGCGGAGTATCCACACGGGCAGTCTACCGCCGTCGGAGAGGATAGGCCGGTCGATGCGGCTTTTCGGGGCCGGTTGCCTGTCGAGAACACGGCGGTCAGGCTGGACGGCGTGCAAGGAGGGTAGGAGGGCCGACGGTGCGGGGGCATGAAACGGCCCCGCTGGAGACCGGGCGCACCCATCAGTTCGCGCGTCGCGCGTGGTCACTCCGAAGCCGATCAGCGTGGGACTGTGGTGCGTGCACACTGTGGCTGCACTGCATGCAATAGGTGAAGGGTGCGCCGTGACGACGACGACGGGAACGTCCCGAAGGCGTCACGCTGGGCTTCTCTATCGGATGAGAGTCCCGTCCCGGTAAGCGTCGGAGCGCCTGTTAGCAGGTCGCCGGAATCGGAACCGGCGATCACCGTGCCGATCGGGAGTCTGCGCCCTTTGCTCTGTTCTGAGCCTCGATTCGGTCGGCTGGCTCACACGCGCTGCACACCCCGGGACCAACGATTTCAGCTCTCACGAACCGCCACTGCGCCATCGCGCGCGCCGTCTGCGATCAGAACGGTGCGATCAGAACGGTGAGCCGGAGCACACGAGCTGACCGCAGGTCTGCTGGTCACACGGCGAGGTGATCATGCCTTCGTAGTGGCAGTTCGACGGTGGCGCGGCGCAAGAGATGATCTGGCATTGATCGTTGGTCGCGCGTAGCCAGAACTGGTCGACCGTGCGGGCCTTCGCGATCCCGGCAGGGCCGCTCACCCGGTATCGGTTGCCTGCGATGATCAGGCTATTGCTGAACATCGCGTTGATGCCCTCGGTGATCTGGTCGTCGGTCGCGCCACCTGCGTCCCACCCAAGCTCGGCGAGCTCGGCGCGTAGCGAGGAGTTCAGCTTGCGCTCCCGAAACGACGGGCAAGGGGCTGCCGCACAGCGAACGCCGGTGTTCTCGATCTTTACGAGCACGCCATCGTGCTCCACGTCGATCTGACCGGGCCACGCCTCGCGTGGACGCAGCTCGGCGTATATCCCGAACGGAGATCCCCAGTTCTTGCTGCCGATCGTCGCGCGGACCAGCAACGAGCCAACCGACGCGCTGACCTTGGCAAGCCCTGAATCGTCGAGCTGCAGCCGTGTCCAATCGGCGTTCGCGGCGTAGCACTGGGGTTGCTTTGTGCCATCGAAGCAGCGGGTCAGGTTTGCGTTCGCGAGCCGATAGAACACCCCTCCGCACAATGGCGAGATGCAGCGACGCTCATCTTGTTGGACGAAGTAATAGGTGTAGGTCCCCGTTCCGTCGGCCTTGGAGTCGTCGAGCGCGATCGCATCATCGGTCGTCAGCTCGTCGATCTCCTCCGACGCACTGCAGGCACCGAGGGTGGTGGCGACCGAGGTCGCGAATAGAATCGAAGCAATGAGGTGATTTGACATGGGGTTGGCCGCGGTACACGCGGCGTCGCTGCTCTAGCACGGTGATCACGTGGGCCGCGTCGGGAAACGACCGGCGCAGGAAATCTGATCCCGGTGGGAGGCTGCCAATGTTGTTTCGGTGAGTAGCGTTACGCTCAGACGAGCGGAGGATGAGGGAGTCCCCAAGCAGCGCACCGGATTGCCAAGGCCTACGCCGCCCTCGCAGGCGCGATCCGGCGCAGACCCCGATCGA
>JANOPP010000092.1:0-28976 GCA_031421915.1 Myxococcales bacterium | reverse complement strand
CGTGCCGGTGGGCGCGATTGCCTTGGCGAGCGACATGAAGTCGGCCGAGCCGAGGATGTGATCGATCTCCGGGATGTCCTTCGCGAGCTCGCCCGCGTAGCGCTGCGCGAGGCAGCCGGTCACGACGAGCTTGCCGTGCGCGCCCTTGTGCTGCGCCATCTCGAGGATCGTGTCGACGCTCTCCTCCTTGGCGGCATCGATGAACGCGCAGGTGTTCACGACGATCACGTCTGCGCCCTCGGGCTGGGTGACGAGCTGGTGCCCCGCCGCCTCGACTTGGCCGAGCATGAGCTCGGTGTCGACCTGGTTCTTCGGGCAACCGAGGGAGACGAAGTAGATGCGCTGACCTGAGACCATGAAGGGCCGCGCAGTCTGTTCTGCCCTCCGGATGGTGTCAATTACGATTGGCGGAGGGTGGCCGGAGCGCTGTTTCCAGAGGAAGTCTCAGCAGATATCGCAGGCTCGCCACGCAGGCGCAGGCGCGCGAACGCGAGCAGGACGAAGCCTCCGAGGCCGACGGCGCCGCACAGGAGCATGACGTCCGCCTCGCCGTAGAGTCCGACCAGCGGCGCGAACAGGCCGAGCGCCGCGCGCCGGGCCATCGAGTCGACCGAGAGTACCGCCGCGCGGCGGCGCGAGTCCGTGATCTCCGCGTTGAGGAGCGGCTTGGTCAGCGGCGCGTAGATTCCGGTCGCGATCGCCTGAACCATCAAGAGCGCGAACATCCACGAGCCGCGGCCCGCGCCGGCGAGGCCGACAAAGCTCACCGCGAGCACACCGAGGAGCGTCCACAGCAGCGTCTCGTCGCCAAACCGGCGGCGGAGGTGGTGCGTGCGATACGCGACGATCGACGCGACGACATAGCTGCCCGCGAACAACATGCCGATCGCGACCGGGCCGAGCCCGCGATCGTGGAGGTACGGCTGATAGAGGTACGTGGTCGCGCGCAGCAGCACGAACACGACGGCGGAGTAGCCGACGATCCATGCGAGCCGCGGGTTCTTCGCGACCTCGCCGATCGCTGCCGTGGTCTGGCTACCCCACGAGCGGAGCGCCAAACGCGCCGGCAAGCGGTCGGTGACCGGGCGATCCTCGTGGAGAAGGCATGCGACGACCGCGGCGACCGCGGCGACCGCGGCGGTCACGAGGTACGGCAGCGCGAGATCGATCTGCGCGAGCGCACCGCCGCCCGCGAATGCGACGGCGCTGCCCATGAGGTGCCATGCACTCGCGGTCGACTCGCGGCGCGCGTACTCGTGCTCGCGACCGTGCTCGCGGAGGAAGTCGAACAGGTATGCGGAGTCGGCGCCGGAGCACAGCGCGATCGAGAGGGCGCCGAGTGACTCCGCGATTGCGAAGGCTCCGAACGAGTGAGCGCGCGCGGCGAGCAGACAGGACGCGATCATCGCGAGCGCGCCGAACAGCATCGAGCGGCGACGCCCGATCCGATCCGCGAGCACGCCGGTCGGGACCTCGACGAGAATCACGACCGCACTGAAGATGCCGCCGAGGCCGAGGCGCTCTGCGAAGGTCAGGCCGCGGTCGGCCTGGAACAACATGAAGATCGGGACGTAGAGGTAGGAGGTAGCGAGCAGTCGAAAGACGTAGAACAGGCGCAGCTTCTTCGCGATCGCGCCCTCGGTCACGGACGCTCCGACCAGCTCGCTTCCCCGGCGAGAAGCAGGATCGTCTCGGCGATCGAGACCTGATCCGTGTCCTTCAAGCTGCCGAGCGCGGAGAGCAGAGCCGCGAGGTGCGGCGTCGCGTCGAAGGCGGGATCGAGCAGACGGAGGGACCGCGCGGCGTCGACGCGGAGCGAGGGGATCGCGAGCTGCTCGACGAGGATCGGTCTTGCCGCGGCGTCGCGATGCTTCGCCAGTGCGTGTGCGGCGAACGCGTTGAACCGCGGATCGTCGAGGAGCTTGTGCAGATCGGGAATCACGTCGGTGCGGCCGGCGAGGCCGAGTGCAATCGTGGCACGGGCGCGATCGTCGGGTGAAGTCTTCGCCGTGTCCGGGCCCCGCTCGCCCGCTTCGACCGGGCGCGCGCGGATCTGGTCGAGGACCTCGAGCGCCTTGGGATCGGCGAGGTAGGCCAGCGCCTCGGCGGCTCCGAGGCGAAGCTGCGTCACGCCGAGGAAGGGAGCGAGACCCTGTGCCGCACGTGCATCACCGAGGAGCGCGAGCGAGCGTCCAGCAGCGGCCTTGATGTCGCGGCGCCCGGAGCCGAGCCCGGCGACGAGAGCCTCCCGCCCGCGCTTGTCGCCAGCGCGAGCCAGCGCGTAGGCGATGTCGAGCTTGGTGATATCGCTGGTCTCCTTCGCGAGCACGGTGCCGAGGAGCGCGATCGCCCTGGCGTCGCCCGTGCGCGAGAGCGCGGCGGCCGCGACGCGCTGGACGCGCGGCGACTGCGAGTCGAGGTTGGTCGCGAGAACCGCGCGGGCCTTGTCGACGGCCTCGGCAGCGGTTGCAGGCACAGCGGCAACCGGGGTCTTGTCGACCGTCGGCGGCAACGGCGCCGGCGGATCCGCGGCCGTCGGCGTGGTCGGCACGGAGGTGTCGGAGCCCCGGATCAAGAACTTGTAGGCGAGGAGTGCACCGGCTCCGCCGAAGACCAGCACGGCCACGATGATCAGGGGACCCTTGCGGCTCGGCGCGATCGGAAGCGGCGTGGGTGCGCGCGAGAGCTTGCGATCGATCGCGTGCATCGCGGCGAGGTCGACGCCGACCTTGGGGTTGCCCTTGGCGTCCTCATCAGCATCCGGCGTGGGCTTGACGATCTCGTTCACCGGTCCCGAGTCGAGTGCGACCGGCTGCGGCGCCGCCACGACGCCGGTCGCCGGCGTGCGCCGCTGGGGAATCGCCGTGGGCTTGGTCTCCGCTGCGCGCGCGCACTCGGGGCTGCAGTACGCGACCACCTTGCCATCGCGGACACCGACGTTGCGCGCGCGCAACGGGTCCACGGGCTTGGTGCAACTCGGACAGGATGTGTTCATGGCAGTGCGAGAACTGCGGCTTCGCCGTGCTGCTCGATCAGCTGGTCGATGTAACGCAGCATGTTGTCTCGCCGCACGAGGATCGCCCGGATCTCCGATGGATTCAGCAACGGCGACAGCCGATGTTCCGCTGCCTCGGGAACAGCCAGCGCGTCCGAGACTTGCTCGGGTGTGAGGGCGCGCATCCGCTCGACGAGGCCGCGCGGAAACACCTGGATGCGCCGCATCGCGAGCAAGTTCGACTGGTGCCCGAACGCGAGGTTCGAGAACGACATCGTGTTGTCCATGAAGAACAGCGTCTTGCCGTCGGGCGACATCCGGGTGTTGGACCCGGTCCAGCGGTCCGGGTTGTCGATCAAGACATCGAACATCACGAGCGCGCTGATCTGCTCGACCAGCGGACGCTCGTTGTCGGGGATCGTGGCGCCGATCTGCAGGTACTGGGTCCACGCCAGCTTACCGGCCTTGTCATCGATCGGCTGCCCGCCGAGCTTGGCGAGCTTGAGCTCCGGGACCCACCACGACAGCTCGCCGTGGACCACGCCGCCGCGGGTGATCGCCTCGTCGCGCAAGCGCCCGGCGATGAACGTCCGGTGGCTCGGCTCGGCCGCCGCGAGGAGCGCATCGACGGTGAACGTCGTTGGCTTCGCCGGCGGAACACGACCGATGCCGAGCAGTCGATCGATCCGATACGCTGCGATCTCGCGCCGCGGATCCGACTGAGGATGCACCTGCTCGGGCTTGAACGCGGCGCGCGTGCCGTTCGCGAAGTCGAGCCTCAGCGAGAGCGAGGTGCCGCCGTGGTTGGTCTTGAGACGGGTCGGCTCGGTGGCACCGAGGGGCGCGAGCAGCTCCGCGTCCCGCGTACCGAACACGTTGTCGACCACGACCACCGGCCGCGCTGGCGCGAGGACCGCATGCGGGAGACGGATGGGCTCGTGGACCGCGAGCGTCGGACCCGGCGTGGGCGTCGCAGTCGCGGCGATCGCCTCACCCCCAGCGAAGTAGTCGCCCGACATGCGGGCGACCTTGCCGACGCCGAACCAGACGCCGCCAACGGCGCCCGCAGCGACGACGAGCTCGAGCGCGATGCAGGTCCCAAGACGCACGCGCCGAAACGGTAACACGACGTGGCCAAACCCGAAAAACCTCGGCGCACGAGCGGGTCACTCGGTCGGGATGCGGTCCTCGACGACGTAAGCCGCCTTGCGGTGGCGCGCGGTGGGGATGTGCTTCTCCCAGCACACGACCGTGCAGAACCGCAGCTTCATCCGCCCGGTATTGCACGACGCCACCGTGCAACGGACCGCCGAGGTACCCGGCGGGATCAACTTGCGGCACGTGGCGCAGACCAGGCTGGCCATGCCCTCTCGTAGCACGTCCACGCGCATGGGCACCACGCGACTGACTTCGATAACTACTTCCGGATCTGCTCGGCGAGCAGCGCTCGAATGGTGACGTCGATGGAGTTGCTCGAGCCGCGGGCGACCATCCGGACGATACCGTTCTGATCGATCACGACCGTGTGCGGGATCGTCGAGACGCCGTAGCGCACGCTGACGTGACCGTCATCGGCGGCGAGCGTCATCCGGTAGTGGCCCGTGTCCCACATCTTGCGTGCCTCGGCCGCGTCGTCGAGGTTGATCGCGATCACGGCGACCTGGGAATGATTGCGCGCGATCAGCTCGAGCTTCGGCATCGCCTTGATGCAGGGCCCGCACCACGTCGCCCAGAAGTCGAGGACGATGACCTTGCCGTGGAGCTCCGGCAGCGCGACCGGAGCTCCGAGAACACCGCCCGCGGTGATCGTCGGCAGCTCGAACGGCGGAGCCTGATCGCCTTGCGTCATCGGGCGCATCGTCTCGGAGTGGCGCGCGATCCAGACGGACTGAACGATCGCGCCCGTCACGAGGAGCGCGAGCACGGCCCACCCTGCCCCGCGCGCAGGACGAATCACCTCGGCTGGTGGCGCCCGGCGAATCACCTCGGCCGCTGGGAGCGGACCGGCCGTCGACTGCTGACGCGCCGGGCGAACAGCGAGGGCGAGGAGCGCTCCGGCCCACGCGTACGAGATGCCGGCAAGGATGACGCCAACGATCGACGGCACCGCGAGCTCGAACGTCCGGACCACGACCGTCGCGGAGAGGTCGACAACGAGGAGCGGCAACGCGGCGACACACGCGAGATCGAACGCGCGCCCGAGGTCGCGCTTCTTCCCGGCGGCGAGCCACAGCACCAGCGCGGCGATCACGAGGAATGCGAGCTCGACGGTGAGCGCACGGGTCAGGACCTGGATCACCGCCCGGAGACCGAGGCCCGCATGGACCGCGATCCCGAGCCACGTCGCGCCGAACAGCCCGCGCAGCTCGGTCGCGGCGAGCATCAGCAGGATCACGAGGAACAGATCGGTCCCCGAGCGTCCCGCATGCGAGCGATCGCCGGCGACCGCGAGCGCCCAGCGCGGATTCGTGATCGAGAGGCCGAGGCGCGCGGGAAAGCTGGGCGTCACTTCTTGTCGCCGCCGCGCCGCTGCATGATCAGCTTCTTCGCCTGCGACACGACCGCCGACGGGATACCGCGCGAGTTGCTGACCGCTGTCAGGTCGCGCTCGCGGAGGAACGGCATCAGCTTCGTCGATTCGGAGATCGGGGTCTTCGGGTTGCGGCACAGGGCGACCTTGACTCCATAGAGCTTGGTCCACTCTCGCTTGGCCGCAACGTAGCGAATGACGTCCTCGCCGAGACCGGGGTTACCGGCGTAGCGCGCGGCCTCCATCTCGGTGACACCCGGCGACTTGATCGCGGCGAGCGCGACGATCTTCACGGCCGAGCGGATCGCCTTGCCGCGCGCGACGGCGTTGCCGAGCGTCGCGATGCGGATCTGCGCCGGGATGGGGAGCTCGCCGAACGGCACCTCCTCGTCGTCCTTGATCTCGTGATCTTTGTCCTCGAGGGCTTTGTTCGCATCACCGACGGTGATCACGCTGTCGTCGCCGGTCAGGCGATCGACAACGTGATCGAACACCGCATCGACCTTGGCGTCGGCCGGGGCAGCTCCGCTGAGCGAACGCGCGACCTCGTCCCACGCGGCGAGGCCCGGGACGCGGACGTTGTTGCGGACGGCGAGCTCGACGACGCGATCGATCGTCGACATGCGCGCGCGGCGATTCATGTACATCGCCGCGATGATCTCGGGATGGCGCAACAACCGCTGCTCGTTCTGCGCGATCTGGTCGACGCCGCGCGCATCGCCCTTGCCGGCGAGCATCGCGAGCGTCGTGTCGTGGGTCGACGTGTTGAGCGCGATCGCATCGAACACGGTCGGCTTGTCGGCCGCGATCTGACCGAAGAAGTGGAGGACGCGCGGATCGAGCGTCAGATCCGCGAGTGTGCCGGACAGCAGCTTCTCGGGGAGCGTGGTCGCCGTCGCACGCGAGGCACCAGCGATCGTGGAGTCCGCGTCGAGGTGCAGCTGGTAGAGAACCGCGACCTGATCGGCGGGGGGCAGCGGCAGCATGCCCTTGGACGCCATCATGCGTCCCGGGCCCGGACCGAGCGCGCGCTGGGCGGCGGTCGAGAGCTGGCTCGGATCGAGGAGGGTGAGGTCGATCATGCGTTGCGGTGATACAGGATCTTGAGGCCCTTGAGGGTGAGCAGATCGTCCGTCGCCTCGATCGTCTTGGTCTCGGTCGCGATCAGCGCAGCGAGGCCGCCGGTCGCGATGCAGCGCGCCGGCCAGTCGACCTCGGCGCGGATCCGCTCGACCAGAGCATCGACCATCCCGGCGTAGCCGTAGACGAGGCCGGCCTGCATCGACGCGACGGTGTTGCGCGCGACGACCTTGCCCGGGCGCGCGAGCTCGACGCGCGGCAGCTTCGCGGCGTGCTCGTAGAGTGCCTCCGCGCTGATCTGGATCCCGGGTGCGATCACGCCTCCGAGGTACTCGCCCTTCGGGTTGACGACGTCCCACGTGGTCGCCGTTCCGAAGTCGACGACGATGCAGCCGCCCTTGATCTCCTCGTACGCGGCGACCGCGTTGACGATCCGGTCAGCGCCGACCTCGCGCGGATTCTCGTACAGGATCGGCATGCCGGTCTTGATGCCGGGGCCGACGAGCAGCGCAGCGCCGCCGCAGTAGCGCTTGAAGAACTGCTGCAGCCCGAACACCGCCGGCGGGACGACGGAGGAGATGATCCCAGCGTCGATCGACTTCCAGGCCAAAGAACTAGAAGACCCTTCCATATCGAGCAGCGTCTTGAGGAGCACCGCGTACTCGTCAGAGGTGCGCTCGGCGACCGTCTGGATCCGCCAGCTCGCGGCCAGCTCGTCATCACGGAACACCCCGAGAACGGTGTTCGTGTTTCCGACATCCACGGCGAGCAACACGGTCATTGGATCCCCCGGCTCCGATGGTAGCTCGCCGCTTGCGGCCGGTGTAGGCTCGGCAACACCTATGCGCCTACTCTCGAAGCTCGTCGCGATCAGTCTGCTCTCCTTGGCCGCGTGTGGTGGCGGATCCGATGATTCGCCCCCCGGTCCGCTCGGCAAGCACTTCGATGACATGTTCATCGCGGATGTCGGCATGGATCAGAAGCAGCAGGTCCTCGACACCCAGCAGGGGTGGTCGGTCGCCAAGATGGAGAACGCCAAGGCCGAGGCCGACTACAACGAGGCGAACGCGCAGCTCACCGCGGTGAAGAATGATCAGAAGGGCACCAAGCTCGCGATCGACACCGCGATCTCGAACAAGAAGCAGGCCGAGAGCTCGGCAGACAACAATCGGATCAACGCGGCGGCCAAGGAGCTGCACACCGCGGAGGCGCTCGCCAAGGCCGCCGAGATGCGCGTGAAGTACTACGAGGCGTACAAGAAGTGGCTCAAGCGCCACTGGCTGTACACCCAGGAGAACATGTACTGGCGCGAGGCGCAGTTCGAGCTGGCCAAGAGCCAGCTCGCGCAGAAGAACAACAAGAGCCCCAAGGGCGTCGACTACAACTGGTTTCCCGGCCAGGAGCAGCAGCGCGCCAAGCGCGTCGGCAGCGCGAAGACCAAGTCCGACGGCGAGCGCGCGAAGGCGAACGCGGCGCGCGAGGCCTGGGTGAAGCAGCAGGAGAGCGCGGACAAGGAGGCAGGCCGCCCGAGCATGCTGCCCGATCCGATGGCTCCGAAGGCGGCCGCGGCGGCGCCGACCCCGGCACCGGCTCCGTCCGAGTGACGATCAGCTGATGTCGGCCGAGCCGACCGAAGGCGCCCGGATCCTCGTCGTCGATGACGAGCGCGTGATCCGCGAGATCCTCGCCGAGTTTCTCACACTCGAGGGTTTCAACGTCCACACCGTCGAGGATGGTGAGAAGGCGCTGACCGAGCTGCGCCTGCGTCCGTACGATCTGTTGATCACAGATCTCAAGATGCCGCGCCTCTCGGGACTTCAGCTCCTCGAGAAGATCGAGCAGGAGCGGCTCGGCGTGCTGACGGTCCTGATGACCGGCTTCGGCACCGTCGAGACCGCGATCGAAGCGATGAAGAAGGGCGCGTACGACTACCTCCTCAAGCCGTTCAAGGTCGAGGAAGTGATCCACGTCGTCGAGCGCGCGCTGTATCGCCAGCGCCTGCAGGCCGAGAACATCCGGCTCCGCGAGGCGCTGACGATCTACAAGGTCAGCGAGGCGCTCTCGATGTCGCACGACATCGAGCACATCCTTGACGTCGTCCTGCGCGCCGCGCTCGACGAGGTCAAGGCCGACGTCGCCACGCTCCACCTCCGCGATCCACGCTCGGGTGCCTACGAGGAGCGGATCAAGATCGTCGCCTCGGGCGATACCGGCAACCTCGGGACCGGCGGCATGCCGTCGCCCGCGTTCGCCGTGATGATGGAGCAGTTTGGCCAGGGCGTGCCGATCCTCGCGCACGGCGGCAAGGCGTCGCGGTTCTTCACCGAGACGAGTCCGCCGACCGAGCTGTCGTCGTTCGTCGCGGTGCCGCTGCAGGTGCGCGGCAACATGGTCGGCGTGATCAACGTGTTCTCGTTCACGCCGGGCAAGAAGTTCGACGAGGGTCACCGCAAGATGCTCGCGGTGCTCGCGTCCCGCGCAGCGAGTGCGATCGACAACTCGCGCCTCTATCGCGAGCTGCGCTCGACGAACGAGGACCTCGTGCGGGCGAACGGTTCGCTCGAGGAGATGTTCCAGCAGACCGTCGCCGGCTTCGCGCAGGCGCTCGAAGAGAGCGACATGTACACGCGCGGCCACTCGGAGCGGGTCGCCGTCTACTCGGAGATCCTGGCGCGCGGTCTCACGCTGCCCGACGCCGAGATCCGGCGCATCGTCCAGGCCGGGGTGATGCACGATGTCGGCAAGATCGGCGTCCGCTACGACATGCTCAACAAGCCCGGCAAGCTGACGCCGGAAGAGGTCGCGGTGTTCCGTCAGCACCCCGAGAAGGGCAAGCGCATTCTCGAGCCCGTGCCGTGCTTGCACCCGTTGATCGACGGCTGCTGGTGCCACCACGAGTGGTACGACGGCGGCGGCTACCCCCGCGGGCTCGCCGGTGACGCGATCCCTCTCGTCGGCCGGGTGGTCGCGATCGCCGATGCCTACGACGCGATGACGTCGGACCGCGCCTATCGCCGCGCCCTGCCCCACGAGGTGGCTGTCGGCGAGATCGAGCGCTGTGCCGGCACGCAGTTCGATCCCGAGCTGTCCGAGGCCTTCGTCCGCTTCATCGACGCATGGCGCGTGGTGATGCGCGAGCGCGGCCAGGACTCGCTGATTCCTCGGTGACATGGCAGGCAGGTGTGCTTTTCCGCTCCACGCGGAGGGCGCCCGACGCTACTGAGTCGCGCTATCGTCGGACAGCATGCTCGGGTCCCTGGGGAAGTATCGCCTCGACACGCGCCTCGGCGGTGGCGGGATGGCGGAGGTCTTCCTCGCATCGACCCAGGGCGCCGAGGGGTTTTCGCGCAAGGTCGCGATCAAGCGCGTGCTCCCCGGGTTCTCCGACAACCCAGCGTTCGCGGGCATGTTCGTCGCCGAGGCGCAGCTCACGTCGCGCCTCGTCCACCCGAACATCGTCTCGGTCCTCGACTTCGATCGTGACGCCGAGAATCGGCTGTTCCTGGTCATGGAGCTCGTCGAAGGCCGCGACCTCGACGCGCTGGTGTCGACGGGCGTCCTCCCGATCCCCGTCGTGATCTTCGTGATCAGCGAGGCGCTGCGCGGTCTGGGCTACGCGCACGATCTGCCGATCGGTGCAGACGTCCGCGGCATCGTTCATCGCGACGTGTCGCCGCACAACGTCCTCTTGTCGTGGGAGGGCGCGGTCAAGGTCTCGGACTTCGGGATCGCGAAGGCGAAGTCCGCGAGCGAGGCGACTGCCTCGGTGTTCATCAAGGGCAAGCCCGCGTACATGAGCCCCGAGCAAGCGAACGGCGAGGCGCTCGACGGGCGGAGCGATCTGTTCGCTGTCGGCGTGATGCTGTGGGAGATGCTCCTCGGGCGGCGGCTGTTCATCGGAGAGGACACGCGCGCAACGCTTGCCGCGGTGCTGTTCGGACAGATTCCGCGGCCGCGCTCGATCCGCGGGGACATCCCGAAGGATCTCGAGCGCGTTGTCATGAAGCTGCTCGAGCGCGACCTTCCGGCGCGCTACCGCACCGCCGAGGAGGCGATCCACGATCTGCTCGAGTGCGCAGATGCGCCGCGCAACGGTCGCGAGTCGCTGATCAACTTGCTCGTCGAACGGTTCCCCAACGACGCACGGGTGCGCCAGAGCATCATGCGGTCGCGCGGTGGCGTTAGCCGGCCTCCCGCCGCCAGCGGGTACGACAACACGATGGCGGATGGCTCGCCGGTCGCCGCGCTGCCGAGCCTCGGCGCGCAGATGTCGGCACCGACCGGAACGATCGAGGCCCCGCGCAAGCGGACCGCATTCAAGGTGATCGTGATCGCGCTCGTGACGATCGGGAGCGGTGCGGCGACCTTCGCACTGGTCTCGTCCCGTACAGGCGACCAGCGCGTGGCGGCCACTCCGGCGGATGCCCCTCGCCCGAGCCCCGACGCAGGCGTCCCCGTGGCTGTCCCGGTCGATGGACCGAGCGCTGCCGCCACGCCGGTCGCGATCGATGCGACCCCGGCGCCCCCGGCGGCGCCAGCCGACGCGCCCGCGCCTCCGCTCGACGCCGCAAAAAAAGATGCAAGCTCGACGCAGTCGGCGCAACCTGTGGCCAAGAAGTACGGGCACCTCACGGTCCGGGCCTTTCCGGTTCTCACGGTGAACGTCGATGGCAAACAGATGGGCGACACTCCGCTGACAAAGAAGCTGCTGGTCGGCAAGCACACGGTGCGGCTCACCAATGCGGGGACCGGGTTTGCCGACAAGGTCAGCATCGAAATCAAAGAGGGCGAGACTCTCGTGATCGAGCGGATGAAGTGATGCGCAACCTCCTCTCCCTCGCCGTCATGCTCGCCAGTTCGACGTCCGTCGCCCATGCCGGCGGCAGCGTGGGCGTCGTCGTCACCGGCGATGCCACGATCCAGCCGCAGCTCGCGGCCCAGCTCGAGGACTGGCTGCGCGGGCGCGGCAACACGCTCGTCCCGTCGCCACTGCCGGCCGGCGGGATCAACGCGCTGATCGACTGCTTCGTGATCGAGGACATGACGTGCGCGCGCACCGTCGTCGAGAAACAGGCGACCTCGCCGCAGATGGTCTTCGCGAAGGTCGATCTCGCCGACTCGACGAGCGGCATGCGCGACATCACGCTGACGGCCTACTGGTTCGAGACCGGAATGGATCCGATCGCTGTTCGCCGCTCGTGCGCGAGCTGTACCGACACGGCGATGCAGACGATGACCGACGAGCTGATGTCGTCACTCGCGGGCAAGGGTGCCGCAGAGGTCGGGCAGCTCTCGCTGTCGTCGACGCCGGCAGGTGCGCAGGTCGTGATCGACGGCAAGGTTTTCGGCGTGACACCGCTGACCACCACGCTGCCAGCTGGCGCGCACGCGATCACGATCTCCCTGCCCCAGCACGACAATGCCGCGCGCAACATCACCGTCGCTCGCGGCGAGACCGCCGAGGTCGCCGTCGCACTCGCGCCGACGAACGCACCGCGCAGCAAGCTTCCACTCGTGATCCTCGGAGCAGGGGGCGCCGTGCTGCTGTCCGGGCTCGTGCTCTATGCCTCCAGCGAGGAGGACACGGGAGCGAAGCTCGAGTACCGCGACACCAAGGCGCTCGGTGTCACGCTGAGTGTCGTCGGTCTCGCGGCCATCGGCGTCGGCGCCTATCTCCTGTTGCGCAAGGATCCGTCACCGGAGGGCCCGACCGTCGCGCTCGTCCCTGGCGGAGCAACCATCGGCTGGGGGCACACATTCTGATGACCGCGATCATCCGTACCAGCCTCGTCCTCGCCGTCCTCGCGTCAGGCTGCATGAAGCGCAGCGCGACGTACTGCGCCAAGCACGGCGCCGACGATCCGGACAGCTGTCCGCCGATCGATGCGCCGGGAACGAGCAGCTGCAAGTCAGACACCGACTGTGCGAGCTCGCCGTCGACGCTGGTGTGCAACACGGACACCGAGGTGTGCGTCGAGTGCGTCACTGGCACCGCGAAGGACGATGCCTGCGTCGACGACGAACCGTTCTGTGGCGTCGACAACACCTGCCGCGCGTGTGAGAGCCATGCGGAGTGCCCATCCGAGGCGTGTCTGCCCGACGGGCGCTGCGGCACCGATGCGAACGTCGCCTACGTCGCACAGTCGGGGATGGGCACGACGTGCACGTACAACGCTCCGTGCGCGAAGATCGCCGACGCGCTCGCGGTCGCGCCTCGGCGTGACTACATCAAGATCAGCGGCACGATTGACGAGACCGTGGTGATCTCGAATCGCAACGTCACCTTGCTGGCTGCTCCAGACGCTCAGCTCGTTCACGCCGGCGGCACGCTGCTCCAGGTCGCGGGGACGTCCAATGTCACGGTGTTCGACCTCCAGATCGGTGCCGCCACCACGGTGGCCGCGATCGGCGTCGACCTCGCCAACGGACTCGTCGGAACGGTCTCGCTGCAGCGGGTTCGGGTGGTCAACACATCGTCGTACGCGGTGGTCGCCAACGGCGGCACGCTCGAGCTCGAGCGCTCGAGGATCATCGCCAATCCGGGAGGCGGCGTCGTCGTGCGGTACACGGCGACCGACTTCCGCGTACGCAACAACTTCATCGTGTTCAACGGGCGCGCCTCCGGCCCCGGCCCGAGTGCCTACGGCGGCGTCCTGCTCGAGAAGGACTCGGCGACCAGCACGTTCGTGTTCAACACGATCGCCTACAACCAGTCAACCGGCATGCTCAGCGCGGCCGGTGTCGAGTGTCTGGGCCCCCTGCTCCCCGCCGGCGGCAACCTGATCTACGCCAACCGCGAGGGCGACAACCTGGCGAACCTGGCCGCGCAGTACGACGGGTCTTGCGATCTCGACAATTCATTCGTCGCGGCGAGCGGGGACCTCGGCTTCGAGGGCCCGATGACCTCCATGTTCGATCCGCACCTGACAACGGCGTCGCCGACGACCGTCCGCGATGCGGGCGGCGACTGCGGGTCTCGCGTCCTGGTCGATATCGACGGGGACGCCCGGCCCGCTGGTGGTCCCTGCGACCTCGGCGCCGACGAGCTCGCCCCGTAGTGTGATATCTCGGGGCGTCCGATGCGCTCCCTGCTCGTGGCGGTCGCCGCCCTGTTCGTTCCTGTCACCGCCGCTGCCGAGGATGACCTCGGTATCGTGCTCGAGTCGTACACGGGCACGCGGCCCGCGGAGGCGAGCACGGTCCTGAGGCCAATGCTGCGCGAGCTCGCAAAGCGCGGCTTCGTCGCCGGCGCGGACGCGGTCGGCCAGCGCATCGAGGCGCGGGTCTCGCGACCAGCGGTCTCCGCGCAGGGCCTCCCCGCGGACTTCGCCGAGAAGATCGAGCTCGGTCACCGCGCCTGGATCGCGGGCACGTTCGATCAGGCTGTTTCGATCCTCGGCCCGCTCGTCGACGCCGCGCACGCGAACAGCGGCGCATTCGCGAAGAACCCTGGCGTTCGCGAGCGCCTGCAGAAGGCGATGATCGCACTCGCGCTGGCGCACCAGCGCCGCGGCGACACGACCACCGCGCGCGAGACACTCGCCGAGCTGCTCCGCAGCTTCCCCGACGCCCAGGTCACCAAGGGAACGTACGGACCCGACGCCGCGACGTTGTTCGAGCAAACGAAGAAGGAGCACGCCGCTGCACCGCGCGGCCGACTGCTCGTGAAGCTCGCGAACGAGAGCTCCGAGGTCTTCATCAACGAGCGCCTGGAGCGCAAAGGCACCACCGTCAAGGAGCTCGCGCCTGGCGAGTACCGCGTCATCGTCCAGCTCGGAGATCGCCAGTCACGGACCCACGTCGTCACGATCAAGGCGAAGGACGAGATCACGCTGACCGTCGATCTCGCTCTCGATGCCGTCGTGCACAGCTCCCCGGACTGGAGCGGCTTCGAGTTCCCCACCGCCGAGGAGCGCGAGACCTCCGAGGCACCGTACGCCGCGAAGCTCGCGAAGGCGGTCGGCGGCGCAGGCGTCGTCGTGGTCGGCTTCGACGAGGTGCGCGGACGGCCCGCGATCGTCGGCTCGCTCGTCAGCCTCGTCAACGGCCGCGAGATCCGGCGTGCGAGCCTCGCCCTCGAACCCACGCCCTCCGAGGATCGGCTGCGCTCGCTCGCGAAGTTCCTCGCCGGTGAGGTCGCCACCGCCGACATCGACGTCCAGCTCGCCGGCGAGCCGGGCACGATCGCACCGCTGACCGGCACCGGGCGCACCGACGGAGCCGCGGCCACACCGTCGGGCCGCTGGGGCGGCTGGATGGCGATCACCGGGATCATGGCGATCGGCGGCCTCGGTGCCGGCGCGGTCCTGCTCGCGTACGACGGCCGCTGCAAAGACGGCTCGAGCGATCCCAACTGCCCAGACGTCTACAACAACACCGGGCCGGGCTGGGCGACGCTCGGCGCTGGCGCCGTCATGGCGGGCATCACGATCTATCTGTTCGTGACGCGCAACCCGGCTCGCCCGGCGACGTCGGCGTACGTGGTGCCAACGGGCGATGGTGCGGTCGCCGGCTTCGCGACGCAGTTTTAGGCGGCGCGGGGCGGCTCCGTGCTTGGTGGCTGGGGGCTCCGTGCTCGTGCCCCGTGCCCCGTGCTCCGGTGCCCCGTGCCCCGTGTGGTGGGCCCCCAAGCAGCGAGCTACGGCTTCGCCACGAGCTCGGCGCGCAGCGCGTCGAGGATCTTCGACGGCGCACGCACGGAGAACCGGGTGCCCGTGTCCTCGTGCTTCTCGGCGAGGACCGTCGCCCGCTCGTGGATCAGGTGCGCGACGCGCTGGAGCGTATATGGCACCTCGAGCTCGGCGTCCTCGAGCGGACCGACGAAGTGCTCGATCAGCTTGTCGCGGAGCAGGGAGACGTCGTCGCGATCCTTGGCCGAGAGCTGCAACGCCTTCGGGTAGTGCAGCTTCAGCGTGCGGCGACCATCCTCGTCGACGCGATCGATCTTGTTGAGGACGAGCCAGGTCGGAACCTCATCGGCACCGATCTCGCCGAGGACCTCGCGCGTGACCGCGAGCTGATCGGCGTGGGCAGGATCTGCTGCGTCGATCACGTGGATCAGGAGCGCAGCGTCGCCGGCCTCGTCGAGTGTCGAACGGAACGACGCGACGAGATCGTGCGGCAGCTTCTTGATGAAGCCGACCGTGTCGGTGATGAGGATCGGCGGCTCGGTCGGCGGGACAAGGCGGCGGACCGTGGTGTCGAGCGTCGCGAACAGCTTGTCGGCGATGTAGACATCGGAGCTGGTCAGCGCCCGCATCAGCGACGACTTGCCGGCGTTCGTGTAGCCGACGAGCGCAACGGTCGGCAGATCGCTGCGGCGATCGCGGCGCGTCTTCGATCCACCGGCAATCTGCGAGAGCTCGTGCTTGAGCTCCGCGATCCGGTCGCGGATCCGCCGGCGGTCGAGCTCGAGGGTGGTCTCGCCGGCCCCCTTGGCGCCGACGCCGCCGCGCACGCGGTCGCCACCGCCGCTACCTTCACGCAGTCGCGGGGCGATGTACTTCAGGCGCGCGATCTCGACCTGGAGGCGCGCCTCGCGGGTCTTGGCGTGGCGGTGGAAGATCTCGAGGATGACCGAGGTGCGGTCGAGGACGTCGACGCCCGTGACGGTCTCGAGGTTGCGCTGCTGCTGCGGCGTCAGATCGTGATCGACCAGAACGACCCTGGCGCGCGGCTTGTCGGCCGGCTTCTCGCCGAACGGTGCGTCGTCGCTCTCCTCTGGCTCGTCCTCGATCTCCTCGTCCTCGTCTTCGTCGCGCGGCTTGGCGCCGGGCTTCTGGTACGCCTCGATCTTGCCGGGGCCGCCGGTCCAGGTCGCGAGCTCGGCGAGCTTGCCCTCGCCGAACACGACGCCGGCAGCGAGCGCGGAGCGCCGCTGCGTCATCCGACCGATCGGCTCGAGGCCCATCGTCTTTGCGAGGCGCTCGAGCTCTTCGATCGAGGACTCCATCTCCTGATCGGTGACGTCCGGGAGCTGCACCGCGACGACAACGGCGGTCGGGCGCTCGTCGCCCGTGATCGTCAGTCGTGAGCCAGTATCGAACGCCATGGGGGGCGCACCTTGGCCCAACAAGGCTGGTTACGCAAGCGAGGCGACGAATGCCTGGACGACCTCCGCGAACCGCCGATGCGCCTCGGCGTGCAGCATGTGCCCTGCCCCCTCGATCACGTCGAGACGCGCGTCGGGAAGCGCGGCGGACAGGGCATCGAGCGTCGGGCGGAAGTAGGGCGCGGAGCGCGCACCACCGAGGAGCTGGACGGGCACGGTGACCTCGGTGAGCGTCGCGTAGCGCGGGCGATATGCGACGAGCGCGCGGGTATCTGCACGAATCTCGGCCCACTTGCCGCGCGAGCGGTCCTGATAGGCGCGCGGCATCCGCTCGAACGCGGCGTCGCCGAGCACGGTGCGCAAGAACAGCTCGCCCGCGGCGGGTCCACCGGCGGTCTCGACGCGACGATCGAACTCCGCGAGAAACTCGGGTGGCACGGCAGCGGCCTCGTCGGTGGCAGCCATCGGAGGCTCGATCAGCACCCCGCCGCGGAACCGCCCTGGATAGCGGCGGAGCGCATCGAGGGCGATCACGGAGCCGAAGCTCGAGCCGATCACGAGCGCCGGGGCCGGATCGTCATCGAGGATCGCGGCGGAATCGTCGGCGTGGGCCTCGACGGTGGGCGCATCCGCCCGGCGATCGTAGGCGATCAGCTCGAAGCTCTTCGTCAATGGGCCGTTGAGCTGGATCGACCAAGTCGAGTGATCCGCGGCGCTGCCGTGGATCAGGAGAACCCGGGGACCGGTGCCGGCGCGAACGACATGGAGCGCGGAGGGCATGGAGGTTATGATGGACAATACATGGTGCCCGAGGACGGGGAGCCCGCCCCAGCGGAGCAACCAACGCCGGCGGATCGTCCGCCGAGCGAGACCACGACCGCGCGCAAGCTCGGCGCGCTGGTCTCCGAGGCCGACGAGGCCTTCGCAGCAACGGTGTCGCCCGATGTGATGCCACCGATCCTCGGGACGCAGCAGCGACCTCTCCCGGCCAAGCCCGCGCGCGCGGCGTCACAGCTCGAATCCGAGTCCACGATGGCCGCGCCCGTCACCGGTCCCGGAGGCCACGTCGGCTCGACTGGAGCGCTACCGACCGTGTCGCAGGCCCACTACAAGGGCGACACCGAGATAGCGCGTGGCGGTATGGGCCGGATCATCGCGGCCGAGGATCTGCGGCTGCACCGGCCTGTCGCGCTCAAGGAGTTGATCGATCCGCATCCCGATCAGATCGGGCGGTTCGAGCGCGAGGCGCTGATCACCGCGCGGCTCCAGCATCCCGGCATCGTCCCGGTGTACGAGGCCGGACGCTGGCCGTCGGGAGAGCCGTTCTTCGCGATGAAGATGGTGTCGGGCCGCCCGCTCGATCGCGTGATCGCGGAGACCAAGACGCTCCAGGATCGGCTCGCCCTGCTCCCCCGGATCGCCGCGGCCGCCGACGCGATGGCCTACGCGCACAGCCAGCGCGTGATCCACCGCGACCTCAAGCCCGGCAACGTCCTGATCGGCGACTTCGGCGAGACGGTCGTGATCGACTGGGGCCTCGCGAAGGATCTCGACGCGAGCGATAGCCCGGACTCGGGTCAGCGCTTCCCGCACAAGCCGGCGAAGAAGACCCCGATGACGACGAGCTCGGACTCACCGACGCTGACGGTCGCCGGTGCGGTGATGGGCACGCCCGCGTACATGGCGCCGGAGCAGGCGCGCGGCGAGCCGCTCGATCAGCGCGCCGACGTGTTTGCGCTCGGCGCGATGCTCTATCACGTGCTCGCCGGCGTCCCGCCGTACAACGCGCGCACCGCGACGGACGTGATCGCGTCGGCAGCACTCGGTCGTGTCGTGCCGCTCCTCGACCGCGAGAAGGCAGCGCCGGCGGATCTCGTCGCGATCGTCAACCGCGCGATGGCGCACGAACCTACCGATCGCTACCCGGACGCCGGCGAGCTCGCCGAGGAGCTGCGCCGGTTCATGACCGGTCAGCTCGTCGACGCGCACCGCTATACGACGATGCAGAAGGTCCTGCGGTTCGTGCGCAAGCATCGCGCTGCGGTCATCGTGTCCGCGCTGTCGCTCGTCCTGTTCGCGGTGCTCGGCACGCTCGCGATCCGGCAGATCGTGAAGCAGCGCGACGTCGCGAACCAGCAGCGCCAGATCGCCGACACTCGACGGACGGCGGCCGAGAAGCTGATCGACAAGATGCAGTCCGACGTGAAGGACCGCCTCCAGCAGATCGGACGGCTCGACGTGCTGTCGAACCTCGGTGGCGAGATCCGCGACTACTACACGACCCTCGCGGCCATGCCCGGCGGCATGCCCGACGCCGACAACGATCGGATGGCGGTCGCCGTCGACATGGTCGGCCAGGCCGAACGCGAGTCGGGTCGGCTCGACCAGGCGCTCACGACGTGGACGGATGCGCGCGCTCGGCTCGCGGCGAACGTCGGCACGGACAGCACGCCGAAGACGATGTTCCGCCGCCGGATGATCGCGAAGTTCGACTACCAGATCGGGACGGTGCACCAGCAGCGCGGCAAGGTTCCCGCCGCGATCAAGGCGTTCACGCTCGCGAAGAGCGAGTACGACACGCTCCGCGCGCAGGCGCCCAACGATCGGTTCGTCCTCCTCGGCGCGGCCGAGACGCACGACCGTCTCGGAGATCTTCTCCGCAACGACGGCAAGATCGACCAGGCGCTCGAGGAGTATCTGCAAGCGAAGTCCGATCGCGAGAAGGCGGGCAGCCAGGCGAGCAGCCGGCCGTCCGAGGAAGTGCTCGCGCTGTCGACCAGCCACTTGAAGCTCGGCAGCGTCTATCTCGCGCGCGGCGAGTCCGCGACAGCCCTGGAGTCGTATCGCGCGGCGCTTCGCCTGCGGGAGACGCTGCTCGAGACGCAGCCCGACAACGTCGAGGTGCTCGAGAGGGTCCTCGATGTCCAGAACGAGCTCGCCGAGCTGCAGCGCCAGATCGGCGACGACCGGAGCGCGATCGAGACCTACCGCGAGGCGGTCCCGGTGATGGAAGGGCTCGCACGTCGCGATCCCACGAACACGTCATGGAAGCGCCAGCGCGCGATTCTCCTCTCGAACCTCGGCTTCGCGCAGCTCGACATCGGCGAGTTCAAGCTCGGCCTCGAGCAGCTCCAGGTCGCGACCGATCTGCAGAAGGAGCTCGTCGGGAAAGATCCCAAGGTCCTTGCGTGGCAGGGCGACCTGTCGCGCTCGTACAACCGCTCCGGCGATGGCTACATCTACGTCAACGAGCTCGACCGCGGGATCGAGATGTACAAGCTCGCCCTCGAGATCCGCGCGAAGATGGCAAAGAGCGATCCGAAGAGCTCACCGTATCGACGCGCGGTCGCGTGGTCGCACGCCAAGCTCGCTGGCGCGTACACGAGCAAGCTCGACGTCGGCGCCGCCGAGGACGAGCACGACCGCGCACTCACGCTGCGCGCGAAGCTCGTCGAGGAATCTCCGGCACACTCGGGCTTTCGCAACGAGCTCGCGTCGACGGAGATCGCGCTCGGCAAGCTGTTGGTCAAGGCGAACGCCAGGCGCGCCCGCGAGCTGATCGACGCCGGGCTCGCGCGCGCCCGCGCCCTCGTGTCCGGCGATCCGATCAACGGCGAATGGAAGGAGACCTTGATCACCGGGCTCCTCGCGCAAGCCGAGCTCGCGCGCGTCGCTGGAGACTCCAAGACGCGCTCGCTCGCCCTCAACGAGGCCAAGACGTTCGTGCACGCAGTGGCCGATCGCGCGCCGACCAACGCGCACTGGCCGGGCTACGTCGCCGAGGTCCACATCGGTCTCGCCGAGGTGGCCGGAGATCCGAAGCTCGCCGCAGCGGAGTTCAAGATCGCGCGCGATGTGCTCGAGCCCCTGGCGAAGACCGATCGCCTCCCGGCGACCCGGAAGAACCTGCTCGATCGTGCCCGCGCCGGCCGCTAACTCGCTTACGATGCTCTCCTATGGGTGAGGAAGTCGTCGAAAAGCAGTTCATGGGCAGTGGCCGGTCCAAGATCTGGACCTACCTGATCCTGATGGTGCTGCTCGTCGCGGTGGTCATCGTGATCAACCTCGTGATCAAGAACCCGGCCGCCATGCAGTCGGGCTTCAAGAGCTTCTTCGGCCTCCCGAGCTGGGCGCTCGCGCTCGTGACGTTCCTCGTTGGCGCGATCGTGTTCTGGCTCGGGCTCAAGATGGAGACCGACTGGCCGGAGGCCATGGGGGCGTTCCTGATCGCAGGCTCCGTCGCGTGGGGCGAGCTGATCATCGGCTGGAACAAGTTCGCGCTGGGGCTCGTCGTCATTCCCTACCTGATCCCGATCGCGGTGTTCGCGATCCTGCTCATGTATGGAATGAAGAAGAGCGTCTAGCTACGTCGCTGCGAGCAGCGGCAACAGACCTGCTGCATCGCTGACCGGCGGAGCGCACGTCGGGCCGGTACACACGAACGCGCGGGGTGCACCGTTCGCGGAGGCCTTGCCGTCGAGGATCGAGGCGCTCGCCCACGGACCCGCGATGCACAGGGTCGGTGCATAGGTGCCGCGCGCCGCGATCAACAGCGCATCGCGTCCCGCGCCCTCGGTCACGACCAGCACCTTGGCGTGGAGATACAGATCGAGCGCGGTGAGCAGGCCGGAGCTCGCCCACGCATTGGCGGGCGTCGGTCCGGTCAGCCGTTGCACGAGGTACTTCTCGGCCAGCGCGAGCGCGTCGGCGTCGCCCGCGACGAGACCGAGCCGCAACAGCGCAGCCGTGAGCACCGACGCACCCGAGGGGATCGCACCGTCCTGGTGCGACTCGGGCCGATGCACGAGCAGCGGATCGCCGGCTGGCGCCAGGTAGAACACGAGCACGCCATCGTCCTCGCTGACGAACTTCGCGCGCGCGGCGCCGAGCAGGCGCGCACCGAGATCCCACCACGCGCGGTCGCCGGTCGCTTCGGCGAGCTCGAGGAACGCGGCACCGCAAAACGCGTAGTCGTCGAGCGTCCCGTCGAGCTGCTTGGTCGCTCCCTCGTGGAACACGCGCGCGATCCGATCGCCGTCGACCATGCGATCGCGGAGAAACGTCGCGATCCGGACCGCCAGCGCGAGTGCCGGCGCGTGCGCGGTCGCCCGCCAGGTCGCGACGAGGCCGGAGATCGCGAGCCCGTTCCAGCCGGCGAGCACCTTGTCGTCCGTGCCGGGTCGGATCCTGCTCGCGCGCGCGATGAGCAGCTTCGCACGCAGCTCGGCGAGGTGCTCCTCCTCGAGCGGCGACGTCCGCGGCGTGATCCGCGAGAGAACGCTCGTCGCGTGCTCGAAGTTCCCGTGCGCGGTGACGCCGTACGCCGCGCCGAACACGAGGGCGTTCATCTTGCCGAGCGCTGCCGCGAGCTGCTGCGGCGTCCATACGTAGAACTTCCCCTCCTCGCCCTCGCTGTCAGCATCGAGCGAGGACCACAGGCCACCAGCTGGATCCGAGAGCTCGCGTCCGAGGAACGCGACGGTCTCTGCGAGCACCTCGGTCGCGCGGGCCGCGAACGGTCCGTTCATCGCGGCGACGTTCGCGTAGATGCCGAGCAGCTGCGCCTGGTCGTAGAGCATCTTCTCGAAGTGCGGAACCAGCCACTTGGCATCGACGGAGTAGCGCGCGAACCCGCCGCCGAGGTGATCGTAGATCCCGCCTTCGGCCATCCCGCGCGCCCACTGATCATAGGCCTCCCGCGCCGGTCCACCGAGCGGGAAGCGACCCGCGCGCGCGAGCAGCTCGTGGCTCGAGCTCGACGGGAACTTCGGCTTCCCACCGAGACCGCCATGGGCGGGATCGCAGCGCTCGGCGAGCTGCCGCCCGGCGGAGATCACGAGCGACGCCGACAGGCCCGCGGGATCGGCGGCGAGCGCGCCACGACGATAGTGCGCGTCGACGCGCTGCAGGCCGTCGATCAACGCGAGCGCGTTGTCCTCGGCGTCGGCGCGCCGGCTCGTGAATGCGTCCGACATCGCCTCGAGAGCGTCCGTGAAGCTCGGCCGTCCGAACTTCGCGGTCGGCGGGAAGTACGTCCCGAGAAAGTACGGGCGCCCATCGGGGAGACAGAACGCGGACAGCGGCCAGCCCCCGCCCTCGCCCTGCACCATGATCGCGTTCATGAACACCGCGTCGACGTCGGGCCGCTCCTCGCGGTCGACCTTGATGTTCACGAACAGCTTGTTCATGACCGCGGCGGTGCCGGGATCTTCAAAGCTCTCGTGCGCCATCACGTGGCACCAGTGACACGCGGCATAGCCGATCGAGACGAAGACCGGCTTTCCAGTGCGCCGGGCCTCCGCAAAGGCATCCTCGCTCCACGGCCACCACTCGACGGGATTGTCAGCGTGCTGCCGCAGATACGGCGAGCTCTCGGCAGCCAGACGATTCATCGACCGATTCGGCATGCCGCTGTGTAGAGCGCGGCATTGTGCCCCGCAACAGGTCCGGCGGGTATCGAGGTCCCTATATAAGGAAATCCGAATAAGAGTCTGCCCGATCGGTGGAGATCAACTCCACTTGGAGTTACGAATCGGAATATGACTCGACTGTCCCCTCCGCTATTGCTGGCTGCGATGTCTTGCGGCGCCCTCATGACGAGCTCGTTGGTCGCCGAGGCCGACGTCGAGATCGGCGGCACCGTCGGCGCGCACATCTTCAACCACAACAACGAGCTGGGCGTCGATGACCTCGACTTCGCCCCGAGCCAGCGGAACTCGATTCTACTGGGCCTGCGCCTGGGCGCCTACTTCAACGACGTCATCGGCATCGAGGGAGAGTTCGGCATTGTCCCGACGGTCGCTCGCGACCAGAGCAACGTCCAGCTCGGCTACAGCATCACCAACCTCACTTACCGCGCGCACCTGATCGCGCAATTCCGGGCGGCGAACCCGGAGGCGAAAGTTCTCCCGTTCGTTCTCGTCGGCGCTGGAGCGTTCTCCACCGTCAGCTCGAGCAACGAGAACTTCCAGATGCGGACCACGGAGATCTACCAGGACACCGACGCGATGTTTTACGCCGGCGTCGGCGCGAAGTTCCGCATGAGCCCGCGCTGGGGCCTCCGCCTCGACGCGCGCTTCATGATGGTGCCTTCGAGCGTCAACCCCAACAACGATCCCGATGACTCGCGCGTCGCCCTCGACTTCGAGGCGCTCGCGTCGGCCTACGTCACCATCGGTGGCGGCAAGACCGTCGTCGTCGAGAAGGAGCCGCCGCCGGACGAGGATCCGGACAAGGACGGCATCAAGGGCGCGCTCGACCAGTGTCCGACCGACGCCGAGGACAAGGACGCGTTCCAGGACGAGGACGGTTGTCCCGAGCCGGACAACGACGCGGACGGCATCCTCGACCCGAACGACAAGTGCCCGACCCAGGCCGAGGACAAGGACGGCTTCCAGGACGACGATGGCTGCCCGGACGCCGACAACGATGGCGACGGCATCAACGACGGCTCGGATCGCTGCCCGCTCGAGCCCGAGGACAAGGACAACTTCCAGGACGACGATGGCTGCCCGGATCCGGACAACGACGGTGACGGCGTCCTCGACGCGACGGACAAGTGCGTCGACAAGCCGGAGACCCGCAACGGCTACCAGGACGAGGACGGCTGCCCGGACGAGATCCCGGAGAAGGTGAAGAAGTTCACGGGCGCCATCCAGGGCATCAACTTCCGCACGAACTCGGCCGAGCTCCTCAAGACGTCGAACCGCACCCTCGACAGCGCGGTCGTGGTCCTCAAGGAGTTCCCGGACCTCAAGCTCGAGATCCAGGGCCACACGGACGACGTCGCGATCAAGAAGGCGAAGAACTCGAAGTTCGCCGACAACCTCGAGCTCTCGGCCGCTCGCGCAGAATCGGTGCGCGAGTACTTCATCAAGAAGGGCATCGACCAGAGCCGCCTCTCGGCGAAGGGCCTGGGCGACACGGTTCCCGTGACGCCGACCGCCGGTCTCAAGGGTCGCGCGTTGACCACGGCGAGGTCGAAGAACCGCCGCGTCGAGTTCCAGCTCGTCAGTGGCCTCGGCGCGACGCCCTGAGCTAGCTCGCGACTCGCCAGGGGTGCCCTCGCCCCCTTGAAAACCGGTCTCCGTGGCTCACCAGCCGCCCGAGACCGGTTACCGTTTTCGGGGTATGTGGCGATTCGGCAGTCTCCTGATCCTCGCGGCGTCCGCGAGCATGGCGCACGCGAACGTCGAGGTCGGAGCGATGGGCGGCCTCCACCTGTTCAACCGGAACAGCGAGCTAGGCGTCGCGGATCGCCCGGATGCCACGAGCCAGCGTAACTCCCTGCTCGCGGGGGTCCGGCTCGGCGTGTTCCCGATCGCGCTGATCGGCATCGAGGCCGAGCTCGGCGTGATCCCGACCGTCGCCCGCGAGACCCACTTCTCCGTCGTCGATCTGACGTTTCGAGCCCACCTCGTGGTCCAGCTGCGCGCCACGTCGGTCGAGCCGCGCGTGGTGCCGTTCCTCGCCGCGGGTGTGGGTGCGCTCACGGTCGTGCACTCGAGCAACGCCCTCTACGTCACCGACATGGCGCGGAACATCGGCAGCGACACCGATGCCGCCTACTACCTCGGAGGCGGCGTGAAGCGACGGTTCGGGGGGCAGTGGGGCGTCCGCTTTGACTTCCGCGTGCTCGCGGTACCGAGCAGCGACAACACGCTGCCGCCGGATCCCGAGATCAAGAAGACCACCGTCGACTTCGAGGCGATCTTCTCCCTCTACGCGGATCTCGCGCGCGACGAGTCGCCCAAGCGCCCGTCTCCCCTACCGCTGCCACCTCCCATCGACCTCGATCCGGACAAGGACATGGTCGTCGGCGCCGCCGACCACTGCCCGGGCGAGGCCGAGGACAAGGACTTCTACGAGGACCAGGACGGCTGCCCCGATGGGGACAACGACACCGACGGCTTCGCGGATGCCGATGACACCTGCCCGCTCGAAGCCGAGGATCTCGACAACTACCAGGACGGCGATGGTTGTCCCGAGCCAGACAACGATCTCGACGGCATGATCGACAAGATCGATAGCTGCCCCGGCGAGCCCGAGGACACGGATGGCTTCGAGGACGACGATGGCTGCACCGATGCCGACAACGACCGCGACGGCGTCGCCGACTTCTTCGACAAGTGCCCCGCTGCCCTCGAGACGCGCAACGGCTATCGCGACGACGATGGCTGTGTCGACACCGTCCCCGATCGGGTCGCGAAGATCACGAGCGGCATCCCGCGCGTCAACTTCAAGATCAACGGCGCGGAGCTGTCACCAACCTCGAGACGCGTCCTCGACGGAACCGTCGCGTTCCTCGTCGACATGCCCGAGGTCAAGCTCGAGATTCGCGCGCACACGGACGGTGCCAACAACCTCGCGCTGTCGCAGAAGCGCGCCCACGCGGTTCGTGACTACTTGATCATCCAGGGGATCGATCCGCTGCGGTTGACCGCGAAAGGCTACGGCGACAAGGCTCCGCTCGTCGCGATCGCCGGCCTCCGCGGCGGAAAGCTCGCGGCCGCACGTGCGAAGAACCGCCGCATCGAGCTCAAGCTGCCAGGGACGCCGTAGCGTCCTATCCTGACCTGTGTCCACGACGCTGTGCAGGATGCTCGAGACCCGGTTCGCGGGCGCGCGCGTCGATCCGACCGAGACTGGCGCCTCCGTCGAGCTCGAGGTCGCGGGCGACAGCTATCGCGCCCAGCTCGTGATGGCGCCGATCGCGTCTGTCATCGTCGAGCTTCCCCCCACTGACGGCTTCGAGCTCCGGCTGCGCTGGAACGATCGCTGGGCTGCCAGCGAGCCGCGTGCGGCCTCGTTCGACGACAGCTTCCTGATCGAGACCAATGACCTCGCGCTCGCGACGATGTGGCTCGATCACGCGTCCCGCGCGGGCCTGCTCGCGTCGCGCTATGTCTCCGCGCTGCACCCGGAGCGCCACACCGCGCTGATGCTGCGCGACGCCGCCTGGATCTTCGAGGTCGAGGGCGATGCGGTCCGCGCACGCCGCCCCGATACCGAGCCCTCCGAGGACCGCATGGGCGATCTCCTGTGCGCGTCTTTGACCCTCGCGAGCCGCCCGACCCACTGGGCCGAGGCGTTTGGCGTCCTTGGCCGCGAGCTCGGCTGCGAGCCGGCCGCGCGCTTCGAGATCGGCGGCAAGCCGCTGCTCCGCATGCGCCATGGCTCGGCTCACGTCACGATCCACGTCGTTCGCCGCATCGGCCGCGACGATCCAGGGCGCCTCCGCACCCTGGTCCGGGCGCACCGCCACGGGAGCGGCGGGGAGACGCTCTCGCTCGTCTCCGAGGCGGTGCCGCGCGTGGCGTGGCCGCCCTCGACCGCGTCCAGCACGAGCACGCTGTCGATCGATGGGCGCGCCGGAGAGCTTCTCGACCTCGCTCGGCCCAGTGCGACCAACGTACGTGCGCATGACGTCGAGATCGCGTTCGACGGCGTGCTCTCGGATCGCGAGCGACTCGGTGCTGCGATCGAGCTTGCGGCCCGCTGGGCGACCGCCGCCCACGAGGGCGGTCCGTACCGCTAGAAGAGCCCGGAATTTGGGTGCCTGCGATCCCCGTTTTCCGTCGAGGAAGAGGCTATAAACGCCCCTCGCAGATGTCGGACGCAACGAACTCGAACATCACGCAAATCTCGATCGAATCCGAGATGAAGAGCTCGTTCATGGACTACGCCATGAGCGTGATCGTCTCGCGGGCGCTGCCCGACGCACGAGACGGTCTGAAGCCCGTGCACCGGCGGATCCTGTTCGCCCAGCGTGGTCTGAACAACGTCTGGAACAGGCCGTACCTCAAGTGCGCCCGCATCGTTGGCGACGTGATCGGCAAGTACCACCCGCACGGTGACGCGTCGGTCTACGACGCCCTGGTCCGCATGGCCCAGGACTTCTCGATGCGCTACATGCTCATCGACGGTCAGGGAAACTTCGGCTCGGTCGACGGCGATCCGCCGGCGGCCATGCGTTACACGGAGTGCCGGATGTCCAAGGTGGCATCCGAGATGCTGGCCGACATCGAGAAGGAAACGGTCGACTGGCAGCCGAACTACGACGACAAAGAGGAGGAGCCGACGGTCATGCCGTCGAAGGTTCCGAACCTGCTAATCAACGGCGCGTCCGGTATCGCCGTCGGCATGGCGACGAACATCCCGCCGCACAACATCGGCGAGATCATCGACGCGACGCTCGCGATGATCGAGCGCCCGAACATCTCCGACGACGAGCTCATCAAGATCGTCCCCGGCCCCGACTTCCCGACCGGAGGCGTGATCCAGGGCCGCGTCGGCATCATGTCCGCCTACAAGACCGGTCGCGGCGCGATCCAGGTCCGTGGCGTCGCGTCCGTCGAGGAGATCCGCAAGGACAAACAAGCGATCATCGTCACCGAGCTGCCGTTCCAGGTGAACAAGGCGCGGTGGATCGAATCCACCGCGGACATGGTTCGCGACAAGAAGCTCGAAGGCATCAGCGACATCCGCGACGAGTCCGACCGCACCGGCATGCGCGTCGTGTTCGAGCTCAAGCGTGACGCGTCCGACCAGATCGTCCTGAACCACCTGTTCAAGCACACGGCGCTGCAGTCAGCGTTCTCGTGCAACATGCTCGCGATCGTCGACGGCCGCCCGGTGATGCTCTCGCTCAAGCGGGCGCTCCAGGTGTTCGTCGAGCACCGCCGCGAGGTCGTCACGCGCCGCACGCTGTTCGATCTGCGCGAGGCGCGCGCCCGCCGCGAGATCGTCGAGGGCCTCGGCATCGCGGTGATCAACATCGACCGGATCATCGAGATCATCCGGTCGTCGAAGGACACCGACATCGCGAAGGACCGCTTGATGGCGGAGAAGCTCGCGGGCCTCGATGGCTTCCTCGAGCGCGCAGGCCGTCCCCCCGAGGAGATCACCGCCGCGCGCACCGCGGGGTTCATGCACCTGTCCGCCCGCCAGGCGCAGGCGATCCTCGACATGCGCCTCGGCCGGCTCACCGGCCTCGAGCGCGAGAAGCTCGAGGCCGAGTACAAGGAGCTGTGGGGCATCACCGACCACCTCGAGGGCATGCTGGCCGACGAGAAGAAGCTGATGGCGGCGATCGTCGCCGAGCTCGAGGAGATCCGCGGCGAGTACGCCGACAAGCGCCGCACCGAGATCATCGACCTCGAGGCCGACATCCAGCACGAGGCGCTGATCAACGAGGAGGACATGGTCGTCACCCGGACCCACCTCGGGTACGTCAAGCGCACGCCGGTGTCCGACTTCGGGGCCCAGAACCGCGGCGGCCGCGGCATCAAGGGCGCGTCATCGGGCGGCGCCGACGACTT
>JANOPP010000091.1:0-25391 GCA_031421915.1 Myxococcales bacterium | reverse complement strand
ACCTCGGCGCTCGGATTCGCCGCGGTGCGCTTGCGGATCACCGCGTCTTCTCCCTCGCCGATGCGAAGCTCGAACCCGGTGCGCCGCTCGCGAACTGCCCAGCTCCTGCCATCGGGATGACGGAGCTCGATCCAGGTGCCGATTCCGGCCTCGAAGCGCTGCTTGGACCGCTGCTCGTCCACACCCTGCGGCAGCTTCACGTCGACGCATTGCTTGTTCGTGCGCGCCCAGGCGTATGCCTTCTCGAGCGCGTCCTTGCCTTCGGTCTCGAAGCCTTCGGTCAGGGCGGTCAGCCACGCCGTGATCGACGGGAACACGCACCAGGTATCACCGCTGCTGAAGTCGAACGACACCACCTGCTCGGGCGAGCCACCGAAGCAACCGACGGGATCGAACGCGTGAACCTCGATCGACGAGATGGCGAGCGGATACCACGCGCTGTTCCACAGGGCGTGGCTCGAGGTGCTCGAGCGCCCGGCCTCGAACTCGGCTGCGAGGTTCGTCAACGCCGCACGTTCGCTATCGAGCTGCGACGGCTGCATGAACCGCAGGTCAGCATAGCGCCAGGCTCCGACCTGGCCGAGCACGCGACCGACGTCGAGTGGAAGCGTGCCGCTCTCCCCGTCATGGCGCGTGATGGCGCCGCGCTTGACATGTTTGTGTGAGCCGAGGGTGCGGACGAACAGTTGAAGCAAGCTATCGGTGATCACGCCCCCTTGTAGCCAGCGCGACCCGGTTCGCGCCAGCCCGATGCGGCACATCTCGATGCGTCAAAGCCCCGCTCGATAGACGCCGAGCGAATCGCTTCTCGTGCTCGAGGCTCCGCGTGGCTGCGCGGGATAGAGTCAGACACCATGGTGAGCCCGGAGCTCTCTGCGCGGGCCGCGGCGGCCGTCCAGCGCGCGATCGCGATCGGTCTCGACACGTACGAGGCGCGCGGCGACCTCGCCGAGGCGTTCGTTGCCGTCGACTGGCCGAGTCCGGCGCCGAGCATCATGCCGCTCGCCGCCGCCATGACGCCGGCACAGCTCGCGCTCGTCAGAACGCTCGCCGCGCAGCCGACCGTCGACCTCGCCTTCATGAAGATCGCGAACGTCCGGCTCGCACGCTGGATTAGTAGCGAGCCGCCGGGGATTCTCGAACGCATCGTCCCCGAGCGCGGCGTGCCGCTGTGGCGGGTGGTGCGCGAGCTCGAGGAGGCGAGAACCGCGGGCGAGCTGCGACGGTTCCTGTCGACGATGTCGATCGCGGACCGGCTCGAAGCGTTCGGCGAGGTCAACGCGTTCGGCTACGAGAAGCCGTATCGGCTCGAGGACACTTCGTTCTTCGACTACGGCGACCTCGAGCTTCTCCATGCTCTCCGCGATGAAGGAAAGGTCTGGGCGCCGCGGTTCGCAGATCAGCTGCTCACGCATGATCGCAGACCGAGACCGGCGATCACCTGGCCAGTGTTTCTCGCCCTCGTCCGTGCGGGCATTTCGATCGAGCCGCGATGGGACACGCTCCTCCCGTTGGGCTTCGGCGTGTATCGCGACCTGACAGACGAGGTAGTCGCCGCGATTCACGCCGAGCGTCGCGATGCCGCGATCGTCGGCGCGGTCGGGATGAGCACCCCATATGCGGTTGGCCTCCCACTGCTCGAGAAGTTCCCATCGGCCGCCCTCACGCGTCTGCTCCTCGACCCGAAGGACGGACCGCCGGCTGCAATCGTCAAAGAGGTGAAGCGCATCGCCAAGAATCACCCCGTCGTCGCCACGGCGCTCGAAGCGATGCTCGCCAATGCCCCGCAGCCGGTGGCGCTGTCGATCGCGCGGGTGATCGCGCCGTCAAGCGCGAGTGAGTTGTCGCCGAGCGAGCAGGTTCAACTCGCGAAGGCCGGCGAGATGTGGGATGGCCATGCGCTGACAGCTGCCGAGCGACTCTCCGCAAACGGCGAAGAGACCTCGTTTGCCGGCCATGTCGAGCTTCGATCGCTCGTGGGTGCGGATGGATCGCCTGCCTACGATGCGTGGCTGTACATGGTCGACTCGGGCGTGATCTTCGTGGCAGGCACGCAGCAAGTCGCGGCCGAGATCATTCAACGCGGTCTCGAGTGCAGCGATCGTGCGCTCCGTGACGGGCTCTCGCTCGTTCTCGTTGGCGCCGGGAAGCAGGGGGCGAAGGCGGGATCCAAGCGGGCGAGAGCGGCGAAGAAGCCTGCGGCGAAGAAGCCCGCGGCGAAGAAGCCCGCGGCGAAGAAGCCCGCGGCGAAGAAGCCCGCGGCGAAGAAGCCCGCGGCGAAGAAGCCCGCGGCGAAGACCAAGTCACGGTGAGGGTCATCGGCGGCGGGCCCGCGGCTGCGCGATCGATCGTTGCAGTCTTGTGACGAGCGCGATACGAACGTCCGGACTCGTGGTCGCCATCGGCAGCATACCGCCCCAGATCGAACCATCGACGCTTGTGTTCGGGCCGTGGCGTCTGCGCTTCGTCCCACGGACGGGATTGGGGCTGGTGATCAACGGGCTCGTCGGCGCGGCCCAGGCCCCATCGGACTACGTCGACGCGATCCTGTTGTCGGCGGAGCACCGCGAGACATGGTTCTCGCTCGTCGACACCGCGGGCCTGGTCGTCTGCAAGCACGTCGGTGGTAGCGATGCGATGCATCGTGATGTCCGAGGCCGCTCGAGCCGTGGCCGGTTGTCGCAAGGCGAGTACTTCCATCACGATGGATGCGCGGGTCCGACAAAGCCACGCGTGGTCGAGATCCGGTGCCCTTATCAGGAGGTCGAGCGCCACACCTTCACGGCGATCGCGCCGTTTCCTGACGTGGTTCACGCGATGCTCCTCGAGCTGCCCGAGAACCTTCGACTCGGCGAGCTGTCGTCGGTTCACCGCGCCCTCGTCGAGGGCAGCATCCCCGGTGCGACCGACTGGGATCTGGTGCAGGGCCAGATCAATCGCGCGGTGCGCCGCGGGCTCCCGGCCGAAGCGCAGCGCGCGTACCTGCGCCGGGTCGACACCCTGGTCGGCGCGTATCGCGAGCCGTGGGAGATGGGCGAGAGCCGCTTCATCGCCAATTCAAACGCTCTGCGCACGATGCAACACCGGCGGGCCTACCTCGAGGTTCACTCGGGTAAGCGTCCGAACGGGCGGCTCGTGAAGCGTTGGCCCGCGGACGCGAACGACGCGATCGACTCCGAGGTGTGCGAGCGCTGATCACCTCTGGACGGAGTGGCTCAGAGGCCACCCCAGGTCGGGCCGCCGCGCCAGAACACACCGACCGCGCGGCCGTGAATCGCGTGCCGCGGCACGAGCCCGAACGAGCGGCCATCGTGGCTCTCGCCGCGGTTGTCACCCATCACGAGGTACTGTTCGGCGGGGATCGTGACGGGGCCGTAGTCCGGGCCACCGCCATCGGTCAGTCGGATCGGGTGAAGCGTCTCGGCGAGGCGTTCGAACCGCATCGCACCATACTCCTCGATCGGTGCGAGCTCGCCGTCGATCCGGATCCGGCCGCTACGGACTTCGATGCGGGTGCCGGGCACGCCCACGACGCGCTTGAGCAGCACCTTGTCCTCCTCCGGAGAATCGAGCACGACCACGTCGCCGAGCTGCGGCCCCTCGAACTCGGTCGCGTACGTACTCGTGAACGGGATGCGTAGGCCGTAGGCGGCCATGTTCACGATGATGCGATCGTCGGGCTCGATGGTCGGCCGCATCGAGCCCGTCGGTACGTAGTAGTGACCCGCCAGAGACGAGCGAGCGGAGAGCAGCACGAGCGCAAATGCAGCGGTGACGAGCAGCTCGCGCGCGATGCGGCGGCCACGCGCGCGGACGGACCGGGAAGCAGTCATGACGTGATGACCGGACCACCCTGGAGCCGTATTCCCGCGGTGAGAGCCGGGGTGATCGCGTGCGGTCCGTGGTGAAGAGAATCGCGGAGCTCGCTGGCCTCGTGTTCGTCGCCGCGTCGTCGACTGGGCGGGTGCCAAGGCGTGCGAGTTCGACTTCGATACGTCGTACGACGGTCCAAGGCTCATCACCGAGCGCCTCGCTTCCGTGGATCCCGAGGGGATGGCTGGATGCTCCTGTGTCAGCACAAGGATGACCGACGCGCGGTGGCGGAGTGCCGTGCGACGCGCGCCGGGTTCGTGCTCAAGAAGCGGTGACGGGGAGGGCGAGAGCCTCGAGACGTCCCTGGATCTGATCGCGTGCGGCTCGAAATCGCTGCAGCATCTGCTCCGGTGTCAGCGTGGGATCGTCGCTCGCCGGATCCTCGATCGGCCAGTGCAGCCGGTTCACCGTGGCGAGGAACACCGGGCACACCTCCTCCGCGCACAACGTGACGACCGTGTCGATGCTCGCAGGGTCGATGGTGTCGACGGACTTCGAGTGGTGGCCGCCCAGGTCGATCCCGGCCTCGCGCATCACCTCGACCGCGTACCGATTCACCATGCTGGGCTTGCTGCCAGCGCTCTGGACGCGGACCGCCGGCCCGAACAGAGAGCGCGCGAGCCCTTCGGCCATCTGACTTCGAGCCGAGTTCGCGACGCAGAGAAACAGGATGCTGTGTGCGCTCGTCGGCGTGCTTCCGGACATGCAGATATCGTGATATTGGTATGCGGTGCTCGAAAGTGCAACCGACCTCGAAGACGTTCGTCCGCTGACCAAGCTGTTTCGCGCGCTCGGTGACGAGACGCGCGTACGCATCGTCGCTCTGCTCGTGCATGGCGAGCTGTGCGTGTGCCACGTCGAGAAGGCTCTCGATCTGAGTCAGCCGAATTGCTCGCGTCAGCTCGGCATCCTCAAGTCGGCAGGTATCGTCGACAGTCGGCGCGACGGGACCTGGGTCTACTACCGGATCACGGAGCAGGAGCACGAGTCGGTGACGAACGTGCTCGACGTGCTGTCCAGGACGTTCGGGTCGGCGCGCGCACTCCGTGCCGACCACGCCCGGCTCAAGAAGAACTGCGGACCGGACGCCTGCAAGTAGGTCGCGCATGCAGTCCTCATCGAGCGTCGCACGCAAACTCTCGTTTCTCGATCGATACCTGACGGTCTGGATCTTCGCGGCGATGGCGATTGGCGTCGCGCTCGGCAACGTGGCACCGGGATTCACGCGCACGCTCGATCGGCTGAGCGTCGGCACCACCTCGATCCCGATCGCGGTCGGCTTGATCCTGATGATGTATCCGCCGTTCACGAAGGTTCGCTTCGAGGAGCTGGGCAAGATCTTCCGCAACAAGCGGATCTTGATGCTCTCGCTGGTTCAGAACTGGGTAATCGGTCCGGTGCTGATGTTCGCGCTGGCGGCCGTGTTCCTGCCCGATCGTCCCGACTACATGCTCGGCCTGATCATCATCGGGCTCGCTCGTTGCATCGCGATGGTCATTGTCTGGAACGAGCTCGCGAAGGGTGACGCCGACTATTGCGCGGGCCTCGTCGCGTTCAATTCGATCTTTCAGGTCCTGTTCTTTCCGATCTACGCGTACGTGTTCGCGACGCTGCTGCCGCGCTGGCTCGGGCTCCAGGGCGCGGTGGTCGATATCTCGATGCTCGAGATCGCGAAGAGCGTGGGGATCTATCTGGGTGTTCCGTTCGCTGCCGGGTTCGTGACGCGGCTGGTGCTACGGCGCGCCAAGGGTGACGAGTGGTATCGGACGCAATTCGTGCCGCGGATCGGTCCCCTCACGCTGGTCGCGCTTCTGTTCACGATCGTCGTGATGTTCTCGCTCAAGGGTGACTCGATCGTGCGGTTGCCGTTGGACGTGCTCCGTATCGCTGTGCCGCTGCTGGTCTACTTCGTCGTGATGTTCGCGGTGTCGTTCTTCCTCAGCAAGCGAGCTGGTGCCGACTACGAGCAGTCGGCCACGCTCTCGTTCACGGCGGCCTCGAACAACTTCGAGCTGGCGATTGCCGTCGCCATCGCGACGTTTGGAATTCACAGCGGCGTTGCGTTCGCTGCCGTGATTGGACCACTCGTCGAAGTGCCCGTGATGCTCGCGCTCGTGCATGCTGCGCTGTGGGCGCGACGTCGCTACTTCTCCGAGACAAGGTCATGACCGAACCCGCAGATCGCATCGACACGGATCTCCCTGGCCACTCGCCGACCACGACGCTGGCGACGTTTGCCACGACGCCGAGCACTCACGCACCACGGATCCTGATCCTCTACGGCTCGCTCCGCGAGAAGAGCTTCAGTCGCTATCTCAGCGAGGAGTGCGGGCGCGTGCTCGAAGCGTTCGGCGCCGAGGTGCGCACGTACGATCCGCGCGGGCTCCCGGTCTTCGATCGCTCGTCGTTCGATCTTCCAAAGGTGCGCGAGCTTCGCGAGCTGACGACCTGGTCAGAGGCGCACGTCTGGGTCTCGCCCGAGCAACACGGCTCGATGACCGCGGCGTTCAAGAACCAGATCGACTGGATCCCGCTGACCGATGGTGCCTTGCGGCCGACGCAGGGGCGAACGCTCGCCGTGCTCCAGGTCTCGGGCGGCAGTCAGTCGTTCAACGCCGTCAACCAGCTCCGGGTGCTCGGCCGCTGGATGCGCATGTACACGATCCCGAACCAGTCCTCCGTTCCCAAGGCGTTCGAGCAGTTCGACGCGGAGGGCCGGATGAAGCCGTCGAGCTATCGAGACCGGGTCGTCGACGTGATGGAGGAGCTGTTCCGCTTCACCTTGTTGTTGCGGGACAACGTCGGAGTGCTGAACACCCGGTACAGCGAAGAGAAGGAGAAGCGAGCACACGGAGCGCTCAAGCCGGCGCTCGGCGTTGGGCCCAAGGAGTAGCGGCGGCGTTCGAGGACTCGATGCACCGACGATGTGCGAAGCTCGAGGCCACGTACGTGCCGAGCTGCGAGCATCCTCTCTGCGAGATCATCGGTGGCGCGTGCAGTCTCGCCACGAACAGGTCGCGCGGATGTCGCCCGAATCTGACGTCGAAGGACGTCGCATCGAGCGTGTTCGATGAAGTCCGCGCGCTCCTCGCCGTGATCGATCCAGCCGAGCGCACCGAACAGGTTCGTGCCGCCGCGGTTCGCCTTGCGGCGCTCGTGCGACGAGAGGCGCTCGAGGATCGCAACCTGCTCGTGGTCGCGAGCAGCGACGAGCCGGACCTCGCACCCGCGCTCGCGCGGTTGTGCCGCCGCCGACCTACGTGAGCCCCGAGATGTTCTTGCCGTGTGGCTCGAGCTCCTTCGGATCTTTCACGTAGTGCTCCGTGTACCCGGACTCGCTGCACGTGACGGCCTGTAGCTTGCCGACGGAGCAGTTCTTCGTATTGCCCATGAACGAGTGCCCCTCGAACCGGATGGCGAGGTGCGCCTGATACTGCCCATCCGTCGTACACTCTCGGCGTGAGCCGCATCCGCACGTGCTACCTCGCGGCCATGCTCGCCGCGTGCAGCTCTTCCGGGCCGTATCCAACGTACGATCCGCCGCGACTGGAGACGCCGTGGCTCGTCCCCGACGGGTGGAAGCACGAGCTGATTCCGTTCCCGCTCGGCTTCGCACCGTCGCTGCAGTACACGGGCGTCGAGGAGATTCGCTTCGCCCCTGGCTTCTTCAAGCCGGCCGAGCCTGGGTATTGGGCCTACGCGTTCGTGTGGCGACTCGAGGGCTATCCCCCGTTCGACGCGGCGACTGTCAGCGCCGAGCTCACCACGTACTTCCGTGGCCTGATCGACGCGGTGGACGAGAACAAGGAGATCGCGGACCGCGAGTCCATCGTCGTACGCGCGGTGCCCGAACGGGCGCACCTCGCGCTGACCGCGCGCGTGATCGATCCGTTCACCACCAAGCAGCCCGTGGAGCTGGTCGGCACAGCAACGCAGAAGGCCTGTCCGGCCGGCGCTCTGTGGGTCTTCGTGTTCGCCCCGACTCGCTCGCCGATGCGCACCGAGGTTGACGCGCTCGCTGCCCGCGCGACGTGTGGTCAGCCGACGGTTCCGAACGCCACGAAGTAACGGAGCTACTTCGTGGGGCAGGTCTTGCCGTCGCACTTGAAGCGCATGCTCGAGAACTCGCTGGAGTTGTCGGTGCTGCGGGCCGAGGTGGTGGCCGGGCAGTCGAGCAGCCGCCTGCGGCGATAGCACAGACGGTTACTTGCCGGGCTTGCCGACGGTGTCCTGCCACGCGTTGTCGTAGTGCTTCACACCCTCGTCGAAGTCGATGATCTGGCCGCCGCGACGGGCGAGCGGATCGTAGATCGCCTCCTTGCCGTCCTTGCCCTTCAGCTTGACGACCCAGTGATCCATTCCGGTCTTGGCGTCCTTGTCGAGCGCACCGTCGATGTCGACGCCCTGGATCTCCATGCCGTTCTTCTCGAACATCTTCGCGAGGTCCTTCGACCCCGACTTCGCCATGAACTTGTCCATCGTCTTGCCATGGATGCCGGTCGTGTCGGGTCCGATCTCTTGCTGCAGCTCGTTGTCGCTCAACTGGTTCCTCTTCAGGATCTCGGTCGTCGACTGCTGGAGCGCTTGAATGTCGGCCACCGACAGCGAGTTGGGATCTTTGGCCAGCTTTGCCTTGAGCGCCTTGTACTCGGGGCTCTTGTTCGTCGATCCACCGGTCGGGTCCTGCGCCTCGAGCGCTTTCATGACCTTCTTCAGACCCTCGGGGCCTTCGGCAAGAAACGCCGCACCGACGATCGATGCACCCGAGCAGTTGGTCCGATCGTCCGTGGCGTCGGTCTCCTTGCCGTCTGGTCCAAGCGGCTTGTCCTGGGTGATGAACGACATCGCCTTGAGTCGTGCGGACGGATCGGTCAGGTCGCCGAGCGGCTGCTGTTGCGCGGCCTTCAGGTACTCCTGTTTTCCCCCCCACAGGCTGTCGTCGGAGGCCTGTCCGATCTTCTTGGCGCTGGCCATCCCATCGGTGACCTTGTTGGTCTCCGTATCCCCCTCTTTTCTCTTCGCCTTGATGTACTCGGTACCCGTCTCCCACGCGTAGTGATCGTAATCGGCGCGATATCCGCGGCGCTCTTCGGGCGTGATGTCGTGCTGGCCGGGGAGTTTGGCGCCAATCCCCCCCTGCGCCGCACCGAGATTCTTGAATGCGTCCCCCGAGCCGTCCACCCAGCTGGTCATGATTGACGCATCATACGTGACCCGCAGCCCTCAGATTCCTCTACGTTGAGGGGGGTGGGGCCCTGGTCCGACCACGCACCATGCGGCTCGCGTTCCCAGAACCCATCGGTGATCGCGCTCACGAGAGCGACGCGGTCGACCTTTCGGGGATGGTGCTCCGGGTGGTCGCCGTCGAGGCGCTGCCCGATGACCGCGAGGCGTGGCGGACCCGGATCGTCGAGCGGGGGATGACACCGGAGCTCGCCCACACCGCGACCGGCTGGCCGCTCGCGATCGTTCAGCGCGACCGGAGTCTGTTCGGGTTCTACGAGCTGTTCGACCGCGGCGTCGTGGTCGCGCTGACCGCGCGCGACGGCGAGCTCGACCTGTCGCGTGCCCGGGAGCTGCTCCTCGCCGGGGATCTCGATCGCACACCGCGCGAGGTCGTGGCGCTCTCGCAGCTGTGGAGCGACCGACCGGGAGACGCTTGATCGGCCTCGACCTGACCCGTTGGGCGCGCGTTCAGCACGCCGACGGCAGCGTTGAACTGACCGCACCGCCCAACCACCCCGGGTTCGCGGCCCATCGCCGGGCGACCCTCCGGATCCGACACGGCGTGCGTCCGATCGAAGTCCTCGATCGAGTGTGCGATAGCCTCGCCGCGGCACGGGGGTGGCGGATCGAACGTTCGGACCGGACCGAGCGGCTCGTCACTCGCGGCGGCGAGTACGCAGCCCTTCGTCATCTGACCGCGACCGTCGGGGACGAGACCTGGAGCTGGCCCGTCGGACTGATCGCAGGTGACGAGCAGATGACGGTCATCGACGGTCTCGCGCGGTCGCCGAACATTGTCGCACTGGTCCGCGATGTGCTCGCGGAGACCCTCTCGGTCAGTGCGTTCCAGAGGATCCGCATGGTTCCGTATCGTCCCCCCGCGGGCTGGTTCGGCGTGCGGCGCACGATGGCGACGCTCTGGCTCGCACCCGAGGCGCCGCGCGCGCCGGCGGCGATCGTCGTATGCGACGCGGTGCCGCGTGGCCCGGCCGAGCGAACGCACACGCTGCTGTGGCCGCTCGAGGCGCCGGAGCATGCAGCTCGCATCGAGATCGACGGCGCCGTGCTCCCGGGCGAGATCGCGACGTGGAGCGTGGGTGGTCGGATCTGGGCGGTCGTATGGCTCGCCGATCCACGGTGGAGTGTTCGAGCGGCGCTCCAGGCGGGAGACGATCAGCACCTGGTCGTGCTGCGTGATCTCGTTCGCTCGATCGAGCTGCCACCCCTGCCGACGAACGCTCTCCCCACGGGACTGGATCTCGGGTGGATGGCGACATGAGCACCTGGACCCGGACACCGATCGAACACGGCGTCGTGCTGCGTGCCGGCGACAACTGGATCCGGATCCGCCCGCGCGTTCACGAGCTGATCGGCGCGCGCGCTCTCGTCGACGCGACGCTCGCGACGCTCGCTGCACCGTCCTCGGTCGCGCACGAGCCGCTGCGCACCTTGATCACGCCGGAGGGCGAGCTCGCCGTGGTCGGCGGGGCGCGCTGCATCTCGGACGGGCGCGAGCTCGAATGCACGGTGGCGATCGTGGGGGCCGAGCCGGCGCTCTGTCTCGAGGCGCTCGGCGAGCCGGTCGTGGCGCGGGACCATGCGCTCACGCTGACCCGCGAGCTCGGGCTCGGGCTCGGCACATCGAGGCGCCGGTGGTTTCGCTACGATCCCCCGGTGGGTTGGTTCGGCATCCGGCGGTCCGGCGCGACGGTGTGGCTCCATCCCGAGCATCCGCGGATGCACGCGATCGCGTACGTGTTCGACGCGCGGCCGTTCGTCGCGAGCGATTCAGATCACCTCGATCGGTTCGTCCAGCTCACGATGGGCGACGAGTTCGTGGCTCGTAGCAACTCGACGGCAGAGTTCCGCTCGGTCCACGGCATCGAGGGTCGACTGCGCATGCTCGAGGGCACATGCGGCGACCGCGAGCTGGTGAGGCTCGCGGTCGCGTGCTCCGACGATCAGTTCAGGTACATGGCGCACTTCGAAGGGACGAACCATCCGTCGAGCGTTCGTGCCGTTCGCCAGATGTTCGAGTCGTTTCGACCGCTGCCACAGGGACGCCTCGAGAACGAAGCGTTCGCGATGTGGGAAGCCTGACGACTACAGCAGCAGGAGCGCCAGCTCGAAACCGAGCACCAGGGAGCATGCGAGCACCGAGAACGACAGGACGATCCGCAATGTCGTGTTCCACGTAGGAGCAAGGCTGAGGTCCTCGCTGAGATCGACCTCTTGCTCGATCTCGAGCAGCTCGTAGGGTCGCGACTCGACCTGGATCTCGAGGCGCTCGTAGGGCCGCGTGTACAGAGCGACCGGGACCGTGTCGTCGGCGTCAACGAGCTCACGGCGAAACGGCGTCGTGATCACGTCCTCGGGCGCGTACCGGTAGTAGTTCTTCGAGAGCTCGCGCGCTGGCTGCACCCGTAGTCGGACGTAGGTCCATTGCCGGGAGTCGCACGATGAGGGCGTTTCACACGGACTTCGTGCGCCAACCCTCGGGCGTCTCGCCGGTCCACCTGCGGAACGCGCGGGTGAACGCGGCATGAGCAGTGTCACGCCTTGCGTCCGCGCTCGTCGAGCTGTGCGACGACGCGCTCGAGCAAGTCGGCGATCCGATCGAGCTGCTTGACCTTGGCCATCTCGAGCGCGAGGGCGAACTCGTCCTTCACGACAGGCGTCTTGTTGATCTCGAAGCCCGCGCCATCCGCGGTCGCTTGCGTGACCAGCATCTTGAAACGCGTCGGGGTCTCGAGGCGGGCGCGCTCGGTCTGTCCATCGCTCGTTGATCCGATGCCTGAGATCACGAGCTCGACGTCGGCGGATGAATCTATGGTGGACACGGTACTCGCGAGCATAGCGCTCGTTCTCGAAGGGCCACCAGGGGTAGGCTCGGTCGCATGGTGAGATGGCTGCTGCTGGGGGCGCCCTCCTGATCGCGTGCGGACCGAAGGGTGCCGCAAGAATCCGGACGATCCGGTGATCGCGTGTGTCGTGAAGGCGGCCGATGACGCCGCACGGGAGACGTGCATGACGCCAGCGCCGAAAGGCGAGCCCGTCGACCAGCTCGAGGAGATGACGCAGAACCTCCAGACGTACTTCTTCGTCCACGAGACGTTCACGGATCAGAAGCATGGCCTCGTGCCCGCGAAGGCGTGCTGCGAGTTCCCGACCAAGAAGTGTCCGCCGGAGACGACGCCGAACGGGTTCGAGTCGACCAGCAAGAAGGCCATCATCGAGGCTGTGGGCGATCTCGACTGCGATGGCAAGACGGTGACGTATCGCCGCGAGCTACTCGACCCGCCCGGTGGCAGTGACTGACTAGGCGTCGTGCGTCGCCGGACCGGACTTCGACGCCAGCCGTGCGAGCAGGTCGTCGCCGAGGGCCTGGGCAGCAACGAGCGCGAGCTCGCGATCGCCGTAGGCCTCCATCAGCCCCTCGTACATCGCCTCGATGATCTCCCCGATGGAAAGCTGGATGGTTCGCATGCCCATCGTGCAATCAAGGTTCGTGCCACTGCGGCGCCCGAGTCATTTCGATCACATGATCGGGTGGTGGCAGCTCCAGTGATCACCAGGTGGCGCCTGGAGTGATCAGTCCGCCCAAACCGCCACGTGCGTGATCGCCCCGCGGGCCCCTCGCGGTGAAGCCACAATCGACGTGTCCGGTGAGACGCGGCACTCTCCAGGCATCTGAAATTACAGCGATCCCCGGCGGTTCATCGCTTGCACGATGGACCTGCCATGGTTGCCTTCCGTGCCTCTCTCGCGCTCGCCGGTCTCGTGGGTGGTGGCTATCTCCTGATCGGAGACGAGCCCGCCGGCCCGGCGCCGAAGAGCGAGACCCCCGTCCGCCGTGCAGCGATCGTTTCGACGTTCGTGGCACCGCGCACGCTGCCGTCGCTGCTCGTCGCGCCCGCGGAGATCGTCGATGACGAGATCGTCGAGGAGGAGATCCGCGGTCACTCCCCGATCGACGATCCGGCGGAGCTCGCGTTCGTGTTCTCGATCGATGGGGTGTCGTACGTGCGGCTGTCGTCGGAAGAGCGCGCGACCTCGCGCGGTCGCGAGCGCATGATCGAGGACGAGGGCATGCACGCCGTGGTCGCTCCGGTCACGACGGCCGCGATGCCGGAGAGCCTGCGCGGGTGGGCAGGAAAGAGCGTACTCGTCGATGGCACCTGTCGCGCGAAGGTCGTTGGCTTCGCAGAGGTGTCGCGCGTGACCGGTGATGCGGCCGACTCGTACGACTACGAACCCGACGACGGTGTCGAGCCGGATCCCTCGTGGACCATCGAGGCCGTGGTCGAGACCGGTGTCGTTCTCGCCGCGCGGCTCGACGACTGCGCTGGGACGTGGGCGCGGTCCGAGGAGTTCTCGCCCGCCGCCATCGTGGCGAAGATCGACTCACCCGCGCTCGAGTGGGCCGCGCGCGAAGATCTGTTCGCGCGCGCCGACGTCGATCCGACGCAGGACTCGTGGATCGAGGGCGGGGGCACGGGCGACTGGCGCGACGCGGCCGAGGTGGTCACGCACGTCGTTCACCACCCACTCACGAACGAGGACTGGGTGTTCGTCCAGGCGCGCAAGCACGGCAGCTGTGGTGATCCTGGTTTCGCCACGATGGCTGCCTATCGCGCGAACACCGACGGAACCGTGAAGCGCATGGCCGACCTGAACTTCGGCTACCAGGACATCGGCGAGGTCGTCGACCTCGACGGTGATGGGCAGCCCGAGCTCATCCTCGGTGGCGGCGATGACGCGGAGCTCGTCGATCTCGCGAACGAGCAGCACGCGTCGATCTACGTGCCGGAGCGCCACTACGGTTGTGGCTGCTAGTCTCCGTGGGTGCCCGTCGTCCGTGCCCGCCACGTGATCTGCATCCTCCACGACGATCTCGACGCGCTCGCAAAGGTGATCAAGCGGTTCCCGGGCTTCGTCGTCGATCGCGAGTTCTCGACCGAGATGCCCGACGCCCGGATGCGTGGCGCGTTCGAGGCGTCGATGGATCGAGTCTCGCCCTCGTTCACCAAGGCCGACTGGACCACGATCGAACGCCACAAGGCGGTCGGCTACGTGCTGTCCCCGCGGATCACGCGCGCGAATGATCGGAAGGTATCGACCTCGGCGTTGCGACTCGTCGATGCGGCGCTCGGTGCGGGCGCGCGCGCTGCGAAGAGCGAGAGCTCGGGGATCGCACATGGCGCGCGGCGCTGGCGAACGCTCGCGGGAAAGATCCGTGGCAAGGGGACCGATGCCGCCGCCGCCGAGGCGCTGTACCAGGCCTGGGTTCGGCGACCGATCGGCGACGATGACGTGCTGTACACGTGCGGCATGCACCTGCTCGGGTTGCCCGACGTCGAGATGGCGAACGACGTCGCGCCTCTCGAGGGGGTGCAGTGGCTCGATGCATTCGCACGGTACGAGCTCCACGAGGTCACGCAGAACAAGCTCCGGGCCGGGCACACGTTCCGGCCCGATGCCGAGGTCGATCGGCGGACCCTCGAGCGCCGCGACTGCGCGCGGTACGAGGCCGACGACTACTTCTTCAATCCCCTCGGGTACTGGCGGATCGGCACCTTGGCGCCCGTCCGCAGGTAATTGTTGAGAATCCCCGGGGCCAGTGGTACCTGGCTCTTCCTCCGACATGCTGTTCCGCGCCGCCCACCCGCCTGCTGTGATTCGCCCCCCGATCGTGGGCAATCCCATGCTCGAGCTTCGCCGCTCCGGCGTCTCGGCCGCGAATCACGCACTTCGTCGCCGCTCCGGGTTTCACGGCTGGCTCCAGACGACGCTGCTGCAGAAGCACGCGCTCTCGAACTGCCGCTGCGGCCTCATCAACTGTCGCTAGGGACCGACGAGTCGCACCGAGATCCGCATCGCTGGCGGATCGGTGGGACCGAGCACGAGCTCGACGGTCGCGTGGTCGACCTCCATCGCCCGGGAGAGGCGATCGATCTTCGAGGCCGCGCCGAGCTCGGGATAGAAGCCCGTGACCATGTGCTTGATCGGGAGCCACTCGACGCGATCCCATGCGAGGCCGACGAGCGGGTCGACCGTGCCTGCGCGTGCACGCACCCATGCTCGCGTCACCATGCCGCGCGCGAGCGAGCCGTGCAGGGTGGCGGCGATCCGACGCTGGGGTTCGGTCACGCCCAGGGTGGCGGCGACCTTGTCGATGCGCGCGATCGTGGCGTCGGACTCGGTGCCGTTGGCGTTGGACTGCGCGATCACGTAGGTCCACGTCGCTCCGTCCCAGCCGAGTGCGGCGAGATCGTCGCCGAGCTGGTGGACGAGCGCCGGCGCGTCGTTCGGTAGCGCGGCCTCGTCGGACTGCGCGCTCGCGGTTGCCGCGTCGAGCTCGAGTGCCAGCCGGTCTCCGGGGAGCGCATCGAGCCATGCGCCGCAGATCGATCGCGCGGTCTCGCGTCCGACGTTCACGGTCACCGACAGTGCGTCGAAGCCGTGCGGGATGGTCGCCACCAGATCCTCGCTGCACTCACCCGCGAGTGGGGCGATGCGCGCGAGGAGCGGGCCAGACTTGATCCCGAGCAGCCCACCGAGCTGAGAGACGCGCCCGAGCGCAGGATCGATCGCCTTGGTCTGCCGCACGCGGCGAAGGTACGCTAGATCGGGACGCTCGCACGCCGCCGGGACTCTACGGAGGTGGTTCGGGCGTCGGCTCCTGCTGCTGCTGCTGCTGCCGATCGTGGCGCGTGCCGTAGTCCTGCTTCATCTGCTGCTTGACCAGGTACCCCCAGAGGGAGCCGCACGCGGCGGCGCCTCGGCGCTGAAATCGAGCTAGCGTGCGCACATGCCGCTCACGATCCGCGAGCTCGACCGGAAAGCGGATCGCCGCGCGATCGAGGCGATCGACACGTCGTTCCAGACCGCGTCGGTGTTCGACATCGAGGCCACGTCCCGGACGCTCGAGCTCGTGGAGCGCGAGCAACCGGTGCCCGTCACGAAGCGCTACTCGATCGGCGAGGTGTTTCAGCCATGGGCGCGCTGGGACACGGGCTGGGTCGCCGACGACGGCGGGGTGCACGGATTCGCGACGGTCCAGGCCGAGCCGTGGCACGAGCGCCTCGTCCTGTGGTTCCTCTACATTGCACCGGAGTGGCGCCGTCGCGGTGTCGGTCGCGCGCTGCTCGAGCGCGTCGAGGCGCACGGGCGGAGCGTCGGCGCCACCCACGTGTGGCTCGAGACGAGCAACGTCAACGTGCCGGGTGTGCGTGCGTACGAGGCGCTCGGCTATGCGCTGTGTGGCGTCGATCGCCTGTACTACGGCACGTACATGCCTGGCGAAGCCGCGATCTATCTCGCGAAGACGCTGTGAGCGATCTACTCTCGGTGCGTGCTTCGGGTGGCCGCGTGCTGCGTCGTTCTCGTCGGGTGCGGAGCGACCGCGCCCGCTCCGACCCAGACGCCGGGTACACCGGCCACGCCGGTCGCAACGATCTCGACTGCGGACGCGGAGCGCGCGGAGAAGCTCCGTCGTAGCGAGCTGTCTGCCGCGCATCGCGAGCTCGAGGAGGAGCAGCAGGTCGCGCTCGCCGCGACGTGCGACAAGGTCGCGACGCCATCGCCGGCGCCGCGCTGTGAACCGTCGTGCTACCCGACAGAGCCGGCAGATCCGCGCGCCGGCACGAAGCATGGTCGTGCGGAGATCGTTCACCTCGTGTGCAGGCCTGCGAACAGCGACGAGTCGGGGCCGATCGTGTTCGCCGACGAGATCGGGGGCGCGAAGGTCGTGGTGCGCGCGGCGCGGGGTCGCGCGCCGAAGCCGCACAAGAAGGGAACGTGGGAGGCCGAGCTCGCGACGGCGGTCGCAGCGGCGCTGCAGCCGGAGGTCGCGCGGGGCGAGGCGATTCACGTGACGGGCACCTGGAAGACGCTGGCGCATCCGCTGACGAAGGAGCGCCTGCGCTGCGTGACGGTCTCGCACTGGACCTCGATGCGCCGGAAGCTCGATGACTGCGGGGGGCGCGGAGGTGTCGCGTGCGAGGCGATGGGCAATGCGGCCGCGCACGGGATCAACGTCGTGCACTATCGGCTCGCAGAGGCGCGCTCGCTGCGGGCCGCCGGAAAAGCAGCCGAGTGCCAGCGCGCATCTCTCGAGGCCATTGCCGTCGCGCGCGGGATGCCGCGCTGGCGCCAGTACGCGACGCTCAACGTCAACCAGTGGAAGCCGTACCCGCGCTACCGCACACGGTTCGATGGCATCCTCGACGAGGAAGCTCTGTTCGCGGCGGCCACATCGCTCGGCAGCGAAGCGCAGACGGTTCATGCCGAGTGCGGCGGTGCCGCGAATCCGAAGACGACGGCTGCGCAGGAGCAGTCGTTTCACACCTGCTGGTGACTAGCGACGAGGGACCGGCGGGAGCGGGGCCGCGGCAGCGGTCTCGTCTGGCACGGACCGGAGGGGCTGGGACTGCATCAGCTCCTGGAACATCACGAGCACCTCGTTGCCGATCGCGGCGCGTTCGTCGGAGGTGAACGCGCCGCGAACCTTGGGGAACAGCTCGTCCTCCTCCTCGTTGTGCTCGTGATGCGAGCACTGCTCGCCGAGGACCTTGAGCTTCGCCTTGAAGGTCTCGTCGTCGAGCTTCAGCGTGATCAGGTCCGCGAGGACGCGCTTGATCGCGAGATGCTCTTCGACCGCCTCCTGGAGGAGATCGTTGGTGTCCTTCGCCATGATCGCGGGAAAGAACACCTTCTCTTCGACGGTCAGGTGGGCGGCAAGCAGGTTCGCGAGCTCGGTGAACATGGCACGGCGATCGCCCGCACCGTTCTCGAGCTGCTCGAACAGCGCGTCCAGCTCCGTGTGCTGTGCGGTCAGAAGGTCGAGCACATCGGTCGTCGTGTCCTTACCAAACAGTGTCCTGAGAAAGCTCATGAACGTGACCAGGCTGCAAGCAAGGGACCAGCCGTGCACCGGTGCGTGCCGAGGAGCAGCGCGTGGTTTCGTCGACGGGCTCGATGCGCGTATCAGCACGCTGCGCGATGCGGCACAGCTGTCAGGGCGCGCGCTCGAGGAGCGGGGCACAGGTCGAGACGCCGGCACCGACGACCTGCATCGGCAGGTTCTCGATCAGGAGCTCCTGCTTGCCGGTCTTCATATGGATCGCATGGACCGACGAGGTCCCTTCTGCCACCGACGTGAACACGTAGAACACGCCGGCCCAGTGCGCGAAGGCGTAGGCGATCACGTGGTCGGACGCGCCCTGGAGCGTCCACCGCGCTCCCATTGCCTTCGCCGTCTTGCGATCGAGCTCCTGCACGAAGCCCAGGTTGGGTGACGGGAAGTACGCGAACAGCCGGCCATCTCCCGTGCCGGTGAGCTCGGGATGTTCGTTGCTCTTTGGCAGCGTGCCGACCCGCTTCCAGGTCGTCGGGGTCTTCGCCGTGTCGAGGATCGCGAGTGACCTCGGTCCGTCGTCGCTGTCCTCGTCGTCGCTGCCTGCGACGAACAACTTCTCCGTGGTTGCCTTGCGGCCGTCAGCCACAAACCCCATCCCGAACGTGGTCGGAGCCCCACGCGGAGCGGCGCCAAGTGCGAGACAGCGGCCGTCGATGATCGAGGCGCGATGGACCTTGCCGTTGTGGTAGCCGATCCAGGCGATGCCATAGCGATCGACCGCCATCGAGTTCGTCGCTGTCATCGCGTCGCAGGCGAGCGCGGCGATCTTGTGGACGGGGTCGAGCGGGAGCGAGCGGGGGTTGAAGCTGTACAGGGTCGCGCGATCGTCGAGCAGGTAGATCAGCTCGACGTCCTTCACCGCACAGGTGTCGACGCAGACGTCATCGAGACAGGCGCCCTTGCAGGTCTCGGGTGTGCACCGTGGTGCAGGCGGCGTCGGTGTTGGTGCTGGCGTCGGTGCCGGCAGCGTGGCCGGCACCTGTGTTGCGATCGCGGGGGCGCGTTGCGCGGGTGTTGCTTGCTCCTTGCACGCGGTCAGCGCGTGCAGGACAGCGAGCGAGAACGCGAGATGCCGGGTCATGTGCTACTTCAACGTGACGACGATGTCGTGGCCGAAGCAGACGGTGCCGGCTTCCTCCGCGGTGACCGAGAACGCGAACGCGCCGGTTGTCTTGTCGTATCCGGCCATCGTGTTGGCGAGGCTGTAGCCATCGACTGCCTTGCACGCGCCTTCCTTCGCCGGGAGCTTCTTGCTCACCGCCTTGAGCTTCTTGCCGTCGCGGCTCGCGCTGATCTCGAGCTTGCGGCTCACGAGGCGGACGTCGATCACGAGATCCTCGCTCTTGAGCTGCGTCGCGAAGTCGGTCTTCTTCGCCTCCGAGCTGACGCGGGCAACACGCGACATCCGCTTGTAGCCGCCGTCATCGAGGAGCTTGACGAGCGTGGCTGCGGCTGTCTTCGCGCGCGCGGCATCCGTGTTCGGCGGCACCACCGAGATGCGCTGCTCGAGGTTGGCCTTCTTGGAGCCGAACACCGCGAGCGAGGTCTTCGCGTCCTTCTCCGTGCCGGGGTCGTGGCTGTAGATCGCCACGTGCTTGCCGTCCGCGGAGATCGCGGGCGTCCTCATCATGATGCCCATCAGCTGCATCCCCGGATCGTCATCCGCCCCGGCGGTCGCGGTCAGGGCGGCGAGGGAGACGAGACATGCGAGAGGGGCTCTCATGGGGGCAGCCTACCGCGGCTAGAGGGCGCACTTGATGTCGGTGGCAATCGTCCGCAACCCGTCGTCGCGGCGAACCGCATGCGGTCAGTCGAGCTCCAGAAGGTCCTTGAATGTCGGTTCGGGCTCCGGCTCGGGCTCGTCGAGCAGGTCCGGGAACGCAGTGAGCCGCATCGCGAGCGGAGCCGCCAGGACGCGCTCGGGATCCGCGGCGACCGCCTCGAGCTCGCGACGAGCGGCGCTCCACCGCTTGCGCTCGGGCTCGCCACGCTTGCGGTCGCGTGCGTTGCGATCGGCGTCGGGCACGGCCGCCGCGGCGAGGTCGCGGATCAGCGCGAGGACGGCGGTCCGCATCGCGGCGCGGAGCCCGAGCACCGCGCGCGCCTGCGCGACGACGAGATCGGCGACGTGAGCCGGATCCGGGGCGCGGCCGCGGAGCGCGATGTCGTGGGCGCGCTGGCCGAGAAGCGACAGGTCATGCTCGTAGCCGACGATCGTCGCGGCGAACACGTTGCGGGTCGGCGTGCCGATCGAGGAGTCGCTGGCGAGCGCGTGGTCGAGCCGCAGCCGCATCGCGCGAACGTGCATCGCGTCGAGGTTGCCGAGGGCGACGGCGAGCGCCGCATCGCGGGCCTCGAGGTCGCCGAGCGTGGAGGTCTCACCGAGGTCCGAGCCGAGGAGCTCCGCGTAGGTGCTCGGCTCGCCCTCGACCTTCTCGAGCTGCGCGAGCGAGTGGACGCGATCGAGGAAGCTCTGCGCCGTTCCCATGTCTGCAGGCAGGGTAGCGCAGTCTGTCAGCGATCGCGGAGCCAGCGCTCGAGCGCCGCCTTCGACGCGCTCGCACGCGAGACGTTCGGATGACGCGCGAGCTCGTGGCCGATCAACCGCTCGGCCAGCTCGTTGTCTCCGCGACAGCGATGGAGCAGGGCGGCCTCGTGCGCACTGGAGGGAGAACCGCCGCGCCCGAACCATCGACCGAAGAGCTTCGCCAGACCCACGCAGGGTCCGGACGGCGTCTGGCGGCTCGCAGTCGCACGGTTTCAGGCCGGGTCGGGATCGGAGGGAACGAGCGGAAGCTGGGCGGAGGCGGTAGTCAGCCCCTCCTCGGACTTCTTCACGATCGAGGCGAGATCGTCCGCGATCACGCCGGCATCGGCGGCCGTGACGCCCTCGGTGAGGTGCTCGTAGACCTCGGTGGCGCGGTCGTCCATCGCCTGCTGGGCGTCGGCCGTGTGCGACTCGCCGGGCAGCTCGACGCGGAGCTCGCGCGCCACCATCTGGAGGCCGGCCGCGATCGGCAGGGCGAGCAGCGCGCCGAGGATGCCGGCAAGGGTGCCGCCGACGAGGAGCGCGAGCAGGACGACGGCGGGCGGCAGGCGCAGCACGCGGCCGTAGACGCGCGGCACGAGGATGCGACTCTCGAACTCCTGATAGATGACCATGATGCCGAGCACGATCAGCGTGGTGGTCGTGCCCTGCGGCGTGACCGCGATGATGACCGGCGTACTCGCGATGTAGCCGCCGACAAACGGAATGATGTCGGTGAGTCCTGCGAACAGCGCGATCGCGAGTGCGTTCTCGGCGCCGAGGATCGTGAGCAAGACGAAGACGAATACGGTGATCGCGAGCGAGGTGATCAACTGGCCGCGCATGTAGCCGCCGACGATCACCTTGAGCTCGAGGAGGATCTTCGCGAGCTTGACGTGGTGGTGGCGCGGAGTGACGGCGTAGATGAGGCCCTTGGAGCGCATGGGGTCCGCGAGCAGGTAGATCGCGAAGAACAGTGTCGAGAGGCCATATGCGATGAACTCGAACAGCTTGGTCGAGTAGCCAAGTGCTGCCGAACCTGCGCGCGCGCCCATCGTGTCGAGGGGTAGATCCTGGATCGCCTTGATCACGGACTTGGCCCAGGTGTACTCGCGCAGCGACGCGATCATCCGCGTGCGCATCTTCGGCAGGTCTTCGAGGAGGTGGACGAACTGCGCGACGAGCGGCGGAACCATCAACAAGACGACGCCAGCGAGGGCGATGGCGGCGATCATGAACACGACGACCAGCGCGCGGCCACGCTGCAAGCCCCGTCGCTCGAGCCACGCGACCAGCGGGTCGAACGTTCCGACGAGCACGAGCCCGACCGTGATCACGGCGAGGACCGCGGTGAGCTGGCCGAGGATCCAGACTCCAGCGACCACGCCGAGGAGGAGGAAGATCGTGCGTGGAGCGATCTCGATCCGCAGACCGCGGATCACGGGTTCGACAGGATGCGACATGATCAGGGCTTCTCGAGGATGTTCATCTTCGAGGTTCCTTCCGGTCGCGCTCAGCTGCGGGAGCCGTGCCAGCGCAGGCGACCGCGCGCCGTCGTCTCACGAGGCGTGGACGAGGCGAGATCGCGCACTCTCCGCCCGGATTCGCTCGCCGGGGCAGATCCGCACGGCTACCGTGTCGAGCGAATCAGCTGCGCCGTCGGCGACGAGCTCGTTCGTCGCGCGCGTCCCGCTCGGCGCGCTCCTCGGAGGTCTGCAGCAGCGTGGCCGGTGACCACCGCACGAAGGCATTGATCGCGAACCCGAGGTTCCCTGCCGCCATCGCGTAGAAGCGGAGCTCGACGTGCGTTGCAGCGACGAAGAACCACAGGAAGTAGTTGATCGCTGCGGGCCACAGCCAGCGATCGAGGTTGATCGTCAGGAGCGAGGTCACCGTTCCCCAGAAAAACAGGAAGATGATCTCTGTCTGAGCGAGGGGCATCTCGAAGGCCGCTGCGCCCGAGGACAGGATCACGTGCCCCACGAACACGAAGAAGCCCGTCGCCGAGACCCGGCGATTGAACGACGTCGACATCATGGAGTTCTTCGCCCACAGTGCGAGCGCGCTGAGCGCGACAAGAGCGCTCGCCGCGAGCAGGATGTTGCGTCGGTGCGTGCCTTCCGCGCGGATCGCGGGCCACAGCTCGTTGAGGAGCGGGATCGCCGTGAACGTGACGCCCACGACCATCGCGAACATCGTGCGTGTGCGGCGCCCGGTGGTTGGATCCTGATCGCTACGCAGGTGCTCGAGCTCGGCGTGCCGCTTCGCCTGCGCCGCCGCCTCCGCGCGCGCACGCGCGAGCAACTCGGCGGCAGGAGTCGCGAGCTCGCCGAGCAGCGTCACTGCGCCCTTGGGATTGCCGGTACGTAGCTCGTACTCCGCGACGGCCGTGATCGCGCGGACGAGGCCCGCTCGCGCGTCGGTGTTGTCCCGCCACACGGAGAGCGCCTCGTGGAACCCGAACCGGCAGGCATCGAACAGGCGATAGATCGCGTCGCGATGATCATCGCTCGCGTCACTGCTCGCGAGCATCGGCATCAGCTCGTCGACCCGGAGAGCGGCACGCGCCGCGAGATCCGCGGAGCCGCGGTGCTCGAGGTACGCCGCGATCGCCTGCTGCATCGCTTCGACCGACTCGAAGCGCTCGGCTGGCTGCGGATGCATGGCGCGGCGACAGATCCGCGCGAGCTCGGGTGGCGCGTGCGCGGACAGCGCGGGGGCGGGGCCGAGCACGCTCGCGATCACGGCACCGACAGTCGTGCCCTCGTGTGGTGGTCGCCCGGCGATCAGCTCGTACAGCACCGCGCCGGCGAGGTAGATGTCCGTGCGTTCGGAGATCCCGGCGCTGTCGGGCTGGCCGAGCATCTCGGGCGCCATGTAGTGCGGGGTGCCCGCGAGCTGGCGCGCGTTGACGGCGAGCGGGAGGCGGCCGCTTCCGTCGTCCCGCAGACTGACCGCGATCCCCCAGTCGAGGAGGTAGACCTCGCCGAAGTCACCGATCATCACGTTGCTCGGCTTGACGTCGCGATGCACGACGCCGCGGCTGTGCGCGTAGCGCAGTGCATTGAGCACCGAGTCGAGGATGCCGAGGTTCCAGGCGAGCAGGTCCGTCGCGCCGAACCGCTTCTCGACCTCGGGTGCATCGCCGAGGAGCGTGCTCCACTCGACGCCCGAGATCCGCTTCATCACGATCACCGGGATGCCGGCGCGATCGATCTGGAGGTAGTGGACGGGGACGACGTTCGGGTGCTCGATCGAACCGGTGACCCACGCCTCGCGCAGCAGATCGAGCGCGGAGGCCGGATCCGTGCGGCCAGCCTTGAGCGTCTTGACCGCGACGCCGCGCCCGAGCGTGACCTGGGTCGCCGCACGGATCACGCCCATCCCGCCCTCACCGATTACCTCGCCGGTCTGGAGTTGACTGGTCTCCGATGCGCTCGAGAGCTGGGTCAGGATCTCCATCGCGCGCGTCCCGGCGGTGGTGTTCCCCACGTTGGGGATGATCGTCGAGCGCAGGTTGTCGTGAAGCGTCGCCAGGGGCTCTGGCAGCAGCGTCTTCAACAGCGCCATTGGATCGTCGGTCGCGATCCGGGCAGCATACGCGTATCCTGGACGTCGATGCAGAAGCGGACCATCGCCGCCGCACTCGCCGCGGTCGCCGCCGCGATCACCGGGATCTCGATCACGCAGTGTGATGGGGGGCGCGATCGAACGAAGCCGGCGCCCACGACGAAGGGCCCCCACTGCGCCAAGGGATGTCCGTGTGGAAACACGTGCATCGACTGCTCGCTGACCTGTCACGAGAAGAAGCCGACGTGCACGAAAGGGTGCGCCTGCGGTAACGCCTGCATCGACTGTTCGCTTGCGTGCCGTCGCTGAGGAAATCTCGCAATGAAGGAGTTGTTGCTGCCAGGTTCTGCCCGGCTATCCTGCCTGGAATGATCAGGTCCTTCGGGTGGGCCGTGCTCGTCGCGGTGGCGATGCGGAGCGCGAATGCCGAGCCGTCGGTCACGAAGGTCGCGCCCGCTCCAGAGCCCAAGCGCAACGCGCTCTATGTGGAGCTACTCGGCAAGGGCGGCACGTGGGGCCTCGGCTATAGCCACCAGGTACATCGCCGGTTCGCGATCGGGATGCTCGGTTCGTACTCCGTGCTCGACGGTCAGCGGATGCTGACGCTCGCTCCGTCGGTGACGGCATACCCGCTCGGCGTTCGCCGCCACCGGCTGTTCGTCGACGCGGGACCGCAGCTGGTCTACTTGCAGACGCCATCGCCGGTCCCCGAGTGGATGGGTACGAGCGAGACCGGCATCGGTGCGCAGCTGTCGACGGGCTACGAGCATCGCGGCGACCTGGTCTTCCTGCGCGCGTTCGTGATGGGCGTCGCCGGCAAGAGCGGCGTCGCTCCGTGGCTCGGGATGGATCTCGGATGGGCATTCTGATGCGCGCCGTTCTGTCGGTCTTGCTCCTCGCGGGCTGTGGTCTCGACGTCGGCGCGACGGCCGAGTGGATCGACGTGGAGTCGGTCACCGGTCAGCTCGCACCCGAGATGGGTGGCTCGACTCGGGCCCTGCCGGTTCCGATGGGGTCGGGCGACGTGTTCCGCGTTGTCTCGTTCAACGTCGAGATGGGCGGCGATGCCGAGCTCCTCGCGACCGAGATCCGCGCGAACGCTGCGATCGGAACGTGTTGCTCGTTCAGCGCTTGGTCTTCTTCTTCGGCGGCGTTGCCTTCGCGATCACGAGGTGCTCGACCTTCGCGTAGACCTCCTGCGGGAGGACCTACTTCGAGACGAACTCCTCCTTCTTGCCGTACGGGCGACCATAGATGATGTGGTGGCAGTGCTCC
>JANOPP010000090.1:0-1946 GCA_031421915.1 Myxococcales bacterium | reverse complement strand
TCGTAGCGAAACTGCGCGATGGTCTCGTTGGCCTCCTCCGGTGGAAACACGTCGCGGTACCGGGTCTGAAACAGCGTCCCGTTCGGGTTGTAGGTCTGCAAGAACCCGCGGGTCAGGCCGGGCAGCCCGGCGATCGTCGCGCCCTGGCTGGTGATCGTTCGACGCCCACTGCCATCGTGATAGAGGCCAAATCCGAGGTCGGCATTGCCTCCGCTCGCGCCCGGGCGGTAGGCCTGCCAGTAGCGGAGCTGGCCCTTGAAGCCGATGTCGTACGTGAACACCTCGCGGCCCGCGACGAACAGATCGAGATCGACCGCGCTCATCCCGCGCGGGGCGAGCTGCTTCTCGAGCACGCGATCGAGGTCGTCGTAGACAAACGTCGTCCGGTACTGCGCGCCGTCCATCAGCGGATTTTGCGACGGCACTTGCTCGGACTCGACGTTGCCGTTCTTGTCGTAGACGTACAGCCACGTTCGAGTGCCGCGCGTGATCTGCGTGCGCCGGCCCGCGAAGTCATGCGCGAGCGAGGTCACCACACCTTGCGGATCGGTGATCGAGGTGACGTTGTCGTCGGGACCGTACGCGTACGTCGTCACCGCCCATGTCACCGGACCGCCCGCCGGACCGGTCTGCTCGTGGACCTTCCACAACCGGCCGAGCTTGTCGGTCTCGGATTTGGTCGACGCGATCGCCGGACTGCCTGTCGGTGCCACCTCGATGCTGGTGGTCGTCGTACCCGCGTAGCTGACGTCGGCGCCACTCGCCATCGCGTCGGGGCGGCGAATCGTCAGCGGTCGACCGAGCGTGTCGAACGTGTACGTGTAGGTCACGACCGCGGCTGTGCTGACGCTCGGATCGGGCATCGACACGCTCTCCAGCGTTCCATCGTTGCGGTACAGGTAGCTCGTGACCTGGTCGGGTCCGGTGCCCGGCACGTCGACCGTCGTCTTCTTCGGCCGCCCGTGGCCATCGATCTCGGTGGTCTGCTGCCGCCACAACGACGGACTCTCGACCAGCGACAGCGACGTCACCGAGGTTGGCGTCGAGCCGGACGGCGGCGTATCGACGTAGGTCTGCTGCTCGAGCAGGTGCAGCGTGTAGAACGCGCCGTCCTCGCTCCAGGTCTCCGAGCGCTGCTTCGGCCGCCCCAGGCCGTCGACGACGACCTGGGTCTGCTGCTTGAGCGGGTGCATCGCGTCGTCGGGGCAGGTGACCGGATGCGTGACGCAGGTCCGAGCGTTAGGCCCGTTGGTCTCGAGCGTCGCGCCGGTACCGTAGTCGTATTTCGCTTCGACGACGTGGCCCACTTCGTTGGTCGTCGTCGCGACGAACAGCTCCTTCGCGTCGTACGCAAAGCTCGTCTTGGTCGCGCTGGCCGCGTTCTGCTTCGGCTTGAAGCGCTCGATCAGGACTCCCGTGCTCGGCTTGTACTCGTACCGCGTGATCGACCGCGTCGCGTCGCTCGCATCGGACCAGACCTCGTCGGTGAGCTTCTGGCCGTTGCTGGTGTTCCAGGTCGCGCGATGCTTGCCGAACGTGACCCACGCACCGGCGACTCGATGCTGCTTGACCGTCTCGTACGGGCGCAGCAGGTACTTCGTCGGGGAAACGTCGAGCTGGTAGGTCGTCACGCTCTGTCGATCACCGTTGGCCGTGGTGGCTGCCGATTGCAGCACCTGGGTCGACGCGACCATCACCAGATCGTCAGCAGTGGTCCCGTTGTTCGGGTATCCGATCCAATCGGTCGACGTCATCGAGTACCCGGGCGCTGCGGCCGCCGTGCAGGTTGCCTCCGTACTGGTGTTCGCGCACACCCGATGTTCCGAGACGATCGGGTGGTAGGTCCGGACGGTACCGCCGAACAGCGAGTAGTCTTTCCACGTCGTCTTGTCGAACGTTCGCAGGCTCGTCGCCGACGCATCGGCGTAGACGAGGGTCTCCTTGAG
>JANOPP010000089.1:0-24465 GCA_031421915.1 Myxococcales bacterium | reverse complement strand
ATGACGCTCGTCGCCCAGGGAGCGGCGCTGTACGCGGCGACCGCGAGCCTCGATGGTCGGGCCGCTTCGAGCACGGTGTCGGCTGGGCGCCAGGTGTGGCTCCAGTACCCGGCGGTCTCTGCCGATCTGACACCGCACGTCGTCGGCAAGTTCGTCGGCGACGATCCGCCGGCCAAGATCAAGCTCGTGCGCAGCGATGGCGGCTGGTCGAGCATCGAGGCCACGATCGGTCCCGACGGCACATTCCTCACGTCGGTGACGCTGCTGCCGCGTCGCGCCTGTACGTTCGCGATCGAGGCGCGCTCTGCGAGCGGTGAGCTCGTCGTGGTGACACCGTCGCAGCTCACGATCGTGCAGGGCCTCACCATCGGCGATCCGCCACTGTCGCGCACGCTCGGCGTCGCGCTCGCGAACGGTCACGTCCAGGTCTACCTCGACCGCGGTGCTCCCCTCCCCGCGCGCCGGACCTTCACGCATCACACGATCGAGACGGTCGCGAAGGGCAGCTCGGAGAGCGTGCTGCGCATCCCGATCGTGCAGGGCGAGCTCAGCCAGGCCGAGCTGTGCCGCCTCGTCGGCACGCTGGACATCGGCGGCGACGTCGTCAAGGACACGGTGCCGACCGGCTCCGCCGTCGAGGTCACGATCGAGCTGGACCGCGGTGGGCGGCTCGCGGCGCGGGCGCTGATTCCATCGATCGGCCAGGTCTTCGAGCACGTCGCGCACCTGCTCGTTCCGGAAGCGTCGCCCGAGGCGCTCGAGGCGTCGATCCGCGATCTGCGCCGCCAGCTGATGGAGCTGCGCTCCGACGCGTTCCGTCACCAGCTCGGTCACGTGATCGAGAAGCTCGACAAGATCGAGGCGCGCCTCAGCGAGGCGGAGCGTGACATCGACGCCGCGCACGGTGGCGACGCCGACGCTGCACAGCGCGCGCGCCGTGCGTTGCTCGATGTCGACGGCACGATGGCCGAGGCTGACCTCGCCCGGAAGTGGCCCGAGCTCGAGACCAACGCGCGCCACATCGCGATCTCTGCGTCGTCGACGGTCGGCGAGCACGGCACCGATGCCGAGCGCACGCTGTTGCAGGAGGTTCTGTCCGCGATGGAGAAGGCGCGGCGCGAGAAGGATGCCCCCGAGCTCGAGCGCCAGATGCGGCTCGCCTCGCGGCTGTCACGCGCGGCGTTCCATCGCACGAGCGAGGCGTGGGAGTACTACTTCGAGGATGCGGCGTCGGAGATCAGCAAGATGAAGGATCTCCCGAAGGCGCAGAAGCTCGTCTCCGAGGGCAACGCCGCGAAGGCGCGCGGGGACACGACCGAGCTGCGCCGCGTGGTCAATGCGCTGTGGCAGCTCCTCCCCGAGGATAGCGACGCGCGCAAGAAGGGTTTCGACTCGGGAGTTCGCTGATGCTGGAGGACAACCCGTTCTTCGTGCTCGGCCTGCCCGCCGACACCAGCCGGATCGAGCTCGAGCGCGAGGCGCAGAAGCTGCTCGGCATGCTGGAGCTCGGGTTCGTCGACGCGAAGACCTACCAGACGCCGCTCGGCACGCGCCCCCGGACACCGGAGCTCGTGCGTGCAGCCGTGGCGGCGCTCCGCGATCCGTATCGGCGGCTGATCGCGGAGCTGTGGGCGCGGCATGCCCCGCCGACCAAGCCGGTCGACGTGGCGGCGGCCGAACCGGAGCCCGCGCGCACGGGACTGCGCAAGGCGCTCGGGTGGGGGCCCTAGATGTACGCGCTCCCCGTCATCTTGCTCGCGCGGCTGCATCAGTTCGCGATCGATGCGCGCCGCAAGAATCGGACGTGGCACTACTTCGCATGGTCCGCCGTCGCAGCGGTGATCGCGGCACTCCTGTTCTCGCTCGGGACCGCGCTCGTCGCGCTCCTGTTCTACGTCCGGCTGTGGTGGCTCGGCCTGATCATGGGTGGTGTGCTGGTGCTGCCGATCGTTGGGCCAACGCTCGTGCGCCACGTGCTCGTTCCACTCGGCGCCTATAGGCTCGCGTACTACCTCGGCTGGGCGAGTCGCCCCGGCAAGGATCCGACGGCGTACGGGCTCGTCGCCGCGGCGTGGGCGGTCTCCGCGAGGCCGTCGGGAACTGGCGAGGTCTGGGTCGCTCGCAAGCGCGACGAACGGCTCCCGCTCGGCGATGCCGAGGTGATCACGACCGCGCTGCTCGCCGGATCGCGCGGCGACATCGCGACCGCGCGGCTCCTCATGCGCTCCGCCCTGCTGATGGTCGAGAACCATCCGATGGTGCGCGAGCTCGCCGGTGAGTGGATGGCGTGCGATGCGATCGAGCGCGGCGCCCTGGCCGAGCTCGCCGACGACGCCGCGACCGCGCGGTGGCCGGCGACCCCGCTGACGTACTTTCTCGAGGCGGTCGCCCTCCGCCGGATGGGGATTCCCAACGCGCCGAGCACGCGCGAGCTGTGGGCGCGCTGGCTGCTCGCACCGAAGCGCCGGGCCACTGCGGCGCTGCGCGACGGCGCCGTTCCACCGCCACCCGCGAACCTGACCGAGTCCGAGACCCCGACCGCGGATCCGAGCGATGCGCCACCGCCCGAGCGCGCTCCGCTACCGCGCGCGATCGCCGCACACCTCGCGTTCAGCTCCGGCGCCGCGAGCGAGACCTCGCTGGGCGCCACCGTACGCGCCTGGGACGCTGCGCTGTCCGACGGCGCGACGCATAGCTGGCTCGCGCGCCGCGCTCTCGAGCTCGACGCCCCGCTCGGTGCCGTCGATCGGGCGCTACGGGAGGTCGCGGCGGTCGTCACCAGTGACCTCTCTCGGATCGCCGATGCGGCGCAGCTCGGAGCTCCGATGTCTCACGGTCCGATCGGTGACGGGCTCGCGCGCCGCTTGCGCCACGGCCGCCTCGACAGCCTCGAGGCGGGCTTCACGCGCTGGCTCCAGCGGAGGCACGATGGCGAGCACCACTCGGCGATCGACGAGTGGCGCGAGTTCATCGCGCTGCAGTCCGCCTATACCGCCGCGGTCACTGCTGGTGGCACAGACCTTCGCCGCCTCGCGTTCCCCCACGCGTACTCCGCCGGCACGAGCATGTCTGCATGGCTGTGGAACACCCGCAGCGAGTACGGCCTCTCGCATGCGATCTCGAAGTGGCTCCTCGACGAGGCGCTCGCCGTCGGCGATACCGAGGCGATCGAGCTCGGCCATCGCAACTGCGACCTCTACGTTCCTACGCGCAACGACAAGTGAGCGGACCGCGCCTCCTCGGACTGATCTCCATTGCCCTCGCGGTGATGTGCATCGGTCTCGTGCTGATCGCATCGTCGCAAGACCAGGCCGCGCACCTCGTGATCCGGTGGACAGCGCGCACGTCGCTCATCTTGTTCCTGCTCGCGTACATCGCGCGGCCGGCCTGCCAGCTGCTGCCCTCGCCAAGGACCAAGACGATCCTCGCTCAGCGCAAGTGGCTGGGCCTGGGCTTCGTCGTGTCGCACGCGTTCCACCTCGCCGGCATCATCGCGCTCGCGCAGCCCGACGTCGGTGCGTTCGTCCGGTCGCAGAGCCCGACGATCCTCGTTGCAGTCCTCGCATACATCGTGCTGTTCGCGATGGCGATCACGTCCATCACCGCGGTGAAGAAGAAGATGCCGAGCCGCGCGTGGAAGCGGCTCCACCGGTTCGGAATGCACCTCTTGTGGATCCCGTTTGCCTCGACCTATGGCGCTGCGGTTCTGGGGTCACCGATCTTCGCGGTCCCGCTGGCACTCGTGATCGCGGCGGCGGTCCTCAGGTTCGCCGGGTGGCGGCGCAGCAAGCGTCGCGTGAAGATCGGTTAGCCGCGACGCCGCCTGTTAACGGGGCCAGGTCTGGTCGGCGACGTCCATGTAGCGCTGCCAGTCCCACGCGGTGAGATCGTGATTGCCCGTCCGCAGGTGATAGCCGCGCGGCGCGACGAAGACCGAGCCGTCCTCGCCGGGCATTGCGGTCGGGTCGATCAGTGCGTCGCCGAACAGTGCGTACACCGACGACGCGTACGCCAGGCCCAGGTACTCGCCCTCGGGGTCCGCCCACGAATCGTACGAGCCGCTCCCCACTGCCACGCCGCGTGGAGCGATGAGGCCGATCAGCATGTGCTGATCGATCGGCAGCGCTTCCTCGTTGTCGTTGAACGCGCGGAAGTTGTCGGCGAACCAGTCGGGAAACAGCGCATTGATCACCGTGATCGTCTCGCGGACGCCGCGGGGTCGGCGGGTGAGCGCGGCGCCGGCGCACCCCGACCCATTCGAGATCACGAGGCTGAAGCGCTCGTCCTGCGCGCCTGTCCACAGCGCCGCCTTGCCACCGCGCGAATGTCCGATCACGGCCACCCGGGTCGGATCGATCAGCCGATCGGTCGCGAGGTAGTCCATCGCACGGCTCGCGCCCCAGCTCCATGCACCGATCGCCTTCCACGCATCCGGTGGACGCGGGCCGGCAGCGTCCCCCTCGAACAGCTGGATCACACCGGCGGCGAACGGCGGGGCGTCGTCGATCGCGAGCTCGCTGTTCTGGATCGCGGCGATCGCGTAGCCGCGGGCGATCGCGTCCTCGACGGGCCAGAACTCGCTTTTCTCGATCCGCGTCGGATCGGTGTTGTTCGCGCTGCGGTTGTTGAGGAGGAGGAACACGCCGCTCGGCGTGCCCGTGTTCGGCGCAAATCGGATCAGCTCGAACGTGTGCTCGCGTCCCGCCTGGCGGCTCGTGATCGCGACGCGCATCAGGTTCGCGGTGCCTCCGAGCGCCGCCGGATCCTCCTCGAGGACCGTGAACGCGAGCTGCTCGGGCAGACCGGGTGCGTGGCCGTAAACGTGGGTCTTGAACAGCTCGAGGATCTCGGCGCGCCGGTCGGGCCACTGCGTCTCCGACGTCACCCGTCGTCCGTCCTCGAAGCGCAACGGATCGGGGAGCGTCCCCTCGACCCCGAACAGTGCCTCGCTCTCGGCCGTGCATCCCGCAGCTACGACCCATCCGAGCACCACGAGGGCCTTCATGCGTAGATCTAACCGCTGACCGCCCATGCGCGGGTGGAGTTTCGCGCCCGATCGGTCGGATCCTGTCACATGTCGAACGCGACGCCGATCCGCATGAAGCCCTCGGCCCCCACCTCGACGCGACCGACATCTCTGGTCATCTCCATCCTCTCGAGCTCGTCGTTCGTGGTCTCGGTGCCCGTCTCGTAGCCGACCGACATCCCTGTGTGGCGGAGGTTCGTGCGTCAGGATTCCGACGAATGCCGACGAAGGGTCACCGATGGTCCCTCAGCCCGACATCCCATGGCGGTTCGATCACCGCGTCGGGCTAAAACGTCCCGACGAGGCCGAGGCCCGGAGCGCTCGCCTTTCCATCACTGACCACCGTCGGCGAGAACCTTCCTCTCGCGGTTCCTAGCTCGAGGGCCGGCGGCGGCTCCTCGCGCAGCAGGAGATAGGCGCCGTGCGCTGCGGCCGCGAGATCGATCGCGACGACGCCCGCGAAGTACGGAAGCATGTCCTGGCAACCGGGACAGTTCGGCGTACGATCGAGATCGAGTGCGACGAGCGTGTTGAGCAGCGCGACGCTACCGCCAACCGCGAGCTCGAAGCCGCCGTAGACCTTCGACTGCGGCTTCGCGATCAGGTCGACCGTCAGCAGCGCTACCGGTGCCAACTCGATGGCGCCGACCACGACAAACGCAGCGGCGACACCATCCCAGTTGTCTTCCGGGCGGTGGTCAGCGTGAGCATCGCGGGCGGCGAAGGCGAGAGCTGCAGCGACTAGGAGGGAGCTGATTCGCATCATGCCGAAGGTCAGAGCAATGGTCGGACCAATCGGCCAACCACCTATGACTCCAGAGAATGTCCGGACTTATCGCCCGACCAGTCCCTGTCACCGTTGATGGCTTGTTCACCAGCCGCCTACCACTCGCTCGTTACGGCGCAGACCAGTTGCAGCCGAGCTCGTCCTGCGTGATGTGGCAGCGCAGGCACATCCGGCGATTCCCGCGATCGAGGGCCTCGCAGCGCGCGCTCCCACGCCAGCCGCGCGGATGCGGCGACGCCCGTAGCGTGCCGACCTCGTTGCTGTGGCAGGTCAGGCAGTCCTCCTCGCGATGGCAGGACGCGCAGCTCGTGATGTTCTTCTTCGCCTCGTCCTTGTGACGGTTCGGTCCCATGCCCGCAGTCGCCCAGCCCGGCGGATGGAACGCGCGTCCGGGCTGCGTCGTATCGAAGTCGGTCGTGACGCGCGAGCCGACGCCGCTGCGCTCGTGGCACCCGACGCAGAACGACTGCGCGCGGTGACACGCGGAACAGTCGGGCGTGCCGCGCTTGGCCTCGACGCTGTGGGTCAGGAGGTAGTTGCCGGCGTGGAACTCCATCGGCTTGACGACACCCTGATGGCAGGCGAGGCACTCGGAGCGATCGTGGCAGGCCGTGCAGGTGGCGCCGACCTGGCGTGCTTCCTGGCGATGATCCTTCGCGAAGCCAATGCCGTGCGCGTCGCCCATGCCGGTCGAGCGCGGCACCAGCTCGCCATGCGGGAACTTCGTCTCGACCTGCCCGCCCGGCCGCGTGACGTGACAATCGGCGCAGCGTCGCTCCTCGGCGCCGTCGGTGTGACACGAGAGGCACGAGCCCATCGTCGGGAGCTGGCGCGTCGTCGCGAGATCGACCTTCGTCATGTCGCCGTGACAGCGCTCGCAGGGCGTCTTCACGTGGGCACTGTGATCGAACTTGAGCGGAGGCGGCGTGAGGTACACGCGCGCGACAGGGACGTCCGGCTTCCAGCCCGGGTGACACGCCACGCACGCGGCAGGTGGCGCACCCGCGACGACCTTGGTCGGCTCCGCGCGATCGATCGGATGACACACCCGGCATGCAGCTTCGGTCGGGATCAGGTTATCGACCGCGGAGCGCGATGTCGTCGCGGCCGGATGACAGGTCACGCACGTCGCGCCCTTCGCGAGGTGAACGCGATGCGAGAACACGAGCGGAAGACGCTGCTCCGGGTAGACGATCGGCGACCACGACAGCGACCGATCGTCCTCGGCACGCACGACCGCCGCACCGAGCGCAGCGGCGATCACGAGCAGCGGGAGGTAGCGGAGGTACTTCATTGTTCGGGTGCAAAGGCGAGATCGACGATCGCGAAGATGCGGGACTGGAAGTCGTGAACCTCGTCGCGCGCAGCGTCGACGACGACGTGGAGTGCGACGGAATCCGCGATCTTGAACGAGCTCGAGACGACGGCGGAGCTGGTCACGAAGTCCGAGCGGTCCTCGCGACGAACCCCGAGAACGAACACGCGGCCGCGCAGCCACAGGTTGTGGCGGGCCTGCCATGCGACCTCGGTCGTCCCGCCGATCCGCCTACCGCCGTAGCCGTCGTCCCACAGGCCATCGAGGCGCGCACGCCAACGCTTGTCGAACCGGTGTTCGATCCCCGCGTCGACGCCGCCGGACATCGGCGCGTCCTCTGCTTCGAGGTAGCGGCGCAGCCAGCCCGATGCGCGCAGTGCGAACGGTCCGTCGTACTGGTAGCCGAGGCGAGCGTCGACCGTGGGTTCGATCGAGAACACGTTGAAGATCGAGTCACCATCGAAAGTCGGCAGGAAGTAGCCGACGGTCGGCTCGAGGCTGTGCTCGCCGCGGCGCAGGCGAACGCCGGCATCGGCGCGATCGAGTGCCGCGTGGAGCAGCGAGAACCGCGCGTTCGCATACGGAGAGACGGTGATGGCTCCGCGGCGGAGCTCGCCGTGCACGCGCGCGTGAAAGCGCTCCTCGTTGACACCCGAGCTGGGCGCCTGACCGGCATCGTCGGGATACAGCCCGAGGTCGGGGTACGCGAGGCGGTCGACGCCATCGATCAGGCCGTAGGTCTCCGACCAGGTGCGACGGTAGCCGAGCTCCGCGCCGAACCCGCGGATCGTCTTGGTCGCGATCGAGGCACCGATCGACGGCTGCCGGACCTCGCGCTGGGGGCACAGCTCGAAGTCGCTCGCGAGCTTGCTCCCCGTGATTTGGCGGTTCCGATCGATGAGCTTCCACGTACCGGTGCCCGGCGCCGGACCCTCGACGTACTCCTGGCAGCCGGCACCCGACGTGCCGTCGAGCTCGAAGGCGGTGAGCCCGAGCGGCGATGCGGCGCGGACGCGCAGGCCCGCGGCGACGGTGACCGCGACGGGTAGTGGCAGCTCGTAGCGCACCGTGCCGCCGTCGAGCCCGGAGGTGCCCCAGCCGTCGTCGAGCAGCACCCGACCGAGCTGGATCGTGAGGCGATCGTCGGCGAGCCCCTCGAGCGTGACGTGGCCGTACAGCAGATCGAGCGCTGCGGCCGTGTCGGCGAGCTCGGGGATGACATCGATCGCGTCGCGGCGCACCGCGGGCGACAGCGTGATCCTGCCGCTCGTGAACTGACCGAAGTCGTGATCGATGCGCAGGTAGCTCTGCCACGAGATCCGCAGGCCGCGATCGGGGAGCCGCTGCTGGCGCCGCGTGGCCGAGAGGTTCCCGATATCCGAGATCCGCAGCGCGATTGTCTGCGTGTAGCGATGGCGACTGTGGAACAGATCGGGACCGACGAGCCGATACTGGCGGAGCTGGTACGCCTGACCGATCGACTGCGCGCGCAGCCAGAACTCGTAGGCATGGGCCGGGGTCGGCGTCGTCGTGGAGACCGCGAGCGCGATCGCGGCGACGACAGCCCTGCGCATCGGGCGTGACGGTATCACGTCACCTCGCGACGGTAACCGTATCGATCACCACGCGCGCACCCGCGCCGAGCGCGATGACGCCCCATGCGCCCCGCTCGTCACCATCGACGTCGCACGACACGAGCTCTTCGTCGGCGACCACGACCCGCGCGGAACCCGATGTCACCTCGAGGCGTGCGACGACCGACACCATGGGATCGAAGACCGGAACGAGCTTGCCCGTGCACAGCGCGCGCGCCGTACCCGCGATGCGCTCGACGAGCCGTGCGGGAGTGCCGGGGGAAAGCTCTGCGACGAGCTCCTGACCCGGTCCGAGGTGACGCGCGACGAGCCCTGCCCCGCCCTCGCGTACGCGAATCGTCGCGGCGACGGTGCCGCGGGCGACGCGCGGACCACCGACGAGCGCGCGTGCGATGCCATCGGCCGCGGCGAGCTGCCAGCCATTGGCGCGGGACACGGTGGTCGGATCGGGCGCGGTCAGCACGGTCGTCGTTCCACCGGAGGGAACGACGGTCAGCGATCCGGACGACGGCCCAACGAGCGAGGGCCGGTAGATCCAGGCCGCGCTCGACAGGGTCGCCCCACCGACGACGAGCACGCTGCCATCGGCGAGCCGGATCAGCGACGGCGAGGCCGACGGCCCCGGATCCGACCCGATCGGGAGACCGTCCGTGGTGTCGGTGTCCCAGCGGTCCGCCGTCGGATCGTAGACGACCACGTCGCGCCCGGTGCCGAGCCCGACGACGCGACCGTCCTCGAGCCCGAGCAACGTGAGGTCGGCGAGATCGGGCGCGCGTGCGATCGAGCGAGCCGCCGCGACGCCGGGCACGATCACGGTCGCGGTGCCGTCCGCGGGGGATCCGGGTGGCGCGAATGCGGTCAGCACTGCACCACCGTCGAGCGAGGCTGCGCGCGCGTGGGCGTTCGTGATCGTCGTCGCGTCGGAGTCGCCGAGGGAGATCCGATCCGCGCCGAGCGGCGCCGGATCGAACCCGGTCACCCCGCCGGCGATCACGAACGCGCGGTCGCCGTCGTCCTGGATCCCAATGTCATGGATCGTCGCGCCGATCCGGCCGATGCGGAGGATCGGTCCGAGCGTGCCCTCCACGTCGAGCTGGCTCGTGTCGTACCGCGTCGAGCTATTGCGCACGCCACCCGCGCAGACCCCGTTCGCGACGTCGCGACAGCCGCCCGCGAGCAGCACCTCGTCGTCACCGATCGCGATCGCGGTGTGAAACGCGCGCTTCGCGATGAGGATCGACTCGCCGAACTTCATGGACGTCGGATCGAACATTGTGATGACCGGCTGTGGCCCACCGCTCACCACGACGCGACCGTCGAGTAACGTCGCGAGCGCTGTGCCCGCGAACCCGTTCTCGCCGAGCACATCGGGCACGTCGAGCGTGGTGAACGTCGACGTCGCGGGGTCGTAGTACTCCGCCGTCGCGAGCCACTCCCCTGCCCCGTTGTGCCCTCCGACGATCAGCACGCCCTCCCCCGCGCGCGCCATCAGCGGCGCGATCCGCGGCTCGGTCATCGGGGCGACGGTCGGGCACAGCCCGTTCGGCGGCGCCATGAACAGCGGGATCTGCGTCCCGGTAGCGAGGTCGCCGAACACGAGGGGCGCGGACTTGCCGATCGCGCCGATCGCGCCACCGCCGATCACCACCTCGACACCGAGCTGCTCGGTGTCCGCCGGAAAGTCCGCGATGTCGACGCGCTCGTCGGGGCCGACCGCGCGCGTCAGCTCGCCGCTCGTCGCGAATGCGGTGACGCGCACCGCGTTGACCACCGCCGTGGGATGCCCGCACGGGTGCTCGATCGGCGTGAGCGACACCCGCGCCGGATCGTCGCTACAGCCCACCGCGACGAGGCACGCGGCACATGCGAAACGGAAGCCCACCGAGCACATGATACTCTCGCTCCGATGCCGGAGTTGCCGACCTCGTTCGGCAAGTACTTCCTGACCGAGAAGCTCGCCACCGGGGGCATGGCGGAGATCTATCTCGCGAAGATCGTGGGACCCGGCGGGTTCGAGAAACAGCTCGTCATCAAGCAGATCCACCCCAAGCTCTCGGGACAGCGGCACTTCGTCGACCTGTTCGTCGCCGAGGCCAAGACGCTCGTGACGCTGGCCCACGGCAACATCGTCCCGGTCTACGAGCTGGGCGTCGTCGACGACACGTACTTCATCGCGATGGAGTACATCGACGGCCCGACGCTCTACCGACTCACCGAGATGGTCGCCCGCCGCGAAGGCCGGATCGAGCCGGCGGTCGCCGCGTGGATCACGGCGCGCATCCTCGAGGGCCTCGACTACGCTCACCGCAAGGGCGAAGGCGTGATCCACCGCGATCTCTCGCCGCGCAACGTGATGCTGTCGCGCGATGGCGAGGTCAAGCTCGTCGACTTCGGCATCGCCGTCACGCTCGGTAACGCCGGCGAGGACGAGTCCGCGCAGTCCGCACCCACGGGCTCGTTCCCGTACATGTCCCCCGAGCAGGTCCGCAAGGAGCAGCTGACCGCGCAGACCGATCTGTTCTCGGTCGGCGTGCTGATGTGGGAGATGCTCGTCGGGCACCGCCTGTTCGCGCGCAACGATCCGGACGCGACGCTCGCGGCCGTCACCGACGGCGACATCCCCCGACCCTCGAACGAACGCTCCGACGTTCCGGCCAAGCTCGACGACGTCGTGATGCGCGCGCTCGAGCGCGACAGGACGGGCCGCTGGACCGACGCAGGCGAGATGCTCGCCGCGCTCCAGAAGTACCTCTACGCGCTCGACGACACACCGGGGCCGCGCGATGTCGCGGCGCTGGTCGCGAAGTTCTGCCCGCCCGAGACGCGCCGGATGCCCACGCACGCGGACCTCGGCTTCGTGGGCGATGGGGCGGATCCACACACGCCGAGCGATACCCAGGCCACCCCACCTCCACCCGCGGCGGGACCGCGCACCGCCGTGATCCCACGCGACTCTACCGGCTCGCGCGAGGGCGCCGGCTCCCCCGAGGCTGCGAGCCCGCGTGGTCGACTGCGGGCTCCGACGCGCCAGGAGAGCTTCGCGACGCACGTCGAGCTCAAGGACATGCTGTCGGGTAACGGCACGCCGATGTTCGGGGTGCCCGCGATCACCGACGGTGCCGAGCCGACCGCGACCCCCGATCCGGACGACGGACCGACGACCACCGTCGCGGCCCCGACAACGGCCAGGCCCGGCCCCTCGACCGCCATCTCCGCGCCGACCAACCGGACGAATGCAGAGGAGACTCCGACCGCGGTCGCAGTGCCGAGCACGGGGACCAGCGCCGCGAAGGCAACGGCGGCCAACGTCGCGAGCCACAGCGACGATGGCTCGGCCGCAGCACCGAGCGGTACGGCCACCGAGAAGTCGGCGCGCAGCGCGACGAACGGCCGCGCACGCAGCGTCCGCGACGAGGATGTCGCCGCAGATGCGCGCAACGAAGAGGACGCCAGGCCCGCGAAGCGCCCGCGCCTCTCCACCGACGGCCCCGACAGCACGATGCGGATCCGCGCGCGCAGTGTCCGCGACGCCGAGGCCGAGGCCACCGGCAGCGGCGCGCCGAGCCGGAGCCTGCTGATCCTCGTCGGCATCGGCGGCATCGTGCTCGCGATCGCCGCGGTGGTCGTGTTCCTGCGCGGTCGCGAGGCCGTCCTCGCACCCGATGCCGCGCCCAAGCTCGACGCGCCGTTCTACATGGCGGACGCGCCGGTGAGCGACGCAGCGCCCGCGTCCGACGCCATCACCGCGCCCACCGGCGACGCGGTCTCAACGACGGGCGACGCGGTTTCAGCGACCGGCGATGCCGTGATCGCGTCCAGCGCCGACGCCGGGGACCTCGCGCCCCGCGACGCTGCCACCCGTGATGCTGGCGACCTCGCAGCGCGCGACGCCGCACCCGCGCGCGATGCCGCGGACCTCGCGCCCCGCGATGCGTCCACGCGTGACGCCGCGGGCGTGACGGCCGACGCCGGTACGCGTCCAAAGATCGATGCCGGCGCGACCGCCACCGGCACCGCGACGCTCAACATCGGCGCCGATCCGTGGGGCGAGATCGTGATCGACGGCACCAAGCGCGGTCGCACGCCGAAAACAGTCGAGGTCAGCGCCGGCCCGCACACGATCGAGATCGTGTTCGGCGGCGAGGATCCGCCGCGCACCAAGACGTTCACCGTCGATCTGGCCGACGGCGCGACCAAGGACGTCGTCGCCGACTTCACCAAGCCGTAAGTGACTCCGACCCGTGTTCTGCCGGACGCCAGGAATCAGCGGATCGAGAAAGGCGCTCGGACCCCATTTGCTAGGCAGTTGAAACTGCTGGCGGCGAATGTCCGAGGATCGGACATTTCCAGCGCGCTGGAATTGGCTCCGACCTCGTTTCAGCGCCGGTCGTACAGGCTGCCGTCGACACCGACGATGGGTGGTGGCTGCGAGCCCGAGACCACCGCGATCGTCACGATCGTCGCCGCGATCACGACAGCGCCGACGCCGGTCCACAGCCACGGGCTGCGGCACAGCTTGCATTTTCCGTCGTCGACCTGGCCGTCGTGCTCGCCGAGGACCGTCGGCGGGTAGCGCAGATCGCCGACGCGCGCGGCATCCCAGGCAGTGCGGGCCGCGGCAGCGAGGCCGCTGCGATCGCCATAGCCGACGTCGACGACGGCGCTGCAGCGAGCGGGGGTTCCGGCGCAGCGCTGGACGAGGAGCGTCGGACCGCCGCGACGGACCGTCGCCGCGACGAGCACGACCTCGTCCAGATCCGCGTAGCGCAGCGTGCCCGCGATCAGCTCGCTGGCCGCGGCGTCACCGAGGCCCTGCTGGGCGCCCGCGGAGATCCGGGCCGCTTCCTCGTCGCGCGGCAGCTCGACCTCGACCGCGGTCGCATCGATGGCGATGCCCTGCACCGTGGCGTGGTGGAGCGGCGCGCGGGCGATCACGAGGTGCTGCGCGCGGGTGACCTGCACGTCGAGGGGAGCCCGCCCGACGTCTCGACCGTCGATCCGGATCAGCGCGCCCGACGGCTGTGAGGTGATCCGGACCTGCTTGAGCGCGACCGGTGCGGCCCGCGCAGCGTCGATCGCCTCGAACACGTCGGGCGAGAACTCGGCGAGCGTGATCGGGCGCTCGGGGTCGAGCGCGAGCGCGAGGGAGAGGATGGCCTGCGCCTCGGTCTTGCGGCCAAGGTGGTTGAGGACGGCGCCGAGGCGGAGCGCGGCGTCGGCATACAGCTCCGCACCGCCGGGGAGCGCCACGAGCGCCTCGGCATCGGTGCGGGCGGCGGCGAGCCGCTGGGCGGCGACCTCGACGGCGACGCGGGTGTACGCGCGCCAGCCCTCGTCGACCTGGTCACGGACGCGACGGAACCGGGGCATCACCTCGATCGGGACAGCGCCCCCGGCCAGCGCGGCGCGGGCCTCACCGACGGCATCCTCGACGATGCGGCCGGCGCGGCCGGTCATCGCGAGGGCCATCGCGGAAGCGGCGGCCGTGCGATCGGTGTCGGGCGCACGGCCGGCGGTCACCGCGATCACGCCTGCTCCATCGGCCCGTGCAGTGCACGGGATCGCGATGATCAGCGCGCACGCGATCAGCACCCTCACCGCCACAGTATACTCACGACATGGCCTTCTCCTGGATGAACACCACCCCTCCACGCACGGGCGGCGTCGATGCGCGCGCGAAGGACGCAGCGAGCGAGCTCGCGACCCGGGCAGGCCTGCTGTTCCGCCTCGGCTATTCGGCGCAGGCGACGACGGAGCGCCTGTGCAAGACCATCGCGTGGGAGTTCGACGACGGCGCGCACCAGCGTCCAGCGGCCCTCTCCGATGCGGCGATCGCGAAGATCGTCACCGACACGTACGCACGCAAGCCTCGGTGATGATCGGTCTGCGCGCGGCCTGCCTCGGCGCGGCGAGCCTCGTGGCGATCGCCGCCGCGAGTGCGTGCCAGCCGCCAGGCACCGGCGCGCCGAACACGACGCGCCCTGCTCCGCCGGTGCGGATGTTCACGCTGACGGATCTCGTCGGGAGCTGGCGCTGGATGCTGCGAACGACCGAGAACGGCACCACGCGCGTCGAAGACGAGGCGTGGAGGTTCCGACCGGGCGCGCGACCGACCGAGCTGCTCGGGCGCTACATCCGCAACGTCGAGGTGCGGTCCGATGATCGCGTCCCGTTCCATTGCAACCAGCGACCGTGGTACCGGCAGCGCGCGGTGTTCGACGTGCTCGTCGAGATCACGCAGACCGGGTTCGCGATCTCCGAGACGGCGTACCGTGCGGAGCCCGGCCCGTGTGACCACGGCTTCCGTTACGTCGGCGCGTACGCGGCCGACCTCCAGGGCGATCAGCTCCGGCTGCGCTGGGATGGCGGGATGCAGACCCTGCTGCAGGTCGACGCGACCGTCGCGGCGCTCCCGGCGGATCCGTGGCCACCGACAACCGAGGTGCACGGTGTCTGGCGCTGGGATGCGACGAGCTTCGACGACGAGGGCAACCTCCGCGACGAGAGCGAGTGGTGGGAGATCATCAAGAAGTCAGACACGCGGGTCGAGGCGACCTATCGCCGGCGCGTGACCGTGCGCAGCCCCGACGGGGCCAAGCTCGCCTGCGCGAACGCTCCGAGCTGGAGCTTCGACGACGCGTACATCCTCGATGGGCAGAAGGAGGAGGAGCACTGGCACCTCTACGAGCGCGCCGCCGATCCGGGCGATCACCCGTGCCTGCGGATCACGCCGAACCGCGCGCTCGACGAAGCCACCGCCGAGCAGCTCGGTGACAGCCTGATCCTCGAGTGGCGCGGCAAGCGCCGCCAGATCCTCTATCGGCCGGCCCCGGGTCCGGGAGTGAATCCCGGCCCCTCCACCTTGGGCGCCGACGGCGCGTAGACCTTGGTCAGGTAGTCCTCGATCATTCGATCCGAGGAGAACCGCCACTGCGACATCGCGATGCTCGCGCGCATGATCGGCAACCACCGAGCACGGTCGTTGTAGGCCGGCAGCACCTCGCGCTCGAGGGTGTGGTGCAACAGATCGTGATCGCGCTTGTCGACGCGCGCCATGTCCTTCTCGTCGAACGCGTCGTCCTTCGGATCGGGGTCGCCGATCTTCCAGCCGGTCACGCCGTGCTCGCAGCCCTCGGGCCACCAGCCGTCGAGAATCGACAGGTTCGGGACGCCGTTCATCGCAGCCTTCATGCCTGACGTGCCCGACGCCTCGAGCGGACGGCGCGGGTTATTGAGCCAGATGTCCGTGCCGCGCGTGAGCAGCGCGCCGAGGATCATGTCGTAGTTCTCGAGGAAGACGACCTCGCGCGGGTGCTTCTTCGAGGCCTCGATCAGCTTGCCGATCAGCGCCTTGCCCTGCGTGTCGCGGGGGTGCGCCTTGCCGGCGTAGACGACCTGTACACCCGCGTCGAACAGACGCTTGAGCGACTTCTCGTCGGAGATCAGCAGGTCGGCGCGCTTGTACGTCGCCGCGCGACGCGCGAACCCGATCAGCAGACGGTCGACCGAGAGCTGGATCCCGGTGCGCGAGGCAATCTCCGCGATCAGCTCCGACTTCATCCGCTGGTGCGCCGTCCACAGCTCGGAGTCCTGCTTCTCGCGTGACTTCTCGGGGACGAGCGCAGCGCGGATCCGTGCGTCCTGCCACGTCGGCGCGTGCACGCCGTTCGTGATCGCGATGATCGGTGCGGCGCCCTCGACGTCCTTCCACATCGCGCGCGCCGTCTCGCCGTGCAGCTCGGCCACGCCGTTCGCGATGCGCGCGAGGCGAAGGCCAGCGACGGTCATCGAGAACGGGGTCCCTCCGATCATCTCGAGCTCCGCGTCGGAGAACTCGACGTTAGCGTCCATCTTCTTCATGAGCTCGAGCTCGTGGACCTCGTTGCCCGCGGGCACCGGCGTGTGCGTCGTGAACACGACGTGTGGTCGCAGCTTCGCCATCCGCTCGGTGAGCGTGATGCCGCCGAACTTCGCGGAGCGCAGCAGCTCGAGGCCCGCGAACACCGCGTGACCTTCATTGAAGTGATAGAGGTCGATCGGTAGCTTGAGCGCCTCCATCAGGCGCACGCCGCCGACGCCGAGCACGATCTCCTGCGCGAGCCGATCTTCACTGGCGCCGCCGTAGAGGCGCTGCGTGATCCAGCGGTCCTCGTCGCGCTCGGGCTCGAGCAGATAGAGGTCCGAGCGGATGAAGCGCTCCACCTTCCACGCGCGCAGCGGAACCTTCTTGCCGCGAACGGTGACCTCGATCCGCGCATCGATGCGGCGCACCGGATCGCGCACGGTCTTGGGATACTGGTCCTCGAGCCCACCGCCGGTCGCGACGACCTGACGCGTGTAGCCCTCGTCCCACAGCAGACCGATGCCGGTGATCGGGGCGCTGAGATCGCCTGCCGACTTCATGTGGTCGCCGGCGAGGATGCCGAGGCCACCGGCATAGATCGGGAAGCTCGGGTCGAGCCCGTACTCCATGCAGAAGTACGCGACGCGGGGGTACAGAGACATCCCGCACAACCTGCCCGACGACGCGGAGGCTGTGCAAGAGACGCGGCGCCAAAGCCGCGCCAGCGTTGCCAAATACAACGAAGGGACGAATCGCCACGATCGCTTTTGGAGACGCTGAACAGCCCGCCCTGCCGACCGTCTCCTCGATGTGACCCAGATTTCTGGCGGAGGCTGGTCCGACCGGGTACACAATGGATGGGTGAGTCGTAAGCGTCCCGCGGTGTCCCCGGAGGAGCAGGCGATGTTCCTCGAGGCGATCGGGGGCGCGACGCCGCTGTCCGGGCGCGACCGCGTGCCCGTTCCCGTGGCTCCGCCCTCGGTCGTGCGCGTGATGACGCTGCCGCCTGGGCTCTCCCTCACCGTGGAAGGCGACGGCCACCGCTACGCTGCCCGTGCCCCAGGCGTCTCGCACTCCCAGGTCTCGGAGCTGCGCCGCGGCAAGGTTCACGCGGAGGACACGCTCGACCTACACGGCGACACGGTCGAGCGCGGTGTCGCACGGTTGCGCGCGTTCCTGATCGAGGCGAACCGGATCGGTCGGCGGTGCGTACTCCTGGTGCATGGCAAGGGGACCCACTCGGAGCACGGTGCGCCGCTGCGCGAGGCCGTCCTCGGCCAGCTCCTCGGCGAGTGCTCCGGCTTTGTCCACGCTCTGTCGACCGCCGCGCCCGCCGACGGTGGCGAAGGCGCGACCTACGTGATGCTGCGAGGTGGCCGGTGAAAGCTCGCCTCGCGCTCGTCGCGATCCTGGTCCTCGCACTGGTCGCGCCCGTCGCGGCGAAGCCGAGCAGCATCAATCATCGCAGCCGCCGCGCGGCGAAGGCGCTGGCGCCCGAGAAGAAGGGCGCGTCGGCGCGTGTCGCCGTCACCCGCGCCGGGGAGCTGCGGCCCGCACGCGAAGTCGTCGGCCGCCGCGAGGAGCCGCTGACGATCGAGGAAGAGACCGCGAAGGCGATCGAGAAGCTGTTCCGTGGCCCCGGCATGCGCAACGGCGTCTCCGGCCTCTACGTCGCCGACGCCAGGACGGGAGAGACCCTGTTCTCGCTCAACGCGAACGAGCCGCTCAACCCCGCGTCGAACGTCAAGATGATCTCGACCGCGACCGCGCTCGAGCTCCTCGGCCCCGACTTCAAGTACCCGACGCGCCTCCTCGGTGCCGAGCCGACCAACGGCGTCGTCCGCGGCGACGTCTATCTGCTCGGCAGCTACGACCCGACGCTGACCTCGGCCCACCTCGACGACATCGCGGCCGAGGTCGCCGCGCGCGGCATCACCACGATCGAGGGCAACGTCGTCGTCGGCTCCGATCCGACGCGCGACGGCATCTTCCGCGCGATCATCCCGGTCTCGATCACTGCCGCCGAGGTGTCGGGTCAACCGCCGACCGCGGTGCTCGCTGCAGGCGCCGAGCACGTCACCGTCGTCGTCACCGCGACCACCAGCAAGCGCGTCATGCGCCCGCGACTCACGTACAAGACCGAGACCGTCAAGACCGAGGGCGCGCCGCCGAAGATCACGCTGACGATCGGCGGCACGATCGGCAAGGGCGGCTCGAGCACCTACGAGCTGTGGACCCGCGAACGGACCGCCACCGCCGCGTACGCGATGCGCGCTGCTCTCCGCGCCCACGCGGTCACGGTCACCGGGGACATGAAGATCCTCGAGCTCGGCGACTTCGTCGGCGACTCCGTTGGCTTGGGCTCCCTGCCCGTCGAGCTCGGCCGCCACGACTCGCAGCCACTCGCGGACATCGTGATGCGCGTCAACAAGTGGAGCGTCAACTGGCTCGCGGATCGCGTGATCGTCACGGCCGCGGCGCTCGTGCGTCATGCCCCGCCGTCGATGGACCTCGCCCTCGAGGCAATGTACGGCTGGCTCGCGCGTCACCCGCACGTCGCTGCGAACGGCCTCGTGCTCGACACTGGCTCGGGCCTCTCGTACCGCACGCAGATCACCCCCGCCGCGCTCGTCGCCGTCGTGCGCTCCGCCGGTGGCTTCGCCGGTGCTGACGTCGACCCCGCGGTCGCGGAGGCGTGGCTCGACTCGCTTTCGGTCGCGCGCACCGACGGCACCCTCCGCCACCGGATGCGGGAGGCCGACCTCCGCGCTCGTGTCCGCGGCAAGACCGGCACACTGTCCACGGTGATCGCGATGTCCGGCATCCTCGACATCGACCCCGAGCGCCCGCTCGCGTTCTCGCTGATCACGAACACCGATACGCCGCTGTCCAAGGCGCGCGTGCGCAAGGCACACGACCAGGTCATGGGCCAGCTCTGCACGTACCTCGCGAAGACCACGAAGACGCCGCTGCCGTTCGTCGACCCGGCCGCCCCGCCCTCGGCGCCACCGATGCCCGAGGATACCGAGGAGACCGACCCCGCCGACAGCGCGCTCGATCCCGAGTCGGCTCCGGCCGATACCGAGACGACGCCTGCCGCACCGACGCCCGCCGATCGCGCGCTCGATGCCGAAGCAGCCGGCGGCGAGACCGTCTCCTCGACCGCTGCACCCTGAGCTAGGCTCGGCGCGTGACACGGGACCTTGCCGTCGACGGCCTGGCGCTGCGCCGCGCGACCTCTGCCGCCGATGCTGCGGCGATCCAGGCGATCCTCGATGCGGATCCCGAGACGTGGCTCCTCCTCGAGGGCGCGCCGCTCGTCCCGAACGAGGGCACGCTGATGCTGACGATCCGTCCGCCCGAGATCCCACTCGAGCGCAAGCACCTGTACGTGGCGGACGGCGTCTGCGTGCTCGACATGCTCGCTGGCTATCCCGTGCCGACCACGTGGTTTCTCGGCCTGATCTTCCTCGCACCCGAACGGCGTGGCGGTGGGCTTGGCACGCGTGTGCTCGACGCGATCACCGCGCACGTCCGCGCGCACGGAGGCACGGCGCTGCGGCTCGGGGTGGTCGTCGAGAACATCGCGGCGCGGCGGTTCTACGATCGCCTCGGCTTTCGCCACGTCGCATCGAAGACGCGCCCGACGCCGAGCGGCGGCATCACGCACCTCGACGTGCTCGAGCTGGCGCTGTGAGCTTTGGAGCGCGTGTGTTACGACACCGCTCATGCAGCGACGCATCGTCAGCACCGACAAGGCACCCGCAGCGATCGGCCCGTACTCGCAGGCGGTCGTGGTCGACGTCAGCACCGACAAGAAGATGATCTTCTGCTCGGGCCAGATCCCACTCGATCCGGCGACGAACACGATGATCGACGGCGACATCTCGGCGCAGACGCGCCGCGTCCTCGAGAACCTCGCCGCCGTGCTTGCCGAGGCGGGCGCGGGCTTCGAGCACGTCGTCAAGACGACGATCTTTCTCGCTGACATGAACGACTTTGCGACCGTCAACGCGCTGTACGCCGAGCGGTTCCCGAAGAATCCGCCGGCGCGCGCGACCGTGCAGGCGGCCCGGTTGCCCAAGGACGCACGCGTCGAGATCGACGCGATCGCGGTCGTCTGACATGGCGCAATCGTCGATCGAGTCGGTCCTGACCGAGAACCGGAGCTTTCCGCCCCCCGCCGAGTTCTCGCGCACGGCGCACCTCGGCAACCTGATCGACTACGAGACGTTGTACGCGCGAGCGGCGCGCGAACCCGACGCGTTCTGGGCGGAGCTCGCGAGCGAGCTTGCGTGGGCCACAGGCTGGAACAAGGTCCGCGAGGGCGAGTTCCCGACCGACGCGAACAGCCCCGGCGTGAAGTGGTTCGTCGGCGGGACGCTCAACGCGAGCGTGTCGTGCCTCGACCGGCACGCGCAGAGCTGGCGCAAGAACAAGGCGGCGATCATCTTCGAGGGCGAGCCCGGGGACACCACGGTGATCACCTACGGTCAGCTGCATCGCGAGGTCTGCAAGGCCGCGAACGCGCTGACGGCGCTCGGCATCAAGGCCGGCGACTTCGTCGCGATCTACCTGCCGATGGTGCCCGAGGCCGCGATCGCGATGCTCGCGTGCGCACGGATCGGCGCGCCGCACACCGTGGTGTTCGGTGGCTTCTCGTCAGAGGCGCTCGCCGACCGGATCCGCGACTGCGGCGCGAAGCTGGTGATCACCGCGGACGGTGGCTGGCGCCGCGGCCAGGTGGTCCCGCTCAAGGCGAACGTCGACAAGGCGGTCGAGGACACGACCGTCGAGCACGTGATCGTCCTCGAGCGCTGCTCCAACGCCGTCACGATGCACGACCGCGACCTGTGGTGGCACGACGTCGTCGACACGGCGTCGGCGAAGCACGAGGCCGTCGCGTTCGACAGCGAGCATCCGCTGTTCTCGCTCTACACGAGCGGCACGACCGGCAAGCCCAAGGGCATCCTGCACACCACCGGCGGGTACCTGACGAACTGCGCGTACACGACGAAGATGGTGTTCGATCTTCGCGACGACGACGTGTTCTGGTGCACGGCCGACATCGGGTGGGTCACCGGTCACAGCTACGTCGTCTACGGTCCGCTCGCGAACGGCGCGACGGTCGTGATGTACGAGGGCGCACCGAACCACCCGGGCCCGGATCGGTTCTGGAGCATCATCGCGCGCTGGGTAGTCACGGTGTTCTACACGGCACCGACGGCGATCCGCGCGTTCATGAAGTGGGGCGACGATCATCCCGCGAGGCACGACCTGTCCTCGCTGCGCCTGCTCGGCTCGGTCGGTGAGCCGATCAACCCCGAAGCGTGGATGTGGTACCGCAAGCACATCGGCGGCGACCGCTGCCCGATCGTCGACACCTGGTGGCAGACCGAGACCGGCGCGATCATGATCTCGCCCCTGCCGGGCGCCACGCCGACCAAGCCGGGCTCCTGCACGCGGCCGCTGCCGGGCATCGACGTCGACGTCGTGACCAAGGACGGCGTCTCCGTCGGTGCGAACCAGGGCGGCTTCCTCGTGATCAAGCGGCCATGGCCGTCGATGCTGCGCGCGATCTGGGGCGACCACGAGCGCTACGTGCACACGTACTTCTCCGAGGTGCCCGGCTGCTACTTCGCGGGTGACGGCGCGCGCAAGGATGCCGACGGCTACTTCTGGATCATGGGGCGCGTCGACGACGTCATCAACGTCGCCGGTCATCGGCTCTCGACGATGGAGGTCGAGAGCGCGCTGGTCTCGCATCCCAAGGTCGCCGAGGCCGCGGTCGTCGGCCGGCCGGATGCTCTCAAGGGCCAGGCGATCGTCGCGTTCGTGACGCCGCGCTCGGGCATGGTCGCGGATGACGCCCTCGCGCGCGAGCTGCGCGATCACGTCGTGCAGCAGATCGGCGCGCTCGCGCGTCCCGAGGAGATCCGGTTCGCCGAGGCGCTGCCGAAGACGCGCTCGGGGAAGATCATGCGGCGGCTGCTGCGCGAGGTCGCTTCCGGTTCGACGGCGCGCGGCGATACGACGACACTCGAAGATCAGGGCGTACTCGAGAAGCTCGCGCAGTCGTTCGCGCAAGAAGAATAGAAGGCCGCTGCGCATCCGGTGACGGCGGATCGTCGTCGCACGCCCAACCGCCCATTGGTACTCAGAGCTTCGTCGGAGGAGGTCGAACGACCGTTGGCTCGTCGATCTTGACGTTGCCGTACGCGAAGCTCTCGCGCTGCCGGTGCCGCTGCTCGGGCGTCATCTCGGCCACCGCGGCGAGGCGCGCGCGAATGCGTGCTTCTCGTTCGGTGGTGGTCATGGTTGTTAGCGTAGCCGACATCGACCCCCGGCCCAAAGTGTCTCGGCAGCACTCAAGGTCGGATGACTGCCCCCGACCAATTCCATGTGAATGCACCAGCCGGGGGTGCAGATCCGACATCGCGCCCGGAGGCCCCCGGGCGGCATAAGGACCGCAGCGACGGACGAGCGTGGCCAGCAACACGACGATCGCGACAAACCAGAGGCGCGAGAGCAGGCGGTGCGCGAATCGACGGCGTTCGGCGCGGCGCTCTCCCCGCTTGGTGAACTTGGGGGCCTCGTCGCTCCACGCGATCCACGGCTTTCGCGCCCAATGGGCGAGGTCCCATAGCGTGGCTATGATTTGATCTAGGGACGGCGTCGACATCGAGCGTGCGAACAGGACTCCGCCTCGGCAACCCGAGAATTCGTATCCATGGCGAAGCCGTGGGATGATCAGGTCCGGTCCATCGAGCCGCCACTCGTCCGTGGAGGTTGCCAGGAATGGATCGAGCTCCCGCGTCTCGGGCGTGAATACCGCAAGGTCAAACGTGTTCGACCTGCGAATGACGGCAGCACGCAACTCGCCAACCGTCGTGTCGAGCCAGCATAGGTTGTTCGTGATCCGAACGACGCCACCGAGGACCCTGGCGATACCCTCCAGCGTCGTCATCTCGACAGGCTAGCCGATACGGTCCGCCGAGGTGATAGACAGTTGCGAGCGAGCCGCAGCTTGATCACGGCAACGGCAACGCGCCGTGCACCGGTTTGGTGAAGCTGCAAGGCCAGCCGTTGTGCGCTGCGTATGCGAGGGCGTAGCTGCGGACTGTCTCGACAGCCCACTTGCAGCACGAGTAGCTCGCCCAGCGTCGCGGAAAAATGCGTTCGGGCGGAACGAACCTATATGGAGTCGGCTCGAACTTGTTCGTGAGTATCAGCGACACGCGTTCGTGCAGCACCGACTCCGATGGCCACTCTGGCGTGAAATGAACGAGCGCGTTCCGGAGTTCGATCAGCGCAATCAACTGCTGCCCGATCCCCTGATCCCAGGACAACATGGCCCGACCGTTGAGCGCAGCCATTGATTCGAGGCGAACACGAATCGACTTGTAGTGGACGCGCTTGAACTCGTCGAGCGCAGCTTGCCCCTGCCCGGGGAACGTGGACTCGTGATCGAATTGAATTTCGGCGATGAACGCGTCGAGAGCTGCAACAGCGCACAGCACCGTGGCGGTGGCCTTCGCGGTGATGCCATCGAAGTGGTCGCCCAGATCCTCGGCCTGGTGCTGACGCTGGATCGCGCTCACTTCCAGTGCAAATTCCCTGGCGGTTCGAAGATGCGTGTTCGCGAAGCTGACCCGCGGCCTGCCGTCGCTCGCGAGGGAGAAATCGCCAATCTGCCCGCCTGTGGTCATGGAAGTGATCATCCCCTCGCCCGCTAGATGCAGCGACGCCCGGCACCTTGCGGTAACCGGGCGTGTCGTCGTTGCTGGCTGGTGGGCGTTGAGGGGATTGAACCCCCGACTTATTCCGTGTGAAGGAATCACTCTCCCGCTGAGTTAAACGCCCGAGAGGCTCATGGAATTACCGCTGTCGCCCGGCGGT
>JANOPP010000088.1:0-8215 GCA_031421915.1 Myxococcales bacterium | reverse complement strand
CACCGAAGGTCAGCTCCGTATGGATAGCGAGCCGGCGCTCCCGCGCGCGAGTGACTTCGACCGCGTCAAGCCCGCCGTACTTGCCGCTCGCCTCGCCGATTTACCGGACGATCAGCTCACGCGCATCAGCGTTGCGCGTTTCCGCGAGTGGTACCCGCACGGAGACCACGAGTTCGCGCTCCTCGACGAACTAGGCGGCTTCCATGTTTCAGGGCCGTGCACCGTTCGCGAGATCACGCAGCGCCACGGCGGCGGCAGCTATCGCGTCACCGCGTACGGCTTCAACCCTAACGGTCTGCGTTGGGAGCTTCTTGTCGAGGCGCTGGATGGCAACTAGCAGGAGCAAGATTCGCCAGGCACTGCCTGGCGAATTGGAGAAACGGCAGGCGCCGCCTGCCAAATTCGAATCGCCGCCCGAGCGTTCTACGAGCTCGAGACCACGAGGCAGAATTCCGAGTGGTTCGACAACAGGCCGGACAGCGTCCGGCCTTTCTGAGATAGGCCAGACTGCGTCCTGCCCTGCGAGTCTGCCCGTTCCCTCCGTCGCTGAGCTGGTCGCACTACGTGCTCATGATGCGCCTCCGAACGAACACGCGCGAACCTTGTACAAGGTTGAGGCGTTCGCGAAGTTCGTGAGAAGCCAAGGCGACACCGTCATCGTGCGTGCGTTGAGCTGCCTGCCGTAGAATCAACGCTTCGGAACACCCAGGGCTGTTGCGACCGTTCCTCGTAGTCGAGCGGGCACGCCAGCTTCCTGTGCGAACTCCTTGAAACGATCAACTGCCGCTCGAACTTCGTCGACGATCACGCTCGCGTGCTTGAGATCGGCGTCCTTCGCCAACTTGAGCAAGTGATCGCGGGTTGGAGCGCGGCCCTCGCCTGCTATCAGCATCGTGTGCTCACCGCCGGGGCCATTGGCGAACGTGAGATCGAATGCCGGACTGGGATGCCACCCTCCACGCTCGTCCATGAGGAACGCGAAATTTCGGGTGTGGTCATCCCGATTGCGAGCAAAGACATTGAAGCAAGCACGCCGAAACATTTCGGCTACAGCGGCCTCATCGCGTGTGAGCCTTCTCGTGACCTTGAGTAGATCACGGTAGTCGAGCGCAGCGTAGCCATGTGGAAGCTGGAGGAGACCACCGAGCGTATGAATGTGACGCCGCGTCGTGCCGACCCGGTCGAAACGCTCGATGGCGAAGTACCCTGGGTCACGCTTCGTTTTTCCCAAGAGCTGGGTGTCTGGCACGTCGACACCTGCTGCCTTGGCCATGAGGAAGTAGCTGTGTTCTAAGGATGCACTGTGCGGATCGTCCTCACGGGCGAGAAACTTCACGAGCCACGCAGTGAAGCCCGGCTCGATGGTCTTTGCGCCGAAATGCACCTCGCCGGTTGGAGAGAGTTGAATCAGCACCTTGGGGCGAGCACCCTTCGGAGAACCACCGACAGCGATCAGTCGCTCAAGATCCGCGCCGCTCGTTCCTTCAAGGACAGTCTCAGTCTCACGCGCGAGCTCCGATAGCTTCACCATCGCAGGGTCTTCGAGTGCGATCTCCGGTTCGTAGATCAGCGCCCCCATTGATCGCGCTCCGACCAACGTCAGTCGATCAAGGGGTGTGAGGGAGCCGCCGGACACCCCAAGTTCAGCGGCGCGACGATCGATCAACAGTCTTCCCCATCCATCCGGAAGGCTGTCGTCAAACAGGCCCATCAGTCCGTCGAGAACATTGGGTTCCCCCACGACCACGTCCGGTGTAAGCGGGAGCCGAAGAGGAGAAAGATCTAGCTTCGCCCCCAGAAACACGGGGTCGTACTCGAACAGAATCTGCCGCGTCTTCAGCGCAAGCCGACCGACCTTCGTCCGACGACCCTGTTCGGGTTCATAGTAGACGGTTACCTGTTCGACCTGCTTGAGCTTCATTTCAGTCGGGCCCGTTGGCGATGCGTTACCTCTGGTCGCGCCAAAGCCTCATCAAGGGATGCGAAAGGCGGTGCTTCGAACAACTTCTCGAAGGTACGTTCGGCGTTAAGCACAGTCGCGATTCGAAGCACGTTCTCAATGGATGCGCCGCCGGTCTTCTCGAAACGACGGACAGTCGCGATGCCAACGCCGGCACGAGTCGCAAGCTCTTCCTGGCGAAGGTTGCGCATCAGCCTCAGCTTGCGAGCCCGCTCTCCAATGCCGCGAAGCGTCTCCCCGAAGGTACTTCCGTAATCGCTCATTTCCGATACATTGTAGCCGTGTTTTATGCCGTAAGCAATCATTTTTGATTGATTGCAATCCGTTGGTTGGATGCTCGTAAGCCGTCGCAGTCGCGCTCCTCCCGCCCTTGGCCTCGGGATCCCCGGACATCTCGCTCGCCCCCGTTCTCTTACGCGATCTTCAAGATCTGCGTCTCCGAGACTGGCGAGACGAAGCTCGCCCATCGCTACGACGCGTCATCGCCGATCGCAGAGTCGGTCCTCTCGGAGCTGGTCGCGTCGTGGCGGTTTCGCCCTTTTCTCGCAGAAGGCCGTCCGGTTGCCGTATGCGCAATGACCAGGCTGGTCGCTCGTATCGCACGACGCACGAGAACACGGGCGTTCGTCGCCCGGCTCCCTCGACCGTCACGATCTCGCCATCGCCCTTGATGGAGGCAACCTCGCAAGCGAACGAGAACCGCGCCACGTTGTTCACGGTCGGAGTAGCGATATCGTTGACGGCTCCGTCGCGATCGTTGCCGGTGCCATCGAGCCAGTCGAGGACTGGCCCGCGCACACCGCCGTGACTTCTCGGCGCATATACTCGCCGCATGCGTCTGGTCGTCGCGCTCTCGCTCCTCTTTGCCTGCTCGTACGAGTCGCCATCCACCGAGACGATCCGCGCGTTCAACAAGGCGATTGCCGCGCGCAACGGCGAGCAGCTCGACAAGCTCCTCCAGAACCCACTCGAGTACGGAGGTATCGCATTCCAGGATTCCGGGTGCAGCAGAGACTTCGCCACACCCGTAACGATCACCGAGACCCGCCGCGCTCGGTTCCTGCAATGCCTCACCACCCTGGGCATGCAGTGGAACCCAGAGCGGGTCATGTTCGAGACGGCGACGTTCGAGCACCACGGAGGATTCACTATCGAGGCCCGCCTCTCCCTCTTCGAGAAGCACACGCGGATCGACTGGCTCGGATTCGAAGGGCGCTACTCTGCGGCTGACTCGTTGCCGACGATCAGCCAGCGCACCCTCGAGACGCTGCGCACACAGGGCAGCATCGACGCACCGAGCGATCCGGCGACCGTGGCCCGCCTCGCTCGCGAGCCGAGAGAACCACGCTCCACTCCCTACTCGTACGCGATCTTCAAGGTCTGCGTCTCCGAGCTCGGCGAGACGACGATCGGCGGCCGCTACGACGCGTCATCACCGATCGCGGAATCTGTCTTCTCGGAGCTCGTGACGGGATGGCGGTTTCGCCCCTTCCTCGTTGATGGCCGTCCAATCGCCGTCTGCGCGATGACGCGCCTTGTCGCCCCGAAGGAGAAGGCCGCGAGCGCGACGAAGCGCATCGGATTCGGTGCGCCTGCCCCTGAGGGATTCACGATCGTCGGCTACGAGGCGCTCGACCGGGTCCGCACTCTCGGCTCGAGCAACTTTAGCCTACCGAAGGCCGCCCACGCGCACAGGGACCACACGACCATCCAGCTGTGCATTGACAGTTCGGGTTCTGTGACGCGGGCCGAGATCGTCGATTCCAGTCTCATTCCCGCGTATGACGCAATGATGCTCGGCCACGTGCGAACCTGGCATTACGAGCCATACGTCATCGACGGGGTGGCCACCCCTGTCTGCGCGAACGTCCGGATCAAGTTCGGAGCACCAACGGAGACCGGTTCAACGCCCCTCGCCAAGCCCCGCGCTCGTACGTTTGGCGGTTGATCGCGTCGCCTACGCCTTCGCGATCGCCGCGAGGCACTTCGAGCATGTGACGCCCTCGCGGTCTACGCTGGTCAAGATGTCGCCCACCTCTGCACGGTGAGCTGCCTCGCGATCGCGCGGATTGCACGCGATCATCCCGTCATCGTTCACCGCATGAACGTCGCGCGATCGGGTTTCTGCATCGTCTCGCTTCGGCATGGATCCTCCGCTCTCGGGACAGACAGTCATGCGGGACAGACAGTCTGAAGACCCGTTGGAACGTCGATCGTTTTCAGCGAGCTCAGCGTTGCGGATTCCAGGGACCACGAGCGACTCGCGAATAGCCGGACGGGCTTCGCGACCTCCTGGCCTTCGCGCGCGACTACGGGCACTTCGTCGCGCTCAGCGATCAGACTGGTGATCAGCGCCTGGAATGTGGTGATCAACCGGTGATCAATCGCTTCGCCGAATCGTCCAAATACGTGGAGGTTTGGGGGATCGAACCCCAGACCCTCGGCTTGCAAAGCACTCGGGTGTCATCGCATCCAGTACTTAGCTGTCGCGGCCAGCTGGTGACTAGAGTCGAATCCTCGACGGAGAACCCGAGGCTTCGCGGTTGCTCGTCTGGCGTGCCTGTGGTTCTCTTGGTGACTAATTGGTGACTAATCTGGCAGAGCCTAGGGTCTGTTTTCGTTAGTCACCACGCACACCATGAACCTTAGGCTTACCGAGAAATCGCTCGACCGCGTCTCGCTTCCCGCGGGCAAGGCGCAGGTCATCGTCTGGGACGAGGAGGTGCCCGGGTTCGGGGTCGTCGTCGGTCGCCGGCTCGCGACGTTCATCGCGAACTACCGGGCGAACGGTGCGAAGCGACGACAGGTCATCGGCCGCCGTGGCGAGATCCGCGAGGACGGCACGCCTTGGACGGTCACGTCCGCGAGGCTGCGCGCGCGGGAGATCCTCGGCAGGGTCGCCGGCGGCGGTGATCCGAGCCTGGAGCTGCGCAAGCGCGAGGGCGGCCCTACCCTCTCGGATGCGTTCGATCTGCATGTGTCACGCATGCGTGCGGACCGCGCGTCGGCATCGAGCATCGCGACGATCACCCGCGAGCGGGACAAGTACCTCGCGACCTGGATGAATCGGCCGTTGGAGAAGATCGAGCGCTCGCACTGCCGCGAGCTCCACGAGCAGCTGTCCAAGCAGAACGGACCGTACCTGGCGAACCGCGTGATGCGGCACATCCGCGCCGCGTGGAACACGGCGCTCAAGGAGCACGACCTCCCCGCGAACCCGACGATCGCCGTGCACTGGAACAAGGAGAGTCGGCGCCAGGAGCCGATTCCGTGGGCGAACCTGCCCGCGTGGCTGGAGACGGTGAACTCGATCGAGCCGATCGTGGTGAGCGGAAAGCGCATCGGCACGCGGCCCGGCATCCGCGGCGACTACCAGATATTCCTGCTGCTCACCGGTCTACGCCGCATGGACGGGGCAACGGTGCGCTGGGAGCATGTCGATCTCGATGCGGGGAAGCTCCATCGCCCCAACCCGAAGGGCGGCAAGGAGCGCGCGTTCAACATCCCTCTTAGCTCGGAGTGCGTTCGCATCCTCGAGAGACGGCGCTCCGACAACCGCGTGGTCTTCGCGAATGGGGACGGCGGCTGGGTCTTCCCGACGCGCGCGCTCAAGGAGAAGGCCTGCGCGCTGTGCACCGCCCTCGGACAGAAGCCGCACAGCGCAGGCGCCGTCGTGCACCTGATCGAGGGAAAGCAGCAACGAACCGACAAGAAGTCGGGCGAGGTGAAACGGATCCTACCTTCGCCTCACCGTCTGCGCGACACGTACACGAGCGCGCTCGTCGAGGTCGGCGGCATCTCACCGTTCGTGATCGACGTGCTCACGAATCACCGGCCGCCGCGCGGTTCAGTGACCGCCGGCTACATCGACCTATCAATGGAGCACTTGGCGGAGTGCCAGGAGCGTGTGACGCGCTTCCTCTTGTCGAAGATGGAACCTCCACCAGCAAAGACGAAGAAGCCCACCAAGAAGCCTCCGCTAGACCGTCACTTGCGGGCGCTTCCTTGAGCCAACACTGTGTTGTTGGCGCGCAGAACTACGGGATCGACGACCTGTCTCAAGGTACGCGGAGTTGAGATGAGCGTCGGCCTTCGTACGAGTCTCGAGCGGCGCTTGGCCATCGGCCGCTCCCACATCGGCATCAGTGGTCTGAGCGCAAAGCAAGACGAGGGCTTGCCATCTGCCCTCGCTCTGATTCGAACGTCGTTGCAACGGCTCGCGGACGGAGGCCCGTACGAGAAGTGGATCGACGAGGAAGCCGTCGCAGCAACGGCAGATCTCGATCTGAAGCAACCATTCGAATCGCCAGCCGACCTCTGCCGCGTCTTGTGCAAACGCATTCAGTCGCACTCGACGCACGTGGACACGATTGATGATCACCTCGAGAGATTCAGCGCACGCCTATCGGTTCAGGTTAGCGACCGACTGGGACTGAACCTGCCGCATCTCTCGGCATCGAACCCAGCCTACTGCCGGCATTTCGCGAGCTCGCTCTCTCGTGCGTACTCGGAAGTGGTCCGTCGCATGGACCGCTTCCACGAGACCGCCGTGCTGTTCGTGATGGGACTCCCGCAATGCGACGGCGAAACGCCCGGAGGGCTGCACGCCTGGAACTGGCTGGTTGATTTCGAGCGCGGCACGGTCTCGTCCTTCGATCCCCAGAACGAGACGCACGGCGACGAATACGCGAACGTCTCCTCCTTGCTGTATACGCTTGCCGCTCTGCGCCACCGTGGCCAGAGCATCCCGGGGTTGCGATTGCTGGTGCGCCGTCACGACTCCCTGCACGGCGGGACAATCCTGTTCCACCTCGCGCGCCATCCAATCGACCGGGCTTCACGCTGGAAGATTGCGTCAAGACTGCGCGCGACGAAGTTCGAGAGAGTCATCCCAGGCTGGGAACGAGAGCTCGAAGCCTGGGATCGCGTCTGGAAACGCAGCGAATGGGAAATCCCTGCCGACGACATCGCGCGCTTCGCGGACGATTAGGTTTCGCCAGGCACTGCCTGGCGAATTGAACCGGATCCTGCCTCCGCCTCTTCGACCGTGCGACACGTACACGAGCGCGCCCGTCGAAGTGCATCTCGCCGTTAGCGATCGATGCTCTGAAGACGCCCGGCTCGTCGGTCATGCACGTTCGGCGGCGGCGACGATCTCCGCGCACGCCTGGCGAACCAGCGCACGCTCTTCAGACGAGTGCCGCTCGTGATTTCCGTCGTTCACAGCGAGAAGCAACGGCCCCCAAGGCGTGCGAACCGCTTCGTCCAGCATGAGGTACGACGTCCTTCCCCAGGCTTCATGCAGCCGATCCGTCGCCGCGATCCTCCGGATCGACGTGGGAACGCGCTCCAGCAGGTCGACCAGTGCCCTGATAGCCACGACAGGATTGACACGATCGGCCGCGACGTCGGCGCAGAAGGCGAGCAACTGCGGGAGCCCTTCGAGGTCTCCAACCGCGGGATCCCACGACAGGGCGTCATATGTGGCCAGCAAACGTGGGCGCACCTGCTGGAGATGCTCTTCGTGCCCCCGACAGAGGCGGATGGCTGCGTCGATCGGGAGAACGGGGCATTGGGGCGTGACTGGCCATGCGAGTTGCCCGACCTGCCCAACGACGGCGACCTCGAGACCACGAGAGCCGTGGATGCCCCATTGACCTGAAGAACCCCACCACCGGAAGAGGTTCGCCTGGAAGAGCTCGTCGTCGCAGATCGCCTGATAGGCATCCTCATCCGAACCCACCGGAAGAGTCAGCAGCAGAGCCTCGTCAAGGTCGAGCCCGATGACATGAACACGTTCGTCGCCGTGCACCCGCGCCAGCTCGCGCAGAAGGCTCCACCCCTCGAAGCAGCATAGACCGTCGAAGTGGATCCAGGCACAGCTCTCGATCACCGGCTGAAACACCAGTTCGGGTAGATCGCGCGGAGCGAACAGTGCGTGCGTCCCGTGTAGGGCTGGAGGAGTTCTGTCGAAGCCACTCACGTTCTACCACCCTTCAGTAACGAAGCCCAGGATCGTCATTTCAGAGCGGTGTCGTGAGAGCTTCGATCTGCGACGAGAGAATTCGAATGCCTGACGAATTCGACTTCACGACCCTTGAGCAGTTCTTGCTCCGAGTCCCAGCTATCGAAGGCAGCATCAGCAGGGGCGTTCTTGAGGACGGCCTGTGGTGGGTCAAGTTCACGATCGACATCGACCATCCCCTGGCATGGCGCGTTGTGCAGGAGCTCGGACATGTCCTCAACTACGTGTCC